>JAFKJW010000083.1 GCA_017305925.1 Hyphomicrobiales bacterium | reverse complement strand
GGGCAATAGGCGCGCAGCTCGGCCTCCGTGACCTTCTCGCCCGCGCTCTTGGCACCCGTGGCCGCGGAGCAGAGCGCACCGGCCCCGTCGCCGGATTGGCAACCGGCGGCGAGGAGCATAAAGCCGGAAAAGAAGCAGAACGACACAAGGCGATCGGGGCGATGAACGGACAAACGGAACCTCATGCGAACCTGCTCTCGGGCTTCCATCTTTCGGGACTGCCGCTCTATAGCAACCGGCCGGCCAAAATGCGACCGACGGCGCGCAGATTTGCCGTGACAGCCACAGCTCTTTGACACTTCACCCGATGGGGCACCGACCATGAACTATGTGAGCACAAGAGGAGAAGCGCCCGTCCTGGGTTTCCGCGACGCGGTGCTGGCCGGGCTGGCGCGCGACGGCGGCCTCTACCTGCCGAAGGAATGGCCGCGCCTTTCGGCCGACGACATCCGTGCGCTGCGCGGGCTTTCCTATGCCGACGTGGCGATCCGCGTGCTGACGCCCTTCCTCGGCGGCGAGGTGGCGGCCGCAGATTTCGAGCGGATGGCGCGCGACGCCTATGCGAGCTTCCGCCATCCGGCCGTGTGCCCGCTCGTGCAGATCGGGCGGAACACCTTCGTGCTGGAACTGTTTCACGGCCCGACGCTGGCCTTCAAGGATGTCGCCATGCAGTTGCTGGCGCGCCTGATGGACCATCTGCTCGCCGAGCGGGGCGAGCGGGCGACCATCGTGGGCGCGACCTCGGGCGACACCGGCGGCGCGGCGATCGAGGCCTTCGCCGGACGCGAGCGGACCGACATCTTCATCCTCTTCCCGCATGGCCGCGTTTCGCCGGTGCAGCAGCGGCAGATGACGACGAATAACGCCGCCAACGTCCACGCGCTGGCGATCGAGGGCAATTTCGACGACTGCCAGGGCCTCGTGAAGGCCATGTTCAACGATCACGCCTTCCGCGACGCGCTGTCGCTGTCGGGCGTCAACTCGATCAACTGGGCCCGCATCATGGCCCAGATCGTCTACTACTTCACCGCGGGCCTGTCGCTCGGCGCGCCTGACCGCCCCATCTCCTTCGTCGTGCCGACCGGAAACTTCGGAGACATTTTCGCGGGCTACGCGGCCAAGCGCATGGGGCTGCCGATCGACCGGCTGGTCATCGCCACCAACGACAACGACATCCTCGCGCGCACGCTCGCTTCGGGCGAATACCGGATGCAGGGCGTGGTCGCCACCACCTCGCCGTCGATGGACATCCAGATCTCCTCGAATTTCGAGCGCCTGCTCTTCGAAGCCTGCGGACGCGACGCCGCGGCCGTGCGCGGCTCGATGGCGAGCCTGCAACAGTCGGGCGCCTTCCGTATCCCGGATGCGGCGCTGGCGGCGATCCGCAGCGAATTCGACGCCGGCCGCTCGACCATGGACGAGACCGCCGCGACGATCGCCCGGACGCTGAAGGAAAGCGGCTATCTCCTCGATCCGCACACGGCGACCGCCGTGCAGGTCGCGGAGCGCATGGAGAGCGGCAGCCCGACGGTGATCCTCGGGACGGCCCATCCGGCGAAGTTCCCCGATGCCGTCAGGGCGGCCTGCGGCGTCGAGCCGGCGCTGCCCGCGCGGCTGGCGGACTTGATGGAACGTCCCGAAAAGTTCAATGTATTGGCCGGGGACCTGCAAACGGTCGAGGATCACATCCGCCGCCGGTCCCGAGCGGCGCTTTAGAAGCGCGAGCAGACTCCAGGGAGAAGGATGCATATGGGCGTAGAGGTAAGCCGGCTGTCGAACGGCCTGACGGTCGCCACCGAAACCCTTCCCGGCGTGGAATCCGTGGCGCTCGGCGTCTGGGTGAAGTCCGGCGCGCGCAACGAGCGGGATGACGAGCACGGCATCGCGCACCTGCTCGAACACATGGCGTTCAAGGGCACCGGCAGCCGCAGCGCCTTCCAGATCGCGTCCGACATCGAGAATGTCGGCGGCGAGATCAACGCCGCGACAAGCGTCGAGACCACGTCCTTCTTCGCGCGCGTGCTCGGCCGCGACATGCCGCTGGCGATCGACATACTGGCGGACATCCTGACCGACTCGAAATTCGATCCCGTCGAACTGGAGCGCGAGCAGCACGTCATCCTCCAGGAGATCGGCGCGGCGCACGATACGCCCGACGACATCGTGTTCGACCGCTTCACCGAGGCCGCCTTCCGCAACCAGCCGATCGGCCGCTCGATCCTCGGCACGCCCGAAACGGTTAAATCCTTCACCTCGCGGCAGCTCCACGACTTTCTGGAACGCCAGTACGGCGCAGACCGCATGGTCGTGGTCGCGGCCGGCGGCGTCGCGCACGACACCTTCGTGCGGGAGGTGGAGAAGCGCCTCGGCGCGTTCCGCGCCACCTCGGCCTACGAGGAGCCCCTGCCCGCCAACTATTTCGGCGGCGATTTCCGCGAGGTGCGCGACCTGATGGACGCGCAGGTCGTGCTCGGCTTCGAGGGCCGTGCCTACCATGTGCGCGACTTCTATGCCTCGCAGGTCCTGTCGATGATCCTCGGCGGCGGAATGTCGTCGCGCCTCTTCCAGGAGGTGCGCGAGAAACGCGGCCTCTGCTACTCGGTCTACGCCTTCCACTGGGGTTTTTCCGACACCGGGCTCTTCGGCGTGCATGCCGCCACCGGCGAAACCGACATTGCAAAGCTGCTTCCTGTCATCGTCGAGGAATTGCGCCGGGCGGGCGAGCGGATCCTGCCCGAGGAACTGAACCGGGCACGGGCGCAGTACCATGCCGGGCTCGTCATGTCGGGCGAGAGCGCATCGAGCCGCGCCTCGCAGATCGCCCGCCAGTTGCTGCTGTTCGGCCGCCCCATCCCCAAGGAGGAACTGGTCGACCGCCTTTCGAAGCTCACCGTCGAGCGGCTGACCGATCTTTCCGGACGGCTGTTCTCGACCACGCCGACCGTCGCGGCGATCGGGCCGGTCAGCGGGCTTGCGCCCTACGAGCGGATTCGCGCGACTTTGCCCGGTCTGCCGGCGAGCGAACAGAAGCTCGCCGTCTGACCCTCCCGACCGATGCTGGCGCTGCCCTTCAGCCGGCGGGAAAGCCTCTCCCTTCACGGCAAGAGAGTGACCCTGCGGCTGCCCGAGCGCGGCGACTATCAGGAGTGGGCGAGGCTGCGCGGCAACAGCCGCGCCTTTCTGGAACCCTGGGAGCCGCGCTGGGCCCCCGACGAACTCGACCGCTCCGGCTGGCGCCACCGCGTTTCCCGCTACAGGGAGGATTTCGCGCAGGGCACGGCCATTCCTCTCCTCATCTTCGAGAATATCGGTGGAAAACTCGCCGGCGGCATTACGCTGGGAAACATCCGCTACGGCGTCGCGCAAAGCGGCCAGATCGGCTACTGGATCGGCGAATCCTTCGCCGGAAAGGGCATGATGCTGGAAAGCGTGCGGCTCGTGCTGCGCCACGCCTTCGACACCATGCGGTTGCATCGCGTCGAGGCGGCCTGTATTCCCGACAATGCGCGGTCCATACGCGTGCTTGAAAAAGCCGGATTTCAGCGCGAAGGGCTGTTGCGGTCCTACCTGCTCATCAACGGAGCGTGGCAGGACCATTATCTTTACGCCATCATAAGCACGGATGTTCGCGGCATATGAAAGAGGCTTTTTCGTGAGGCCGCGGGCCTTCCCTTCCATGCTCGCCGCCCTTCTGGCCGCGCTGCTTTCCCTCATGGCGCTCGCCCCGGGCAGCCTGGCGGCGGAGGCGATCAAGATCTCGCGGGACGACGTGGCGCTGGATCTGTCGCGCGCCGTCGACATCCACCACAATCAGGGCGAAAATTTCCAGGTCTCCACCATACCCGGCCCGGACGGGATCGTGCGGCGCATCGAGGTCGAGGCGAAGGACCAGAAATCCAGCGGCGACTGGGCCGTGTTCGCGCTCGCAAACACCTCCGACCAGCAGATCGACCGGCTGATCGTCGCCCCGCATTTCCGGCTGGTCAATTCGGGCTTCTTCTGGCCGGATCTCGGCGCCAACCGCATCGTGGCGATCACGCCGAGCGAAGGCTTCGCGCTCGACCGCCAGACGAGTCCCGATTCGGACGTCTTCCGCGTCACGCTGAACCCCGGAACGGTCGTCACCTTCGTGGCTGAACTCGGGGCCTCCAAGCTGCCTCAGGTCTATCTCTGGGACCCGGATTCCTACAAGGACACCGTCAATTCCTACACGCTCTACAAGGGCATCGTCATCGGCATCTCCGGCCTGCTGGCGCTCTTCCTGACCATCCTCTTCGTGGTCAAGGGCACCTCGATGTTCCCCGCCACGGCGGCGCTCGCATGGGCGGTTCTGGCCTATATCTGCGTCGATTTCGGCTTCCTCTCCAAGGTCATCGCCATCTCGCCGGGCAACGAGCAGATCTGGCGCGCCGGGACCGAGGTCGCGCTGGCCGGCACGCTGGTGATCTTCCTCTTCGCCTATCTCAACCTCAACCGCTGGCACGGCCATTTCAGCTACGGTGCCATCATCTGGGTGCTCGGCCTGCTCGCCGCGGCGGGGGTCTCCGTCTACGATCCGGCGATGGCGGCCGGCGCGGCGCGGATCTCCTTCGCCGGCACGGCTGTCATCGGCGCGCTGCTCATCGTCTATCTCGGCATCCGCAGCTACGACCGCGCGGTGATGCTCATCCCGAGCTGGCTGATGGTGCTGGTATGGGTCGCCGGGTCGTGGGCCACGATCACCGGCCTTCTCGACAACGACATCATCCAGCCCGCGCTCGGCGGCGGCCTCGTCCTCATCATCCTCTTGATCGGCTTTACCGTGATGCAGCACGCCTTCGCCGGCGGCGCGCTCAACAACGGCCTGTTCAGCGACCTGGAGCGGCAGGCGCTGGCGGTCGCCGGATCGGGCGACATCGTCTGGGACTGGGACGTGCTGCGCGACCGCGTGGTGACTCGGCCCGACATCAGCCTCCAGCTCGGCCTGCCCGCCAACAGCCTCGGCGGCCCGGCGCGGACCTGGCTGCCGGCGCTGCATGCCGATGACCGCGACACGTTCCGCACGACGCTCGACGTGGTGCTCGAGCACCGGCGCGGCAAGGTGGCGCAGAATTTCCGGCTGCGCGGCTCGGACGGGCACTATCACTGGTTCGCGCTGCGCGCCCGCCCGGTCGTCGGCTCCGACGGCGAGGTGCTGCGCTGCGTCGGCACGCTCGTCGACGTGACCGAGCAGAAGAAGGCCGAGGAGCGCCTGCTGCACGACGCCGTGCACGACAATCTGACCGGCCTGCCGAGCCGCGAGCTGTTCATGAGCCGCCTCGACGCGGTGGTGTCCATCGCCCAGTCCGAGGACAAGGTGCGGCCGACCGTCCTGGTCATCGACATAGACCGCTTCAAGCAGGTGAATGACGGGCTCGGAATCTCGGCCGGCGACACCATCCTGCTCACCATCTCGCGCCGCCTCTTCCGCCTGCTCAAGCCGAGCGACGCGCTGTCGCGCTTCAGCGGCGACATGTTCGCGATGCTGCTGCTTTCCGAGCACGATCCCGCACAGATCGCCAGCATCGCCGAGGCCGTGAAGAAGGCCATCCAGACGCCGATCACCTTCGCCAAGCGCGAGATCGTGCTGACGGCCTCGATCGGCCTCATCAGCCTGACGGCCGGCGCATCGAGCGCGGAGGATCTGGTCAAGGACGCCGAGCTCGCCATGCATCAGGCCAAGCGCTTCGGCGGCGACCGCATCGAGCCCTTCCGGCCGGCCTTCCGCACCGTGGGAACAGACCGCCTCCAGCTCGAATCCGACCTGCGCCGGGCGCTCGAACGCGAAGAGATCGCGCTCGCCTACCAGCCGATCGTGCGAATCGAGGACCGTACCGTGGCCGGCTTCGAGGCCCTGCTGCGCTGGGACCACCCGCGCCGTGGGCTCATCCCGCCGTCGGATTTCATCCCGGTCGCGGAAAATTGCGGGCTGATCGTCCAGCTCGGGCTTTTCGCCATGCAGCGCGCCGCGGAAGATCTGGCGATCTGGCAGCGCCAGACGACCGACGTGCCGCTTTTCGTCTCCGTCAACCTCTCCAGCCGCCAGCTCCTGCGTCGGGACCTCGTCAGCGACGTGAAGTCCGTCATTGCGCGCTCCGGCCTTCAACCGCGCAGCTTCCGGCTGGAGCTGACGGAATCCCTCGTCATGGACAATCCCGAGCAGGCCGCCCATGTGCTCATGCGACTCAGGAAACTCGGTATCGGCCTGTCGCTGGACGATTTCGGCACCGGCTATTCGTCGCTGTCCTATCTGACGCGCTTTCCCTTCGACACGATCAAGATCGACAAGAGCTTCCTCGACGACAAGACGCCCAAGCGCACGGTCCTGGTGCGCTCGATGGTCAACATGGCGCACGAGCTGGGCTTGAGCGTCGTGGTGGAGGGCGTGGCCGACGAGAGCGACGTGCTCCAGCTTCGGCAGATGGGCTGCGAATACGCGCAGAGCTACATGTTCGGCATGCCCGTTTCCGCCGATGCGGCCCTCAAGATGCTCAAGGATCAGGCCCAGGCCGCCGCGCAAACATGAGGAATCGGCCCTGAAGCGCTTCCCCGCCTCGCGGGGTCAGGCGTGGCCGGCAAGGCTGCTGAGACGCGACAGGTCGACGCCGATGGACGCCAGGATGCGGTCATATTTGCGATCGATGTCGGAATCGAAAAGGAGCTCCGTGCTGGCGGGGCACGCCAGCCAGCCGTTCTCCGCGATCTCGTTCTCCAGCTGGCCGGCGCCCCAGCCCGAATAGCCGAGCGCCATCAGCGCATGGCGGGGGCCACGGCCGTTCGATATGGCGCGCAGGATATCCACGGTCGCGGTCAGGCAGACGTCGTTCGACACCGGCAGGGAGGATTCGACGCGATAATCGTCGGAATGCAGCACGAAACCGCGGCTGCGGTCGACGGGGCCGCCATTGCGCACCACGAAGTCGCGCGCCATCGGCGGCAGGCGAATGGTCTCGTGTTCCTTCATGATGCCGAGCTGGACCACGAGATCCGGGAAGCGCATTTTCTGGGCCTGGTTGATGATCAGGCCCATGGCGCCTTCCGCGCTGTGCGCGCACAGATAGATCACGGAACGCGCGAAACGGTCGTCCCTCATACCCGGCATGGCGATGAGGAAATGATCGTCGAGGTAGCCTCTGCCATGCCTCGAAGTCTTCTGCCGCAGCAAGTCCATGAACGGAGCCTAACGCGTTTCCGGGGCTGTTTGAAGGCCGTCGCCCAAACTTCTTCGCCCGTGAAAAAGGGGGCGGCCTGCGCCCGCTCGCGCAGCTTTGATGGGCCATCGAGGCGCATCGCACTTGTGAAGCGGCGACCGATGGACCAGAAAACGCCGATGCGCCTCACGCTCGCCGCCTTCCTTCTCCTGACGCTTGCCGCGGCCCCCGCATCGGCCTCGTCCAGCGCCTGGTTCTCCACCGAAGGCGCCCGGCTGCGCCTCGTCACCAGCGGCCCGGCCGATGCGGACGGGATCATCCACGGCGTGCTGACGATCGACCTGAAGCCCGGCTGGAAGACCTATTGGCGCGACCCGGGCGGATCGGGCGTGCCGCCGAGCGTCGACGTCTCGAAGAGCGCGAACATCGCCGCCGCCGAGATCCGCTTCCCCGCCCCGTTGCGGTTCAACGACGAGTCCGGCGTCTGGGTCGGCTACAAGCATTCCGTCGACTTCCCCGTCGATTTCCGCATCGCCTCCACAGGCCCCGCCGAAATCCGGGCGGACATCTTTATCGGCATCTGCCAGACGATCTGCGTTCCGGTGCAGGCACATCTCGTCCTCGATCCGGCGGGGGAGGCCGACAGTCCCGACGATGCCGCACTTCTCGCCGCAGCCCGGCAGGCGCTCCCGGGTCCGGCCGGGAACGGCTTCGAAGCGCAGCTCCTGAGAAGCGACCCGAAGCAGCTGACCGTCGCGGCGAGCGTGCCGCCGGGTTCCGAGATCGGCGACCTCTTCCTTGCCGGCACGGAAGACTACATGTTCGGCCCGCCGGTGAAGAACGGCAGCAGCGGGGGGCGGACCGTGTTCACCGTGCCCATCCTCACCGCGCCCGCCGCAAAGCCCGCCGGCGCGGGCCTCGCCTACACGCTGGTCAGCGACAAGGGCGCGGTCGAGGGCCTCCTCCCTTTCCCTGAGCGGAACCGCAAATTGCGGCGGCTCTCTTGCGCCGGGCGGCCGTGCGCTCTAACTCCACGCCTGACCATCAAACGCGAAAGAGATCATGATGACGATCACCGTGGGCGAGAAGCTGCCGGACACGACTTTCAAGACGATCACGGCGGACGGCAGCAAGGACCTGTCGACGGCCGATATCTTTGCGGGCAAGAAGGTCGTGCTGTTCGGGGTGCCGGGCGCCTTCACCCCGACATGCAGCAACAACCACCTGCCGGGCTACATCGAAAACCACGACGCCATCCTCGCGCGTGGCGTCGATACGATCGCCGTCGTGGCGACCAACGACCAGCACGTCATGGGCGCCTGGGCGCGCTTCACCGGCGGCGAAGGCAAGATACTCTACCTGTCGGACGGCAACGGCGACTTCGTCCGGAAAACCGGTCTCGACACGGATCTCAGCACCGCCGCCATGGGGCTGCGCTCCAAGCGCTTCTCGATGATCGTCGAGGACGGTGTCGTGAAAACGATCAATGTCGAGGACAAGCCCGGCGTGAACGTCTCGGGCGCGTCGCACATCCTCGAGCAGCTCTGAGCGTTCTTCCGCCGTCGGACGTTCAATAGCTCTGCGACGACCGGCGCGGTTTCCTCGCGCCGGCCGGATTCTTCGGCTGCCGGGCAGGCGCGGACTTTGGCGAAGGGCTCGCCGCCACCACATCAAGCCGGGCGCGCGCGGGCTTGAAGGGCGCCATGCCCAGCCGGGCGAGCTCGTCGGCGCGCTCGTTCTCGGGATGGCCGTCGTGGCCCTTCACCCAGTGCCAGTTCACCTTGTGGCGCCTGCGTGCCTCGTCGAGCGCCTGCCACAGCTCGGCGTTCTTCACCGGCTTCCTGGCGGCGGTCTTCCAGCCATTGCGCTTCCAGCCCTCGATCCAGCCGCCGATGCCGTCCTTGACGTAGTTGCTGTCGGTGTAGACATCGGCCTCCACCGGCTCCTTCAGCGCGGAAAGCGCCTGGATCGCCGCCATCAGCTCCATGCGGTTGTTGGTCGTCTCGGCCTCACCGCCGTTCAGCTCCCTGGTCGCGCCGTTGAAGCGCAGGATGGCACCCCAGCCGCCGGGGCCGGGATTGCCCGAGCAGGCACCATCGGTGAAGATCTCGACACGTTTCATGGCATTCCGTATTCGCTGGCCGAGACGATGCTGCGGTGGAACCGCAGCTTGCGGATATACTCCGTCGGATCGCGCTTCTGGACCAGCGCGCCGTCCGGGATGGTAAGCCAGTCATAAAGGCGGGTCAGCATGAAGCGGAGCGCGGCGCCCCGCGCCAGGAGCGGCAGCGCCTCGATCTCGGCGTCCGAGAGCGGCCGCGCCGCCAGGTAGCCCTCCAGGAGCGCCCTGCCCTTGGTGAGGTTGAACGCTCCGTCCTTCTCGAAGCACCAGGCATTGATGCAGATCGCGAGGTCGTAGGCGTAAAGATCGTTGCAGGCGAAATAGAAATCGATGAGCCCTGACAGCCTGTTGCCGAGGAAGAAGACGTTGTCCGGAAAGAGGTCGGCGTGGATCACGCCGGCGGGAAGGCCGGCGGGCCAGCCTGCGGCGAGGATCGCGAAATCCCGATCGACCTCGGCGGCGAGGCCGGGGTCGACCTCATGGGCGCGCTCGCGCGAACCGGCCCACAGCGTGCGCCAGCCTTCGATGTCGAGCGCGTTCGGCCGCGACAGGGTAAAATCGGCGCTCGCCACATGAAGCGCGGCGAGCGCCTTGCCGACCTCCCGGCAGTTCGCCGCATTGGGGCGCCGCAACCACATCCCCTCCAGAAAGGTGATCAGCGCGGCCGGCTTGCCGGCCAGCGTGCCGATCACGGCTCCGTCGCGGCGGCGCACCGGCAGCGGGCAGGAAATCCCTTTCTTCGCCAGATGCTCCATGAGACCCAGAAAGAACGGCAGGTCCGCCTTCTCGACGCGCCTTTCGTAGAGGGTGAGGATAAAGGGGGCGTGCTCGGTGTGCAGCAGGAAGTTGGAGTTCTCCGACCCCTCGGCGATCCCCTTGTAGGAGAGCAGCCCGCCCACGTCGTAGCCGCGCAGGAATTCCGTCAGCTCGACCTCGGTGACATCCGTATAGACAGCCATCAGCGCGTTCCGTTCACGAAGGCCATGTCGGCGGTCGTCAGCTCGACGTCGCGCAGCACGCGCATGACGGGGAAGTCTTCCGTCTCCTGCGCCGTGACCGCCAGCTCCACCGTGACGTCGAAGCGCGCGCGGAACGCGTCGACGATCTCGTCGACGATGATCTCCGGCGCGGACGCCCCGGCGGAGAGGCCGAGCGTGCGTATGCCGCCGACCTCGCCCCATGGAATCTCGGCGGCGCGCTGCACCAGCAGGGAGCGGCCGGCGCCGGCTCGCTCGGCGACCTCCACGAGGCGGCGCGAATTGGACGAATTCGGCGCCCCGACCACCAGGAAGAGATCGGCGCCGGGGGCTGCGGCCTTCACCGCCTCCTGCCGGTTGGTCGTCGCATAGCAGATCGATTCGGCGGCCGGCGCCTGGATATCCGGAAACCGCTCCCGAAGGGCACGGATGATGCCCGCCGTGTCCTCCACCGAAAGCGTGGTCTGGGTGACGAAGCCGAGCGGCGTCCCGGCCGGCGCGGCGAACGTCCCGGCCCCGGCTTCCGTCTCCACCAGCGTCACCGCGCCCTCGGGCAGTTGCCCCATCGTGCCGATCACCTCGGGATGGCCGGCATGGCCGATCAGGATCACGTGGCGGCCGAGCCGCTGATGGCGCATCGCCTGCTTGTGCACCTTGGAGACGAGCGGACAGGTGGCATCGAGATAGAAGAGGTTGCGGGCCTGGGCATCCGCCGGGACGGATTTCGGCACGCCGTGGGCGGAGAACACGACGGGCGCGTCGCGGTGCTGCGGCGGGATCTCGTGCAGTTCCTCGATGAAGACGGCGCCGAGGTTCTGCAAGCCCTCCACCACGTAGCGGTTGTGCACGATCTCGTGGCGCACATAGACCGGCGCGCCGTATTTCTTGAGGGCCAGCACGACGATCTGGATGGCGCGGTCCACCCCGGCGCAGAAGCCGCGCGGGCCGCACAGGCGGATGGTCAGCGGGGATTTGGGAACGGTCATGGGGTCCGGACGGTTGACGGCGCCGACATCGCGCGCCG
Organism: Hyphomicrobiales bacterium; assembly: GCA_017305925.1. GTDB lineage: Bacteria > Pseudomonadota > Alphaproteobacteria > Rhizobiales > Rhizobiaceae > Arvimicrobium. Next base: position 24,704 of record JAFKJW010000083.1, on the reverse strand, counting down.
GGTGCGGCGCTGTCAAGCTTTGGCGCGGTTGCGGAAAACGAAGCTGGCGAACACGGCCGCCAGCGCCGCCGCGAGGCCATACCAGGTCAGCGCATATTGGAGATGATTGTTTGGCAGGTCGATCTGGGTGACGCCGCCTTCCGGCAGGCCGCCCGGATTGGGCGCGGCGTCGGCGTCGACGAAGAAGGGAACCAGCCTGCCGGGTTCCAGGCCCGCATTGGCGGCCATCGCGTCGCGGTCCTTCCAGTAGAAGATGTTCTTGGCCGGATCGTTGTCCGGGATGATGCTTGACGGCTTGCCGGCCAGAGGGTTGCGCGCGAGCCCCGTGACCGTCACCGGACCCGCCGTCTCACCCTGCGGGCGCCTGGCCCGATCCTTCAGCTCGTAGGGAACGAAGCCGCGGTTGACCAGCACGAAGCGGCCGTCGTCGAGCCGCAGCGGCGTGTAGACGTAATAGCCCGTCGCCCCCTTCCAGGTGGCGAAGAAGAACTGCTCCTTGTCATGCAGGAACGTGCCCGACAGCCGCACGGGCTGGTAATCCACCTCGCCCGTGGCCGCATAGATGCGCTCGACCCCGGCAAGCGGCTGCGGCTCGGAATGCCGCCGCTCCTCGATCGTGGCGATCAGGTTCTCCTTCCAGTGGAGCCGCTGCACCTGCCACGTGCCCAGCCCGACGAGCACGGCAAAAGCGACGGCGGCGGCCGCATAGGCGCGCCAGCCGGGCGGCGCCCTGCGCGACGCCGTCAATCCCGCCTCAGCCGCCATCACCGCGGTCCAGGCGTCCCTCGGCCGCCTTGTTGGCATATTGCAGGTCGATCAAGACGCCCTTGAGCAGCCGCAGCGGCAGCAGGCAGAGGACCACCGCCAGCGGCAGCCACAGGATGAAATGCAACCAGAGCGGCGGCGAGAAGGTCAGTTCGGCCCAGAGCGCAAGGCCGACGACGACGAAGCCCATGATGAGGATCACGAACACCGCGGGCCCGTCGCCCGCGTCGGCGAAATCGTAGTCCAGCCCGCAGACGCCGCAGCGCTTGCCAACCGTGAGGAAGCCCGAGAACAGCTTGCCCTCGCCGCAGCGCGGGCAGCGCCCTTTCAAGCCCGCGCTAATCGGCTCGACGGGAGGCCAGACGGCCTTGTCCTGTCCGGTCATGAGGCCATTCCGTTCGACATCGGCGTTTCCATCATCCGTCCCCGGAGCGTTTCCACTTTTCCCTCGGATCGAGAAAACGATCTCGTTTTCCGTTTTATGCAGTTCCGGACGCAAACCGCTCCGCACTTTTGCCGGAATTCTTCCTATGTGGCCGCGCGCCGGCGCGCCGTCCAGACGGCGTCCCCAAGAAAAAGGCGGCCGCGTTGCCGCAGCCGCCTTTTCGAATGCCGGTGGGGAGGCCGGTCAATGGCCTTCGATGGCCGCGCCCCAGGAACCCCAGACATAGATGCAGGCGAACAGGAAGAGCCACACCACGTCGACGAAGTGCCAGTACCAGGCGGCGGCCTCGAAGCCGAAATGCTGCTTCGGCGTGAAGTCGCCCGCCATCGCCCGGATCAGGCAGACCAGCAGGAAGATCGTGCCGACGAAGACGTGGAAGCCATGGAAGCCGGTCGCCATGAAGAAGGTCGCGCCGTAGATGGAATCCTTGAAGCCGAACGGCGCGTGGATGTACTCGTAGGCCTGGACGAAGGAGAAGAGAACGCCGAGCGCGACCGTCAGCGCGAGCCCGTAGACCAGGCCCTTGCGGTCGTTGTGCAGCAATGCGTGGTGCGCCCAGGTCACGGTGGTGCCGGACAGAAGCAGGATGATCGTGTTGTAGAGCGGCAGGTGGAAGGGATCGAGCACCTCGATGCCCTTCGGCGGCCACTGTCCGCCGGTGAAGGCGGCGCGCGCCACCTGCTCGGCCTCGCCCGGGAACAGGCTGGCGTCGAAATAGGCCCAGAACCAGGCGACGAAGAACATCACCTCCGAGGCGATGAACATGATCATGCCGTAGCGCAGATGCAGCGCCACGACGCGCGAATGATGGCCCTCATGCGCCTCCTTGATCGTGTCCGACCACCAGGAGAACATGGTGTAGAGGACGATCAGCACGCCGACGACGAAGATCCACGGACCGGCGATGTTGAAGCCGAAGGGATGGAACTCGTTGCCCTTCAGATACTGCATGTAGGCGACGCCGCCGAGCGCGGTGACGAGGGCGCCGACAGAGCCGATGAACGGCCACGGGCTCGGGTCGATGATGTGATAGTCGTGATGCTTGGCGTGCGCGTCAGCCATGTCAGCCCCCGATGCTCTCGGTCTTGGTTCCCCGCTCTCCTTGCACCGCAGCCGGCGCTTCCGCAACCGGCTTTTCGCCGGTGTCCGGGAAGAAGGTATAGGACAGCGTGATCGTCTGGATGTTCTTCAGTTCCGGCACGGTGATGATGTCGGGATCGACATAGAACACCACCGGCATGTCGAGCGTCTCGCCCGGCTTCAGACTGGTCTCGGTGAAGCAGAAGCACTCGACCTTGTTGAAATAGGCGCCGGCAAGCTCCGGCGTGACGTTGAAGGTGGCCCGGCCCGAGGACGGCGTCTCGAAAAGATTCCTCGCCGTGTAGCCGATCTTCGCGGTCTCTCCGATCTTGATCGTGACCTCGCGCTGGTCGGGCCGGAACTCCCAGGGCAGACCGCCGGCGACGTTGGCATCGAAACGAATCGTCACCTTCCGGTCGAGGACGCGGTCCGCATACTGGGTGACGCGCTGGGTGGTCCCACCATAGCCGGTCACGCGGCAGAACATCGCATAGAGGGGAACGGCGGCGTAGGAAGCGCCGATCATGCCGACGAAAAACGCTACGCAGACGCCGGCCACGATGCGGTTGGCGCGGTTGGGAGCAAGCGATACTTGGGGGCGGCCGTCGCTCATGGCGCTCACATGCCGCCGCCGCTGAGCGCCGCCGGACCCAGCCGGACGATGCTGATGACGTAGACGAGGATCACGAACAGGCCGAGCGCGACGGCGATCGCGATGGAGCGGCTGCGCTGCGCCTTCTTCTGCGCCTCGGTGGGCTTGACGGTCTTCAACTCCACGGCCGTCACGCCCCACCTGCCGACGCGATGCGCGCCAGGACCGAATCGGCGAGATAGGCGGCGAAGATCGCGAAGAGATAGAGAAGAGAATAGCCGAACAGGGCCTTGGCGGGCTTCATGTCGCGGTCGCCGTCCGGCATGGCCAGCACCTTCCAGGCGTACCAGACGAATCCCAAGCCGAGCAGCGCGGCGATGAGGCCGTAGCCGGGGCTCGCATAGCCGAGCGGCCAGGGCAGCACGCCGACGGCCGCGACGACAAGCGTGTAGGCGAAAATCTGGCGCCGGGTCGAGGCTTCCCCCGCGACGTTCGGCATCATGGGAATGCCGGCGCGCTCGTAATCGCCCGACTTGAACAGCGCGAGCGCCCAGAAATGCGGCGGCGTCCACAGGAAGACGATGGCGAACAGGACCAGGCTTTCCAGGCTGACGGCCCCGGTCGCGGCGGCCCAGCCGATGACCGGCGGGATGGCGCCCGCCGCGCCGCCGATCACGATGTTCTGCGGGGTCCAGCGCTTCAGCCACATCGTGTAGACGACTGCGTAGAAGAAGATGGTGAAGGCGAGCAGCGCACCGGCCAGCCAGTTGACGAAGACGCCGAGCGTCATCACCGAAAGCGCCGACAGCACCAGCCCGAAGACGAGCGCCTCGCCGGGCTGCACGCGGCCGGACGGAATCGGCCGGGTCTTCGTGCGCGTCATGACCGCGTCGATGTCGGCGTCGTACCACATGTTCAGCGCGCCCGAGGCGCCTGCCCCCACGGCGATGCAGAGAATGGCCGTGACGGCGACGAAGGGGTTGACGACGCCAGGCGCGGCGATCAGGCCGACGAAGCCGGTGAAGACCACGAGCGACATGACCCGCGGCTTCAACAACTGGATGAAGTCGCCCGCCGTCGCCTCGGAGAGGCGATAGCGTCCGTCCTCAAGCTGTGTTTCGTCGACAAGGGCCATGCGTAAATTCCGATAGTCCGTTTGGCCGAAGCCGCCGACGGGCGGCGGCTTCCGAATCGGCAGCGCCTACTTGATTTTCGGCAGTTGCTCCCACTGGTGGTAGGGCGGCGGCGAAGGAAGCTGCCACTCCAGCGTCGTCGCGCCCTCGCCCCACGGATTGGCGCCCGCGATGCGCTTGCGGGAAAACGCCTCGAAGATGCCGAAGAGGAAGACGAAGACGGCGGCGAAGGACAGGTAGGAGCCGTAGGACGACACCATGTTCCAGCCCGCGAAGGCGTCGGGATAGTCGATGTAGCGGCGCGGCATGCCCGCCAGCCCGAGGAAGTGCTGCGGGAAGAAGATCAGGTTGACGCCGATGAACGTCATCCAGAAATGCAGGCGTGCGATGAAGGGCGAGTACATGTAGCCGGACATCTTCGGGAACCAGTAGTACCAGGCCGCGAAGATGGCAAAGACGGCGCCCAGCGACAGCACGTAGTGGAAGTGCGCCACCACGTAGTAGGTGTCGTGGAGAGGGCGGTCGAGCCCGGCATTGGCGAGCTGCACGCCGGTCACGCCGCCGACGGTGAACAGGAAGATGAAACCGATCGCCCACAGCATCGGCGTGCGCATGGAGATCGAACCGCCCCACATGGTGGCGATCCAGGAGAAGATCTTCACCCCCGTCGGAACCGCGATCACCATCGTGGCGAAGACGAAGTAGCGCTGCGTGTCGACCGAGATGCCGGTGGTGTACATGTGGTGCGCCCACACGATGAAGCCGACGACGCCGATCGCCACCATGGCGTAGGCCATGCCGAGATAGCCGAAGATCGGCTTCCTCGAGAAGGTGGAGATGACGTGGCTGACGATGCCGAAGCCCGGCAGGATCAGGATGTAGACTTCCGGATGGCCGAAGAACCAGAAGAGATGCTGGTAGAGGATCGGGTCGCCGCCGCCGTCAGGCGTGAAGAAGGTCGTGCCGAAATTGCGGTCGGTGAGCAGCATGGTGATGCCGCCGGCCAGAACCGGCAGGGACAGGAGCAGCAGGAAGGCGGTGATCAGCACGGACCAGGCGAAGAGCGGCATCTTGTGCAGCGTCATACCCGGCGCGCGCATGTTGAAGATCGTCGTGATGAAGTTGATCGCCCCGAGGATCGAGGACGCGCCGGCGATGTGGATGGACAGGATCGCCAGATCCATCGCCGGCCCCGGCTGGCCGGACGTCGATAGCGGCGGATAGAGCGTCCAGCCGCCGCCGACGCCGTAGGCGCCCGGCGCGCTCGGCATGAAGGCCGACAGGATGAGCAGGAAGAAAGCCGGCGGCAGGAGCCAGAAGGAAATGTTGTTCATGCGCGGGAACGCCATGTCCGGCGCGCCGATCATGATCGGCACCATCCAGTTGGCGAAGCCGCCGATCATTGCCGGCATGACCATGAAGAAGATCATGATCAGCGCATGCGCGGTGGTGAAGGCGTTGAACATCGACTTGCCGCCGTCGATGGCGGCGTCGCCGTTCATGCCGTAGACCATCTGGGCGAGGCCCGAGAAAATCTGGATGCCCGGCTCGGCCAACTCCCAGCGCATCATCACCGACAGGAAGCCGCCGATGATGCCCGCGATGATCGCGAAGATCAGGTAGAGGGTCCCGATGTCCTTGTGGTTGGTCGAGTAGACCCAGCGCACCCAGCCGCTGGGCTTGTGCGCTCCATGGTCGTCATGGGCATGGTCATGGGCGGCATGGGCATGGTGGCCGGCGGTGCCGTGGTCGTCGTGGGCCGTGGGGCTTGCCATATGGGTACGCTCCGTTCCTGTCCTTAACGCGGCGGGCGGCTTCAGTTGCCGGCCGACGCCACCTTGCTGGCGCTTTCGACCGCAGCCATCAGCGCCTTGTTCGCGCCGGGCAGATCGGCTTTCGCGGCGGTGAACCACGCGTCGTATTGCTGCTGGCTGACCACGCGGATGGCGATCGGCATGAAGGCGTGGTCCTTGCCGCAGAGCTCGGAGCACTGGCCGTAATAAAGGCCCTCCTTCTCGGCGTTGAACCATGTCTCGTTGATGCGGCCGGGCACGGCGTCCACCTTGATGCCGAAGGCCGGCATGGCGAAGGCGTGGATCACGTCGGAGGCGGTCACGAGCACGCGCACGGGCGTGTTCACCGGCACCACAAGTTCGTTGTCGACCGTAAGGAGACGCGGATAGGTGGCCAGATCCTGCTTGCCGAGCCCCTCGCGGTCACTGTCGCCCAGAAGGGCCGAGTTGAACGAAAGCGGCTGCTCGCCTTCCTGGTATTCATAATCCCAGTTCCACTGGTTGCCGGTCGCCTTCAGCGTCATCTTCGGCTCCTCGGGCGGATTGTACTGGGCGCTGAGCAGCTTGAAGGACGGAACGGCGATGCACAGCAGCACGAGCACCGGGCCGACCGTCCAGATCACCTCGATCATCGTATTGTGGCTGGTGCGCGAGGGAGTCGGATTGACGCTCTCGCGGAAGCGGATGATGCAATAGGCCAGCAACACCAGGACGAGGACCGTGATCGGAATGATGAACCACAGCGTGTAGGCGTTGAACCACTCGATCTCTTTCATGATCTTCGTGGCCGGCTCCTGGAAATACCACTCCCACGGACGCGGCTGGTCTGCATATGCCGCGACGGTGGAAAGCAGGGTGGCGACGGCCGTACCGCCCGCAAGAAACCTTCTCATCGCCCTCAGTGTCTCCCGAATTCCTCGGCGCAGGCCGCAATAGCGCGCGCCACGTCCGGCGAAGAGGGAATCCTCGCCCGGTTGCGTTCAAACATACTCTTTTGCCGTCCGCAAGAAAGGAGCAAGGCACTTCATGCGGCATTTTTGCGCGTGACAGACCGCGCCGAAGCAGGCAGGCGCAAGCCTCGTCTGCTTTAAGGGGGCGCCCGCACCGCCCGGCCGCGCCGGCCGTTGGGGGAAGAGACCGCGGAACACAGTCGCAATTCGGGCCCATTTTGAGGCAAGAATCGCGAAAAAAGAAGGAATTCAGGCGGCTTACCTGCGAGATGAGCCGTTTGTTCGCGTTATCGTGACGTGCGAGCGTCCTGATTCACGAAGGAATGCCGATGGGCTTGGGTTTCTGGAAAATGTCGTTCGCGGCCACGCTGGCCGCGCTGGCGCTCGCTCCATCGGATGCCGGCGCGCAGCCGAGCGGCAAGGTACGCTCGACTCACGGCGCATGGTCGATCATCTGCGACACCCCCGCGGGCGCGACCGCCGAGCAATGCGCGATGATGCAGAACGTGGTGGCCGAGGACAGGCCGGAGGTCGGCCTGTCCGTCGTGGTGCTGAGGACGGCCGACAACAAGGCCGAGATCCTGCGCGTGCTGGCGCCGCTCGGCGTGCTGCTGCCCAACGGGCTCGGGCTGAACGTCGACGGCAAGGACATCGGGCGGGCCTATTTCGTGCGCTGTTTCCAGGACGGCTGCTATGCCGAGGTGATTCTGGAAAAGCCGCTGCTCGAGACGCTGTCCAACGGCAAGTCCGCCACCTTCATCGTCTTCCAGACGCCGGAGGAAGGCATCGGCATCCCCGTCGACCTCAAGGGCTTCGCCGACGGCTTCGCCGCGCTGCCGAAATAGCGGCTTTCCCGCCGGACCTCAGAACGGCGAGGCCACGGCCTGGAAAAGGGTGACCGCCGCGATCGCGGCCAGCAGCGCGCCCGCCGCCTGGCCGACCCGGACCGTGGCGGCGGTGTTGTGCACCAGCGCCCGGCGCGCCTGCACCGCGCCTATCGCCATTCCGCCATAAACGAGCCCCTGGACCAGCACCGTGATGGCGCCCATCGCGGCGGCCTGCGGCACGAGAGGGCCGAACTGCGGCTTCATGAACTGCGGGAAGACCGACAGCACGAACATCCATGCCTTCGGATTGACCAGACAGGTGAAAAGGCCCTGCGCCGCGATGCGGAGAGCCGGCTTCGGCCGCGCCGCGCCGACACCGTCCACCGTGATCCTGCTGCGCATCAATGTGATGCCGATCCACATCATGTAGAGCGAGCCGGCCGCCAGCATGGCGGAGGCCACCACGGGAATCATCCGGCTGAGGACGGCGACGGCGGCAAAGCCTATGAGCGTGTGGCACACGCCGCCGAGCATGATGCCCGCGGTCGCGGCAAGGCCGGCGCGCGCGCCGCCGGTCAGCGCGTTGGCGAGGACGAAGAGCATATCCATGCCCGGCACGAGGATGATGCCCGTCACGAGCAGGACGTAGAGCCAGAGATGCTGGAGATACATCATGTGCCGGGACGCTCGGTTGCGGGGAAGCCGGTTTTAATGCGCGGACATGAATATCGCACCGATCCTGACAGCGCTGCGTCAGGTGACCGGCGAGACAGCCGGCTATGGATAAATCCCGCCCGCGCGCCTAAATCAACGCCAACCCATTCAGAAGAGCGCAAGCCGATGTCAAAGTCCCTTCTTCAGCAATTCGACGTTTCCGAGGATCGGCTGAAGGCGATCGTCTCCGACACGATCGCCGGCGCAGACGACGGGGAGCTGTTCCTCGAATATTCGGAGGCCGAAGCGCTGACGTTCGACAACGGCCGCCTGAAGACGGCCAACTTCAACACCGAGCAGGGCTTCGGCCTGCGCGCCGTGGCCGGCGAGGCAACCGGCTACGCGCATTCCAGCGAACTGTCGGAATCGGCGCTGCTGCGCGCCGCCGACGCGGTGGCGGCGGTGAAGGGCGGCTATTCGGGCACGCTGGCGGACGCGCCCGCCCGCACCAACAGGCATCTCTACGCGGACGAGAACCCGATCGCGGCGCCCGGCTTCGAGGCGAAGGCGAGGCTGCTGACGGAGATCGACGCCTATGTCCGCGGCAGCGACCCGCGCGTGCGGCAGGTGACGGCCTCGCTCGCCGCATCGTGGCAGCATGTCGAGATCGTGCGCGGCGACGGCCAGGTCGTGCGCGACATCCGCCCGCTGGTCAGGATGAACGTATCCGTGGTGGTCGGCGACGGGGACCGGCAGGAGACGGGCTCCTACGGCATGGGCGGCCGCAAGAGTTTTGGCGACTTCCTGGCCGAGGACAACTGGCACTTCGTCGCCGACGAGGCGCTGCGGCAGGCGCTGGTGAACCTTTCCGCCGCTCCGGCACCGGCCGGCACGTTCGACATCGTGCTTTCGGCCGGCTGGCCCGGCATCATGCTGCACGAGGCGGTGGGTCACGGCCTGGAAGGCGACTTCAACCGCAAGAAGACCTCCGCCTTCGCGGACCTGCTCGGCAAGCAGGTCGCCGCGAAGGGCGTCACGGTGGTCGATGACGGCACGATCCCGGAGCGGCGCGGCTCGATCACCGTCGACGACGAGGGCACGCCGTCGGCGCGCAACGTGCTGATCGAGGACGGCAAGCTGGTCGGCTACATGCAGGACCGCCAGAACGCGCGGCTGATGGGCATGAAGGCCACCGGCAACGGCCGGCGCGAATCCTACGCCCACCAGCCGATGCCGCGCATGACGAACACCTACATGACCGCCGGCGACATGACCCCCGAGGAGATCATCGCCTCGGTGAAGAAGGGCATCTATGCGGTCTCCTTCGGCGGCGGGCAGGTCGACATCACCTCCGGGAAATTCGTCTTCGGCTGCACCGAGGCCTACATGATCGAGGACGGCAAGGTGACGCAGCCCATCAAGGGCGCGATGCTGATCGGCAACGGGCCGGACGCCATGCACCGCGTCACCATGGTCGGCAACGACATGAAGCTCGATCCGGGCATCGGCACCTGCGGCAAGGCCGGCCAGGGCGTACCGGTCGGCGTCGGCCAGCCGCACCTCAGGATGAACCAGATGACGGTCGGCGGCACGCAGGCGTAGCGTCCAGGCCGCAGCCGCCGTCCTCACAGCCACGAGGCCGGCGATTTCGGCAGGCGATGGTCGGGGTCCACGACCTCGAGCCGCGGTCCGTTCCGGCCATTCCATTGCCAGAGCACCACGCAGGTGCCGCCCGGCGACATGAAGGACGGATAGACGGCACCGTGCCAACCTTCCTTCAGCAGCCGCTTGCGCAGCCCGTGCGTTTGCGGCACGTCGCCGCGATCCAGCGCATCGCGCCATTCGCATTTGTGGATGGTCTCCTCGACGCCCAGCGCCGCGAGCGTCCCGCCATCGGTCAGGTCGGCCAGCCGCGCGCCGGACAGTTCCATCCGTGCGATCAGGGCCGGGTGCTGGACAAAGCCCTGATTGTATTCCGCCCAGGCCGTAGAAAGCTCGCGCGCGGCATAGATGGCCGGCGCGCCGACCGGGTTCCAGCGGCCGCCGAAGCGCGCCGCCCCCTCTCCCGACAAGGGCAGGTGCGCCCATTGCGGCACGAAAGCACGCCACAGGATGAGCTTCTCCCAAGCGTCAGGCATAAACGCCGGAACGCACGGCCTCCAGATAGGCGAGCACCTTGTCGGCCTTGCCCTCGCCGACCAGATCGTAAGCAGTCTTGCCGGCCCAGCCGGGAATGGGCTGGTGCTTGAACCAGATCGCGGCGCGCTGCTCGTCGCCGGCCATCTCGCCCGCCATCGCCAGGATGCGCACGACAGGGCTCAGCGCCGCATCGGCCTTGCGCGCGCCGGCCTTCGCCGCCAGCGTATTGCGCGCCACGCCGATCAGGCCGGCCAGTTCGCCGAGCGTCACGCCGAGCAACTCGGCCACCCGGCGCGCCGACAGGAAGGGCGATTGATCTTCGCCGAAGCGGGAAGCCGGAATTTCAAGGATCGCAGCGGTCATGACGGATCCTCCATGCATGAATTGCCGTTCCATAGTCAAAATAGGCGCAAATTCCGCTCAATTCAAGCGCAGGACCGCTACCGCCGCTTTCTCGGCTTCTCCAGCAGGGCGACGGCCTCGACATGCGGCGACCAAAGGAACTGGTCGACCGGCGTGACGCTTTCGACCGCGTAGCCGCCGGCCACGAGAATGGCGATATCGCGCGCCAGGGTCAGCCCACCTTCGGCACGTCCGAGCGGGCGATCTGCCGCGACAGATCCTCCGCGCCGGCGCGCGGCGGATCGAAGACCAGGCCGTCGAAGGCGGCGAGCTCCTTGACCGTCAGGGGCCGGCGGAAAAGGTCGCGCTTTTCCGTCGTGACGCGGCGCAGGCCGCTCGCCGCGCGAAACCCCCGATCGAGCGCGGCGAGCGCGGCGGCGTCGCCCTCCACGGCGTGAACCTCGGAACGCCTCGCCAGCCGAAGCGCGAAGGTGCCGCTGCCGGAAAAGAGGTCGACCACGCGCTTGGCGCCCTCCAGATGCTTCAGGACACGTTCCGCCATCGCCTCTTCGGCAGAAGCGACGGCCTGGAGGAACCCGCCGGGCGGCGGCGTCACCATCACGCCGGAGAAATCGACCTGCGGCTTCCTCGGCTCGACGATGATCTCGCCGTCCACGGACAGGCGGGCAAAACCGGAGCCGACGACGAATTCGGTCAGCGAGAGCCGGTCGGCGGCGGAGAGCGGGCCGCTCGCGGCCGCCGCCACGTCCAGTCCCGATTCGGTGCGCGTCACCGTCAGATGGAACGCGTCGCGCGACCGGCCGAGCCGACCCGCCAGCTCCCGCAGCAGCGGCAATTTCCCCTCGATCTCCGGCACGAGGATCGGGCATTCCTCTATGTCGATGATTTCGTGCGAGAAAGCGCGGTTGTAGCCAAGCACCGCCCTGCCCTGCGCAAGCCGCGCCGAGAAGACCGCGCGACGGCGCGAGCCCGAACGGCAGGGCACGATGCCGGCGACGGGCGCCTCGATGCGCCGCGCACGGAGCGCATCGGCCACCTTCTGCCGCTTCCATGCCAGATAGACGTCGTCCCGCATGTGCTGGAGCGCGCAACCGCCGCAGACCGTGAAGTGACGGCAGGCCGGCGCGATCCGCTCGGGCGCGGTCTCGATCACGGCGATCAGCTCGGCCCTTTCCTTGCGCCGCGCCGCCGTCACGGTCTCGCCAGGCAGGGTGAACGGCACGAAGACCGGCCCCGTGTCCGACACGGCGATGCCGTCCCCCTGCGCGCCAAGCGCGGTGATCCTGAAGCGGGCGCTCATCGGTCCTTGATCCCGGCCAGCAGGAACTCGCCATTGCCGTCGCCCCCGGCGATCGGCGAAGAACAGAAGCCGAGCGCACGCCAGCCGGGGAAGCCGTCGAGCCACGCATGAAGGGCCTCGACGACGCGCGGCCCGTCGGCCGGATTCCGCAGCAGGCCACCCTTGCCGATGGCGGCGCGGCCGGCCTCGAATTGCGGCTTGACCAGGAAGATGCCCCTCGCCCCTTGGGCGGCGAGATCAAGGGCGCGCGGGAGGGCGAGCTTCAGGGAGATGAAGCTCACATCGGAAACAATGAAGTCGATCGGCGCGGTAAGATGCGCCGCGTCCAGGTCGCGTGCGTTGAGCCCTTCGATCGCGGTGACGCGCGGGTCGCCCGCCAGCGCGGCATCGAGCTGGCCGTGGCCGACATCGATTGCCGTCACATGGGCAGCGCCGCGTTCCAGAAGCACCTGCGTGAAGCCGCCGGTCGAGGCGCCGATGTCGAGCGCCCGGCTGCCGGCCGGATCGAGCCCGAAATGGTCCAGGCCGGCGACGAGCTTGAGCGCGGCACGGGACACGTAGCGCCGCGCCGGATCGTCGATCTCGATCGCAGCCGTCGCGGCGACGCTCTGGCCGGGTTTTGCGGCCACGCGCCCGTCCACCTTCACGGTGCCGCGCTCCACCGCGTCGCGCGCCCGCGAGCGCGTCGCGAAGGCGCCGCGCCGGACGAGCATCTCGTCCAGCCTGCATCGTTCGGATGTCGGGGCGCCGCTCTGCATGGCCTTTCCTTGTCGAAAGCCATGCGGGAACGCAAGCGGCCCGTCGCTCAGAACGCCTCGATCGACCTGCTTTCCCTGACCGGAGGTTTCCGCAGCTCGCGCCGGATGTCCGGGACGGCGACCTCGGGAACGGCTATCGCCGCCATCGGCTCGGCCGCCCCATGCACATAGGCGACCTTGTCCCTCAGCCCGAAGGCCGGGCGGATATCGCCGATGCTGCTGGCGACCTTCGCCAGGACGGCAGCCTCCAGCTTGCGGTCGTAGCGCACCTCTGCCGACGCGACCGAGGCCAGCGAAACGAGCAGGACCGCTGCGGCAATTCTTGCGCTCATCTCATCTCTCCCTGCCATGCGAGAAGCGATAGCATCAGGGGGCTAAGAAACGCCCAAGCAAGACGGTAAGAAAACCGCCAAACGACAGCGTAAACAGCATGTTATCGTAAAAGGGAAAGTTTTTGATTCAGGCGCGCGCGGCGCGTATCTCCCGCCCCAGCGCGGCAAAGACGGTGCGCATGATGCCGGCGCAGTCCAGTCCGGCGTCGGCATACATCTTCTCGGGCTTCGCGTGCTCGGTGAACGCATCTGGAAGCGTCAGCGTCCGCACCTTGAGTCCGTTCTCGAGCAGGCCCTGCGCCGCAAGGAAATGCAGCACATGCGAGCCGAAGCCGCCGATCGAGCCTTCCTCGACCGTCACCAGCACCTCGTGCGCGCGAGCCAGACGGCGGATCAGATCCTCGTCCAGCGGCTTGGCAAAGCGCGCGTCGACGACGGTGGCGGAGAGACCGGCCGCGCCGAGTTCCTCGGCGGCGAGCAGGCAGTCCCGCAGGCGCGTGCCGAGGGACAGAAGCGCGACCTTGGAACCCTCGCGCATGACGCGCGCCTTGCCGATCTCCAGGATGGAACCGCGCTCGGGCATTTCGACGCCGACGCCGTTGCCGCGGGGATAGCGGAAGGCTATCGGACCCTCGTCATAGGCAGCGGCCGTGCGCACCATGTGGCGCAGCTCCGCCTCGTCCGCCGCCGCCATCACCACGAAGTCCGGCAGCGGCGCCAGGTACGCCACGTCGAAGGCGCCGCAATGGGTCGGGCCGTCGGCGCCGACGAAGCCGGCCCTGTCGATGGGAAAGCGGACCGGCAGCTTCTGGATCGCCACGTCGTGGACCACCTGGTCATAGGCGCGCTGCAGGAACGTCGAATAGATCGCGCAGAACGGCTTCAGTCCCTCGGCCGCCATGCCGGCGGCGAAGGTCACGGCATGCTGCTCGGCGATGCCGACGTCGAAGATGCGCTGCGGAAAGGCCTCGCCGAAGAGATCGAGCCCGGTGCCGGACGGCATGGCCGCGGTGACGGCGACGATGCGGTCGTCCTCGCGCGCTTCCCGGACCAGGCTCTCGGCGAAGATCCGGGTGTAGGCCGGCGCATTGGCGGGCGCCTTTGCCTGCGCGCCGGTGACGACATCGAACTTGTTGACGCCGTGATATTTGTCGCTCGCCTCCTCGGCGGGAGCGTAGCCCTTGCCCTTCTTGGTGACGACATGGATCAGCACGGGGCCGTCGGCATTGTCGCGGACGTTCTTCAGAACCGGGATCAGATGCTCCAGATTATGCCCGTCGATCGGCCCGATATGATAGAAACCGAGTTCCTCGAACAGCGTGCCGCCGGTCACGTAGCCGCGCGCATGCTCGACGGCGCGGGTGATGGCGCGGTCCATGCGCTTGCCGAGATAGGCCGTCAGCTTCTTGCCGACGTCGCGCAGGCCGAGATAGGTGCGACCGGAGGCGAGCCGGGCGAGATAGGCGCTCATGGCGCCTGTCGGCGGCGCGATCGACATGTCGTTGTCGTTGAGGATGACGATCAGGCGCGCGTCGAGTGCGCCGGCGTTGTTCATCGCATCGTAGGCCATGCCGGCCGACATGGCGCCGTCGCCGATCACCGCGATCACGTTGTTCCTGCCACCCGAGAGGTCCCGCGCCGCGGCCATGCCGAGGCCGGCGGAAATGGACGTGGAGGAATGCGCTGCCCCGAAGGGATCGTACTCGCTTTCGCTGCGCCGGGTGAAGCCCGACAGCCCATGCTCCTGCCGCAGGGTGCGGATGCGGTCGCGGCGGCCCGTCAGGATCTTGTGCGGATAGGCCTGGTGGCCGACATCCCATATAAGGCGGTCGTTCGGCGTGTCGAACACATAGTGCAGCGCCACCGTCAGTTCGACCACGCCGAGGCCGGCCCCGAGATGCCCGCCGGTCTGGGAGACCGCATCCACCAGTTCCGCGCGCAGTTCGGCGGCGAGTTGGGAAAGATCGCTTTCCTTCAGCCGGCGGAGATCGGCTGGCGTCGACACCTGATCGAGCAGGGGAGTTTCGAGGGCGGTCACGATACCGGCTGCATGTCCGTGCTGAGAAGTCCTAACCGAGATAGTTGCCGCATGGCGGAAAGTAAATGCACTCCGTCACCGCTCAACCCGCAGGAAGCGGAATGAACTCCTCCTCGTCGCCGGGCACGATGTCGAAGCGTCCCGTCTTCCATTCCTCTTTCGCCTGCTCGATCCGCTCTTTCGAGGACGAGACGAAATTCCACCAGATATAGCGGCGGGAGCCGAGCGAGGCGCCGCCGAACAGCATGAAATGCGCGCCGCGCTCCGACGCCACGACGATCTCGTCGCCGGGACGGAAGACCAGCAGCCGATCGGAGGGAAAACGATCGCCGGCAATCTCCACATCGCCGTCGAGCACGTAGATCGCCCTCTCCTCCGCCTCCGCCGGAATGGCGATGCGCGCTCCCGCATCGAGGCGGATGTCGGCGTAGAGCGTGTCGGAATAGGCGGCTACGGGCGAGCGCATCCCGGCGAAGCCGCCGATGATGACGCGTCCGCTCGCGCCTTCCGCAGAAAAGGCCGGCAGGGCGGCGCGGGCCGTGTTCTCGAAGAGCGGCGCCATTTCCTCCTTGCCGTCGGGGAGCGCCAGCCAGGTCTGCAGGCCGGAAACCGACAGTGGATTGCCGCGGAGTTCCTCGGGCGAGCGCTCCGAGTGGACGATGCCGCGGCCGGCCGTCATCAGGTTCACGTCGCCCGGCTCGATCACCATTTCGGTGCCGAGCGAATCGCGATGGCGAATTTTTCCGTCGAAGAGATAGGTGACGGTGGAAAGCCCGATATGCGGATGCGGCCGCACGTCGAGCGCCTGTCCGGCGCGCAGGATCGCAGGCCCCATGCGGTCGAAGAAGATGAAGGGGCCGACCAGCCGGCGCTTCGCCGTGGGCAGCGCGCGGCGCACCGGAAAGCCGCCGATGTCCCTGGCGTTGGGCACCACCATCAGCTCAAGAGCATCACAGGCGAAGGCATCGCCGACGCTCGGGTCATTTCCGGGAAAAAAGCTCATATGCGGCGGTCCTCGCTATGGCCAGGTGAGCAGTCCCACCTCGTAGCGCGCCAGATGGCGATCGTATGTCATGAACTGCATGTTCTCCACGATCGCCTGCGCCAGCATCAGCCTGTCGAACGGATCGCCGTGGTAGAGGGGCAGGCGCTCGACGAAGGCGGCATGGGCGGCGGTGACATCGAGAAGAACAAAGCCGGCCGATTCAAATTCAGCTATGGCTTGATGCCCCGAGAGCGGTGGGGCATCCGGCCGGCCGAGCGGGTGCTTGATCGCTATCTCCCACACCGCCGCGACGGAAACAAAAACATTCGGATATGTGTCCTCCAGGAAAAGATGGAGATGACGAGGGATACGTTCCGGAGCGCTTGTCATCCAGATGGCGACATGCGTATCGAGGAGAAGTTTCACTTATCCTCGCCAAGAAACATCGCGGCGACCTCAGCATCCAGCGCCTGAAATTTCTCATAATCGAACGGCGGATACTTGCCGCGCGCAAGCCCCAGCCGGAGCTTCTTCTCCGGCTGAGCGAGCGGTACCAGTCGCGCCGCCGGCTTGCCGTTGCGGGCGATGACGATCTCGCTCTCGGCGCCGCTTTCCACCGCCTCGACCAGCTTGGAGAGCGTGGACTTGGCCTCCAGCATGTTGACAACGGGCATGGCGTTTCTTCCTTAGCTAACCCTGGCTAAGATAGGAGCCACCGCCACGAACGGCAAGTGCTACTCCGCGTCGAGCGGCTCGGTACCCGTCGGCTTGCCGTCACGGGACAGGCGGATCTTCTCCACCTTGTCCTCGGCGGCCTTCAAAAGCCGGTCGCAATGCGCCTTCAAGGCCTCGCCGCGCTCATAGATGCGGATCGACTGGTCGAGCGGCACGTCGCCGCGCTCCAGGTCGTCGACGATCTTCTCCAGCGCGTCGAGCGCCTGCTCGAAGCTCATGGCCTTGATGTCGTCGTTTGCGGTATCGGCCATCTATCCTCTCATCAGGCGGCCGACATGGGCGGCCACCGAAAAAGCGAGTCCCTGAAGGTCATAGCCGCCTTCGAGCAGACTCACCAGCCTGTTGCCGCAATGGCGCGCGGCGCGGTCCATCAACTGGCCGGTCGCCCAGTCGAAGTCCTTCTCGGTGAGGTTGATCTGCGCGAGCGGATCGCGGTGATGCGCGTCGAACCCCGCCGAGACGATGACCAGGTCTGGCGCGAAGGCGTCGATGCGGGGCAGCACGCGCGACAGGAAGGCCTCGCGGAACGTGTCGCTGCCAGTGTCGGGGCCGAGCGGCGCGTTGACGATGTTGCCGGCTCCCGTCTCGCTCGACGCGCCCGTGCCCGGATAGAGCGGCATCTGGTGGGTCGAGCAATAGAGCACGCTCGGGTCGTCCCAGAACACGTCCTGCGTGCCGTTGCCGTGATGCACGTCCCAGTCCACGATGGCCACCCGCTCCGCACCGTGCACGGCCTGGGCGTGGCGGGCCGCGATCGCCGCCGTGTTGAAGAGGCAGAACCCCATCGCCGTGGTCTTCTCGGCGTGATGGCCGGGCGGCCGAGCGGCGACGAACACGTTGTCGGCCGCACCGGTGAAGACGTCGTCGACCGCGGCATTGACGGCGCCGACGGCGTGAAGCGCTGCGTCCCAGCTTTTCGGGCTCGCCGTCGTGTCGGCATCGATCCGGGCGATGCCGGTGTCGGGGATCGAGCGGCGCACGTATTCCATATAGTCACGGGGGTGGACACGCAGAATGGATTCCTCCTCCCCCATCGGCGCCTGCCGGCGGTCGAGATACATGAACGCCTCGTCCTCCAGAACCCGCTCGATCGCCTTCAGCCGGTCCGGCCGTTCGGGATGGCCGGGCGGGGTGATGTGCTCCAGGAAGATCGGATGGGTGTAGAGGCGCGTGGACATGGCGCGGATATAGGCGGGTCCGGCGGATTTGGCTATGGCGCGCCGGGCCTCAGGCGTTGCGGACGGGACGCGGGAACGTCTCCCTGATCTGCTCGGCCGCCCGGTCCTTCAACTGGCGGAATTTTTTGGATGCCTCGGCCAGCCGTTCGTCCCATTCCGGATCGGGAACCTGGCCCTCGATGGTGCGGAAATAGACCTCCATCAGGGCGGCGATGGCGAAGGGTTCGACGAAGGCCGACACGCAAGCCCAGGCCAGCAGGACGGCGAAGACGAAGGTCCAGCCGGCGGAAGCGCCCGGAAAGCCGTAGACTATGGCACCGGCGGGCGCCAGCACCAGCAGGAAGAGCACAGCGCCGACCAGCCAGATGAAGATCGTCAGCCAGACGGCGTTCTTCACCATCACGCGGGCATTCTGCGCATAGAGGACGATGCCGTGGCGGGCCGTCTCGAAGGGGGCGGTGCTGCCGGTGCGTATGTTGTAGCCGAGGATGATCTCGTCGACATAGGTGACGGACATGCGGATCACCCCGTTGATGAAGCCGACGATGCCGCTCATGCCGGGAATGAAGGCGGCGATGCCGCTCAGCAAGCCGGTTATGGCCCGCAGCACGCCCTTGATGAGCTGGTCGACCGCGAAGAGAACACTCGCCTCGGCGAAGCGCTCCGTGACGATCCTGCGCCCATAGGCGATCTGGCCCTGCCCGCCGGGCACGTCCCGTCCCTCGATCAGGTGGACCATCACCGCGATATGGCCGGCCTTGACGATGTAGAGGATGTATTCGCGGACCCAGTAGAGGACGACGGAGACAAGGCCGAAGCCGACGATGCCGCCCCAGAAGGCCGTCGCCACCGCGCTGCCGTCGGGAAAGATGTTGCCCACGCCGTAACCGACGCCCGCGCCCGTTCCCGTCGCCAGGATGTAGGCAAGGGTGATCAGGACGTAGACGACGATCCGCAGAAGCACGAACGGCCAGGTCCTCACCACGATCCCGACGGTGCGACCGATCTCGAAATCCCACATGGACGGTCATCCTCGCGACGGGAGGAAGATAGTCCGGCCTGCCCCTGCCGGTCCACAGGGATTGCGCCTTTCGACAGTTTCATCCGAAAGACCGGCGCCCCTACATGATCTCCGTCTTGGCGATGCGGATGCCGAACCCCTCAAGCCCGACATAGTGGCGCTCGCGTGAGGCCAGAAGCTCGATCGAGCTGATGCCGAGGTCCCTCAGGATCTGCGCGCCGAGACCGATCTCGCGCCATTCGCTCTCGCGCTGCTTCGCCTCGTCGTGGCTTTCACCGTGCGCCTGCCGGTTGCGGCCGCCGCCGGTCACGCCGACGGAGCCTTCGCGCAGGTAGACGATGACGCCGCGCTTCGCCTCGCCCATGCGCCGCATCACCTCGCGGAGCCGCCCGCTGGTGCCGAACACGTCGCTCACCACGTCCTCCGGATGCAGCCGCACCGGCACGTCCTCGCCGTCGCGGATGTCGCCGAACACCAGGGCCATGTGCTGCATCACGTCCCAGGGCAGCATGTAGGCATAGGCCTTGGCCGGCCCCCCGGGGGTCACGACGTCCACGCAGGCGACGCGCTCGATGAGCGTCTCCTGGCGCTGCCGGTAGGCGATCAGGTCGGCGACCGACACCTGCTTCAGGCCGTGCGTCTCCGCAAAAGCCTTCACCTGGGGGCCGCGCTTCACGGTGCCGTCGTCGTTCACCAGTTCGCAGATGACGCCGATCGGCGGAAGGTTCGCCAGCCGGCACAGATCGACCGCGGCTTCCGTATGGCCGGAGCGCATCAGCACGCCGCCCTCGCGCGCCACCAGCGGGAAGATATGTCCCGGCCTGACGAAATCGGAGGCGCCGACATTGCCGTTGGCGAGGTTGCGCACCGTGAGCGTGCGGTCCTCGGCCGAGATGCCGGTGGTGGTGCCGTGCTTGAAGTCGACGCTGACGGTGAAGGCGGTGGTGTGGGGCGAATCGTTTTCCGCCACCATCGGATTGAGGTTGAGGCGCCTCGCCTCCTCACGCGGCATGGGCGTGCAGACGATGCCGGAGGTGTGGCGGACGATGAAGGCCATCTTCTCCGGCGTGCAGTGCACGGCCGCGACGATCAGGTCGCCCTCGTTCTCGCGCCCGTCATCGTCGGTGACGACGACGATCTCGCCGCGCTCGAAGGCACGCAGGGCCTCGACGATTCGCTTCTGGTCGTAGGGCATGGTCAGGCTCCGCCTTGCGGCAGTCGGGTACACGGGCACATGGCTGCTATTTCCATTCTCAAATTCCCTCGATTGCCGATTGCCGACTGCCGACTGCCGTTTCCCCCACCTGCCCCCGGTGGCGCAGATAGTGGTCGGCGATGGCGCAGGCGACCATGGCTTCGCCGATCGGTACGGCGCGGATGCCCACGCAGGGGTCGTGGCGGCCCTTGGTCATGACCTCCACGTCATTGCCGTCGCGGTCGACCGAGCGGCGCGGCGTCAGGATCGACGAGGTCGGCTTGACGGCGAAGCGGGCGACGATCGCCTGGCCGGTCGAGATGCCGCCCAGTATGCCGCCGGCATTGTTGGACAGGAACACCGGCTTGCCGTCATTGCCCATGCGCATCTCGTCGGCGTTCCGTTCGCCGGTGATCCGGGCAGCCGCCTCAAGCGCCGCCGTCGTCCCGAACACGACGATGTCGCGCCGTTCCTCGACCGACATCGCCGCGAGGGACTTCACGATGATCTCCGGCCCGACGCCGGCCGGGTCGCCGAGGGTGATGCCGATCTTCCGGCTGTGCAAATCCGTGCTCATGGCATCAATTGACCGCCGTTCACTTCGATGATCTGCCCCGTGATGTAGCCGCTCATGCGCTCGCTCGCGAGGAATTCATAGGCGCCTACGCAGTCTTCCGCGGTGCCGAGGCGGCCGAGCGGGATGCCGCGACGGGCGGCGTCCAGCTGTTCCGCCGTCGAATAGCGTTCGTGGAACGGTGTCTGGATCACGCCGGGCGCGACGGCATTGACGCGCACGCCGAACGGCGCAAGCTCCTTGGCAAGAACGCGGGTGAAGGTGCTGACGAAGGCCTTGGCCGAGCCGTATAGCCCGGCGCCGTCGCTGCCGCCGGTGCGGGCGGCGATCGATGTGGTGTTGATGATCGTGCCCCGCTGGGCGTTGCGCATGATCTCCGCGGCGCGGCGGGAGGCGAAGAAGACGCCGCCGATATTGAGGTCGATCACCTTTCGGTATTGCTCGTCGGAGACGTCGACCGTCGCACTGCGGCCGAACATCGTCCCGGCATTGTTGACGACGATGTCGAGGCGCCCCAGCCGGCGATGCGCTTCCTCGACGAGGCTGCCCGCGGTCCTGGGATCGGCGATGTCGCCCTGCAGCAGATCCGCCTTGCCGCCGGCGGCCCGAATGTCCGCGGCGACCGCCTCGGCTTCGGCCGCGCTGGAGCGATAGTGAACGATGAGATTGGCGCCGAGCTCGCCGAAGCGTCGCGCAATCGCAGCCCCGATGCCCGTGCTCGCGCCGAAGATGAGGGCCGTCTTGCCTTCGATGTCCGTGCTCATCGCGGCGCTCCATTCTGAATCGGATCGAGGCGGACCCTGCGCCGCCGCACGAAACTTGTCAAGTTGAAAAGTCCCGCTGAATCTCGCGTGCTGCATCGCAAGATGACAGAATTGCAGGGTGCCTGGATGGGCGGTTCTTCCAATCTTCGCGGGCAACGTTGACATGTTTACAAATCATGCCATACTCCCTCGGTCGAATTGACGGTCGGCGGGAGGGCCGGAGCCGACGCGGCTTCGGTGTGCCGGCCCATTCCAGGGAGGAACCAATGTCCGCAGATCATCTTCCGCCGAAAGGCCTGACCCGCCGCGCCGCGATGAAGCTCGGTGTCGCGGCGCTTGCCGGAACCGCGCTGACGCCGCTCGGCCTCCGCGCCGCCTTTGCTGCGCCCGAGCAGGTGCTGAAGGTCGCTCATCCTTCCTTCGACCAGGACTGGTCGCCGCTGCGCGGCGGCGGCCCCCATTACCGCTGGAACTCGGCCTGGTGGGCGTCGCCGATGTATTTCGACGCCGCCGGCAAGATCCACCCCTACGTCTTCGCGAGCTGGGAAGGTTCGCCCGACGCCAAGACCTGGACGTTCAAGATCGATCCGAAGGCCGTCTTCTCGGATGGCAGCGCGATCACCTCTGCCGATGTCGCCGGATCGTGGAACGTCGCGGCGATGCCGAGCGCGAAGAGCCAGCGCGTCGACCAGGTCCTGGCCGGCGTCACGGGCTTCGCCGACTTCTCGGGCGGCAAGGCCAATGCCATCTCCGGCGTTGCTACCCCCGACGCCTCGACCGTGGTTGTCACGCTCGACAAGCCCGATCCGATCTTCTTCATGCGCGTCGCCAATCACATCGTGCCGATCGCCAAGGCGGCGCAGGTTCGCGGCGCCGATGGCAACGAGATCGCCGACTGGTTCCTCCCGGAGAAGGGGGCCGTCTATTCCGGTCCGTTCAAGCTGAAGAGCCTCGACATCGACCAGGGCGTTCTCGTCTTCGAGCCGAACGAGAACTTCTTCGGTCCGAAGCCGAAGCTCACCGGCATCGAGATCCGCACCGTCGAGGATCCGGTCACGGCGACGGCGCTGATCAAGTCGGGCGAGTTCAACGCCCATACCGAGCTGGTCACCTCAACGATCATCCAGGATCTCGGCCCGGAGTTCGCCGCCGGCCCGCTGATCCCGACCAGCCAGCATTTCTGGTTCAACGCCAGCCGCAAGCCGATGGACGATCCGAAGGTCCGGCAAGCGCTGATCATGGCGGTCGACCGCGATGGCCTGATGAAGGCCTCCTTCCCGGACGGGCCGCACAAGAAGGCCGACCAGATCCTGAATTCGGTGCCCGGCGCCGACAACAGCGGCTTCGAGCCGTTCCCGTATGATCCGGAAGGGGCCAAGAAGCTGCTCGCCGAATCGAGCTATGGCGGGCCGGAGCGGTTACCCAAGATCCTCTTCGTCGGCATCTCTTCGCCGGCCAATGAGGCGGCGGCGCAGTATATCGCCGAGCAGTGGCGCCAGAATCTCGGCATCTCGGCGGTCGACATGAAGCCGCAGCAGGATGCCTATGCCGGCCCCGACCAGGCCAGCGTCCAGATCTTCCGCGACGATGTCGGCACCCGCGTTCCGGATGCCGTCGCCTATCTCGCCGGCTCGATCGCCTCGTCCTCGTCCAACGCGCAGAACAAGCTTGGCGGCTACAAGAACGACAAGGTCGACAGCCTGCTCGCGGATGCCGCAACCAAGGCGGTCGATGATCCGGAGCGTATCGCCAAGGCGCAGCAGGCCCAGCAGGCCTTCCGCGAGGACTGGACCTTCATCCCGTGGTATTCGCAGGCGATGTCGCGCTGGGCGACCAAGAATGTCGTCGGGATGGAGAAGAACCTCGACTGGCAGGTTGCCGAACCCTGGAACATCGCCATCGAATAGGGATGGCGGCCGGGTCATCCGGCGGGGCGGCCGACAGGCTGCCCCCTCCCGGCCTTCCGGGGCGATCATCGAGGGGAGGGAGGAGCGCCTGATGTTGCGCTATATCGCAGTTCGACTGGCCGTCTGGATCCCGTCGGTCATCCTGATCATGCTCGGCGTCTATGCGCTCGCCTTCTATGGCGCCGGCGACCCGATCAAGCTCATCTTCCTGCACGCGCCGGGCGATGTCGCCTACAACCCGCAGAAGATCGAGGCGATCCGCGCATCGGCCGGCCTCGACCGGCCCTTCCTGGCGCAGTTCGGTTCCTATATCTGGAACCTGCTGCACGGCAATTTCGGCTATTCGCTGGTGAGCGGACGTTCGGTCTGGGCGATCATCTCGGCCGCCGCGCCGGTCTCCTTCCAGCTCGGTCTCTGCGCCATCGTCGTGACGGCGCTCGTCGCCGTGCCGCTTGGTCTCATCGCCGGGCTGAACCAGAACGGCCGGCTCGACTATACCATCCTCGGCGCGGCGCTGTTCCTCTGGGCGATTCCGGCCTATGTCGCCGGGCCGCTCCTGATGGTGCTGCTCATCACGATCCTGCCCGGCGTCAAGGTTCCCTATGGCTGGGGCGGTGTCTGGGACGTGCGCATCATCCTGCCGCTGATCGTGCTGACCTTCCAGCCGATCGCGCTGATCGTGCGCCAGACACGGACCGCCGTGATCGAGGTGACGAGCGAGGATTTCGTCCGCACGGCCCGGGCGAAGGGCGTGCCGGAGATCATCGTCGCGCTCCGCCACATCCTGCGACCCGTGCTGACGCCGGTCGTCACCCAGCTCGGGCTCATCATGATCACCATCGTGAACGGCGCCATCTTCGTCGAGCTGGTCTTCGGCTTGCCCGGCCTCGGCCGGCTCACCGTCACGGCTCTCACCAATTCGGACTATCCGATCATCCTCGCCATCACGCTGATCGGTTCGTTCCTCGTGATGATCTCCAACCTGCTGGTGGATGTGGTCTATCCGATGCTCGATCCGCGCGCCGCGCAAACCACGAGGGCCGCATGACCGCGATCCCTGTCATCACCGAGGAGCCGCATGCCAGCCTCTGGAGCGACGCCTGGCGCCGGCTGCTGAAGAACCGCCTCGCGACCTTCGGCCTCGTCGTGAGCGTCCTGCTCGTCGTCGTGGCCGTG
>JAFKJW010000082.1:22622-27808 GCA_017305925.1 Hyphomicrobiales bacterium | reverse complement strand
GACCGTGGTGCTGAAGCTGAAGACCAGCGATTTCAGGATCCGCACGCGCAACCGGCAGCTCGCCGACCCCACCCGTCTCGCCGACCGCATCTTCCAGTCCGGCATGCGGATGCTGGAGAAGGAGACCGACGGCACCCGCTACCGGCTGCTCGGCATCGGCGTCTCGGACCTTTCGGACACCGACAAGGCCGATCCGCCCGACCTCATCGACGAGCAGGCGCGCAAGCGGGCGCTGGCCGAGGGCGCGATCGACGCCCTGCGCGAAAAGTTCGGGCGCACCGCCGTCGAGACCGGCTACACCTTCGGCCGCGGCCGCAACGCTCATCCCCCCGAGCCGCTGGACGACTGAGAGGACCCACAGGCGGCGCGCAACGCGGCGCGCCCCGTGGATCGGGACGGCACCCGGTCGGCGGCACGCCGTCAGGGCAACAATGAAAATGATCCTACGAACCGCCGCGGTCAGCCTCAACTATACCGCCGGTCGAAATCGCCCGTGCGGTCATTCCTTGACCGGAACGGTGTAGTTCAGCACGCGACGGCCGCCGTCCGGGTAGATGGTCTCGCCGGTGATGTAGGAGGCGTCGTCGCTGGCCAGGAAGGCCACGACCGAGGCGACCTCCGAGGCCTTGCCGTAGCGGCCGAGCGGGGTGCGCGAGAGGATGCCGCGGACCGACTGGTCGGTGACGAAACCCTGATGGATCATGTCGGTGTCGATGGTGCCGGGGCCGACGCCGACCACGCGGATATTGTGCGGCGCGAATGCCACGGCGGCGGTGCCCGTGATCTGGTTCATGCCGCCCTTCGTGATCGCATAGGTCGCGACGCGCGGATTGGCGAGGCCCGAATTGATCGACGACATGTTGACGATGACGCCGCCCCCGCCCTGGGCGACCATCTGGCGGGCGGCTGCCTGCGTGCCCCAGAACGCGCCTTCGAGATTGACGCCGAGAACCTTGTCGTAGTCGGCCTTGGTGATGTCGAGGAAGTCCTGCACCATCGCGATGCCGGCATTGTTGACCATGATGTCGATGCGGCCGAACCGTTCCACCGCCGCGGCGACCAGCGCCTCGACCTGATCCTTCCGGCTGACGTCGGTGACGACGGCCAGCACCGTGTCCGGCGTGCCGATCTCGGCGGCGCATCTATCGAGGCCCGCGGCGTCGATGTCTGCGATCACCACCTTGGCGCCGTCGGCCAGAAGGCGCTCCGCACAGGCACGGCCTATGCCGCGCGCCGCACCCGTGACGACGGCGATCTTCCCCTCGAGTCTCATGGCAGCTCCTTTTCTTTCCAAAGCGTGTCGCGATCTTTCAGATTCGCTCCCTGCGCTTTAGCCTTTTGTTTCTACGCATGTCTTTGTCCCGAAACCGGGGCTACTTTCGGGAGACATGCTTTAGCGGATCACGAAGGGGTTCGCGGTCTTGCCGATCGTGTCGATCCACACGGTCTTGGTCTGAAGATAGGCGTCGATGGCTTCCTGCCCGCTCTCGCGGCCGATGCCGCTCCTCTTGTAGCCGCCGAACGGCGCCATATAGGAGACGGCGCGGTAGGTGTTGATCCAGACCGTCCCGGCCTCCATCGCGGCCGCGCCCCGCAATGCGCGGCCCATATCGGCGGTCCACAGTCCGGCCGCCAGTCCGTAGGGGCTGTCGTTGGCGATGGAGAACGCTTCCTCCTCGCTATCGAAGGGAATGACCGACAGGATCGGCCCGAATACTTCCTCGCGGGCGATGCGCATGGAATTGCTGACGCCGGTGAAGATCGAGGGCTCGACGAACCAGCCTTGAGCAAGATCGGCCGAGGCCGGCTTGCCGCCGCCCAGCACGCATTCGGCACCCTCGCCGCGGGCGATATCGAGATAGGACAGCACCTTCTCCCGCTGGGATTGCGTCGTGATCGGTCCGACCTGCGTTTCGGCAAGCGCGGGATTGCCGATGCGGGCGCCAGCCGCCAGCTTCACCACGCCGTCCACCACCTGGTCGTGGATCTTGCGATGGACGAGCAGGCGCGAGCCCGCGATGCAGGTCTGCCCGCTGGCAGCGAAGATGCCGGAGATCGCACCATTCACCGCGCTCTCGATATTGGCGTCGTCGAAGACGATGTTGGCCGACTTGCCGCCAAGCTCCAGCGTGACCGTCTTCAGCCCTTCGGCGGCGGCGCGGTAAACGGCAAGGCCGCCCGGCTCGCCGCCGGTGAAGGCGATCTTGGCGATGTCGGGATGCGATACGAGCGGCGCGCCGACGTCCAGCGGCATGCCCGTAACGGTATTGACCACGCCGGGCGGAAAACCGGCCTGGGCAAAGAGTTTGACGAACTCCAGCGTCGATGCCGACGTGTGCTCCGACGGTTTGACGACCACGGTGTTGCCGGCCGCGAGCAGCGGCGCCAGCTTCCAGGTCAGCAGCAGGAGCGGCGAGTTCCACGGCACGATCGCCGCGATCACGCCCAGCGGCTCGCGCCGGGTGAAGGCGAACATGCCGGCCTTGTCGATCGGCAGGACCGCGCCCTCGATCTTGTCGGCCAGTCCGCCGAAATAGCGGAACCATTCGGGGATATAGCGCAACTGCGCCGCCATCTCGGTGATCAGCTTGCCGTTGTCGCGCGTCTCGATCGCCGCGATGCGCTCGGCATTCTCCGCGATCAGGTCGGCAAGCCGGACCAGCAGCTTGCCGCGCGCGCTCGGTGTCAGCCCGGCCCATTCAGGCGACCGGAAAGCGGCCTTCGCTGCCGCCACCGCCGCGTCGACCTCGCTCCTGCCGCCGAGCGGGATCGCGGCCCAGGGCTTACCCGTATAGGGATCGAAGGATTCGAACGTCGCTGAAACCGGCTGGAGCTTGCCGGCCACGGTGTTCTGAAAGCGCGCCAGATCCGTCATTCTACCCTCAACACGTCGCAAGGCCGAGATGGGCGCGGAAGCGGTTCTTGACATGCACCGCGTCGCGCGGCGGAAGGGAACGCGGCAGGTTCTCCGCCTTGATTTTCAGCACGAACAGGCGCGGCCCGGCTGCCGGCGCCTTCAGGCGGAGAGCCAGTTCGTCGACCTCTTCCAGGGTGCGCAGTTCCGCCGCTTCGGCAAAGCCGCAGGCAGCGGCTATCCTTTCGAAGCCGATGCCTCGTCCGGTATGGCTCTGCTGCATGCCCGTCTCGCCATAATGCTGGTTGTCGAGCACGATCACGTCGAGGTTTTTCGGGCCGGCGATGGAGATGGTCGCCAGCGCGCCGAAAGCCATCAACTGCTCGCCGTCGCCGGTGATGACCATGACGCGCTTGTCCGGCCTCGCCTGCGCGAGGCCGAGCCCCACCAGTGCCGCACCGCCCATCGCGCCCCAGAGATAGTAGTTGTCGTCGCGGTCGCCCGCCGCATGCACGTCGTAGCTCGGCGAGCCCAGGCCCGTGACTACCAGCGCACCGTCGCGCGCGTCGAGCAGCTTTTTCACCGCAGCGCGGCGGTCCATCGTGGGTGCGGTCATGATGTTCACCACTTCTTCTTGCCGAGCAGGCGCTGGCCGATCAGCACGGCGACCTGCTGGTCGGCCTCGTAGGCCATGGTCGCCGCCTGCCCGACGGCGTCGACCAGATCCGCCCCCGTTTCGGCGCGCAGCACGGTGATGCCGATCGCCTTCGGCGCCGCTTCCGTCGCCTGCCCCATCGGCACCTGCCACGGGTTGAACTCTGCCCACTCGCCGCGCATCGTCACCAGCATCAGCAAAGGAAACCGCGCCTGGACGGGAAGCGACAGCATATTGATGCAGTTGCCGACACCGGAGGACTGCATGAGCACGACGCTCCTCTTGCCGCCGAGCCACGAGCCGGCGGCGATGGCGACGCCCTCCTCCTCCGTCGTCAACACATTGGTGACGACATCGGCATCCTCGCTGAACAGGCGGATGAGCGTGGAATGCCCGGCGTCCGGCACATAGGACATGTGGCTGACGCCCGCCGACCGCAGCGTCTCATAAAGTGCGCGCGGCCACTCTGCCGCGAGATCGCGGACCTTCGGCTCATGGGCGGAAATGACTTCAGCGATGCTCAACGCCCGCCTCCCAGACACATCAAAGAGATTCTCCTTTAGCCTTATCGAAATGCTTCAACATCGACCCTTTTTGACGATCAGATATAGCGGCATTGTATAGGTTTGGGCATTCCTGACGGGCGCATCCCCGTTCCCGTGGCTGAGCTCGGCAGGCCGTGCAAGGCATGCAGCGGTCATTCGGTTCCGGGCAGGCCCGCCATCCATTTCGGCGCAACCCTCGGATTGTGCCCGGAGCATGCAGCCTCGACGCAAGCGGCGAGGCTGCCGAAATGGAAACGCAGGCCGGTCAGGCCGGGACCGTAATGGGCATACTTGCCTGAATTCGTCATGATCGCCCTGGCGCCGCGCGGGATGATCGGATGGCCGATCATGCACCAGCAGGTATCCGTCACGAACTGAACGCCGAAGCCTTCCAGTTCGGAGACAAGCCCGCTTTCGCGGGCGCGCTCATGGATGCTCCTGGCGGTCGTGATCACCACCGCGACGCCGGGTGTCTTGACCCGCCCCCGGCAAAGCGCCGCAAGCGCCTGGAGTTCTCCGAAGGAAAAATGCGGATTGCCGAGCGAGACCAGATCGACGGAGCCGTCCTCGGCCGTGTTGAGCTCTTCCCACTCCGGCCTCAGGTCGCCGGGCGCGATCCGGATCGTCTCGATCCGCTGATCGTGAAGAACCGCGTCGGCGAGCAGGGCTGCCTCCGGCGTGACGCCCTGGATATGGAACATCGGCGCGCTGGAACTGGTGGCGAAGGCGGCGCCGAACGCCTTGAGATCGTCCGCGGTCGGCACCGCTCGGTCGAGGCCGGCAATCACCGGGATACGGTTGCCGGCCAGCGCGCCGACCTTGTACCCCAGAAGCGGGTAGAAGGAGTCGTCGATGTCCGCGAGATCCGAAACCTCGACGCGGAGCGTCGCCTTGCGGTTGGCATCGGCATGGGGACCGGCAAGCGGAGCCCGCCCCGTCAGCGCGATGCAGATGTCCAGGAAGTCAGGATACTTCATCGTGCGGGCGCCGAGAACGCTGTTGCCGAAGACGACGGCGTTGGACTCGCCCCAGGCGACCTGCTCGCCGAGGTTGGGAGCCGAATCCAGAAGGTAGGGAGCACAGGTGAAGGTCGCCCGCGACCCCATCTCGGTGTAGGCGTCGCCCAGCCGGC
>JAFKJW010000082.1:0-22527 GCA_017305925.1 Hyphomicrobiales bacterium | reverse complement strand
CGGCTCGCCGGCTCGCCGAGCGCCGGGTCGACCCCCTGGGCACGCCATCGCGCATGGTCGACCGAAATCGAATTGAGCGTGGTCGGCACGACGACGCACCCGCCCATGTCCCTGAGCTTTTCGGCGAAAAGCAGCGATCCCGGTCCGGTATAGACGCATCCGTCCACATGCACCTGAGTGACGTCGATCAGTTCCCGCGCGCCCTGCAACCGGGCCATGCGCGCGATGATCCGCATCGCCGATCGGGCCGCCTCCCCATGGATGCCGCTCAGGAAGGCCATGTCGGCATCGCTGAGCGCCACCTCTCCGAAGACGTGGCCGGTATCGGCCGGCCCCATGCCTTCGCCGGAGGGTTCGCCGCGCTCGTCCGAGAATGCGACCCTGTTGCCGTCGATACGGACGAAACCGGCTCCGGACAGCTTTTTGAAATCGTCCGGAGCGAGCGTCACGACGGGGATGGATTTCCCGAACATTTCTTCCGCGACGATCACGCCGAGGGTGAGGATATCCTCTTCCCGCTCGAACAGCATGGCCTTCGGGCCCTTGCCGTTGAGGATCAGCTCCAGCAGGACGCCGCTTCCCGAGCAGGAGCCCCGGCCGCCTGGGATGGCGAGAATCTTGCCGCCGAGATATCTGCCGCTCAGCGGGTGATGGCGATCGATGACCTCGCCCGTCGCGGGATCGACGCCTCCCCAGAAACTCAGCTCCGTGTCGCTGGCGACGAGCTCGCCGGACGCCACGCCGCCGACATAGGCGACACCGGAAAATGCGCATCCTTCGACGGGGTTCATATGCGGCTGTTTCCTCAAAATCCAGGCGGCAGACCGGCGGCTACCGTAGCATCGATCCGGCGAGTTTTGCCGAAAACCGGCATCCACTTTTCGGCGCGATGCTTTAGGCTGGATGAATCCGTCCAGCCGACCAGCCCATGGGCAAAGCGCGAAGGAGTTCTGCGACGATGACCGGCGATCCCGACCGCCGCCCGCTGGCAAGCCGCGACACCGGCTGGGCGCGCTGGATTGCCCGGCGCCTGACGGCGGCGGGCATCGCGCCCAACCACATATCGATGGCGAGCATGGTCATGGCCGCCTGCGCCGGCGTCGCGTTCTGGCAGGCGGGCGAGGCCGAGGCCGGCGCACGCATCGTGCTTTTGATCGCCGCCGCGCTGTTCTGCCAGCTCCGGCTCCTGTGCAACCTCTTCGACGGGATGGTCGCCATCGAGGGCGGCAGGCAGTCGCCCGACGGCGCGTTCTGGAACGAGTTCCCGGACCGCGTGGCGGACATGCTGATCCTCGTCGGCGCGGGCTACGGCACCGGCGAGCCGGCGCTCGGCTGGGCCGCCGCCGCCTTCGCCGTGCTCACGGCCTACACGCGCGAGCTGGGCCGCGCTTGCGGCCTTCCCGCCGATTTCCGCGGCCCCATGGCCAAGCCGCACCGCATGGCGACGATCACGGCCGCGGCGCTCATCTCCTGCGTTGAGCCGGCCTGGGGCGGCCATGGCGTGATCCTCAAGGCTGCCCTGTGGCTGATCGCGGCCGGCGCCGCCCTCACCGCCCTGCGGCGCGCCGCGACGCTGGTCGCCGCCCTGCGCTCGCGCAACGGACGCACCGGATAGGAAAAGCCGGTTCAATCCACCGCGGGCTCGGCACTCAGCCTGTCGAGATGGCTGCGGATATGGGCGGCCTCCTGCGGGCTGTTGGCGAGCGCGATCGCCCGGTCGAACGCCGTCTTCGCCTCGCGCCGGCGGCCGAGCTGCATCAGGAAATTGCCCCTCACGCCGTGAAAGTGGAAATAGCCCGAAAGCTTGTCCTCCAGCGGCTCGACCATCGCCAGCCCCGCTCCCGGCCCTTTTGTCTTCGACACCGCGACCGCCCGGTTGAGCGTGACGACGGGCGACGGCTGGAAGCGCTCCAGCGCGGCATAGAGCAGGTCGATGGCCCGCCAGTCGGTGTCCTCCGGCCGCGCCGCACGGGCATGCAGCGCGGCGATTGCCGCCTGGACCTGATAGGGACCGCTGCGGCGGTGCCGCATCGCCTTGTCGATCAGCGCAAGGCCCTCGGCGATCATCGGCCTGTTCCAGAGGGTGCGGTCCTGCGCGTCGAGCAGCACGATCTGGCCGTCCGCGTCGAAGCGCACCGGCGTACGCGCATGCTGCAGGAGCATCAGCGCGAGCAGTCCCATGATCTCCGGCTCGGCCTGGAAGAGCCTCAGCAGCAGGCGGCCGAGGCGGATCGCTTCGTCGCAGAGCTGCTGCCGGGCCTGCTGGTCGCCATTCGCGGAATAGCCTTCGTTGAAGACGAGGTAGACCATCGCCGCCACGGCGGCCAGCCTCTCGCTGCGCTCCACCGCGCCCGGCGTCTCGAACGGCACGCCGGCGCGTGCGATCCGCGACTTGGCGCGCGTGATGCGCTGCTCCATGGCGCTTTCCGAGACGAGGAAGGCGCGCGCGATCTGCCTCACCGTAAGGCCGGACACCACCCTGAGCGCCACCGCGATCTGCTGGGTGGCCGGCAGGTCGGGATGGCAGCAGATGAACAGAAGCCGCAGCACGTCGTCGCGATAGTCGGCATTGTCGAGGCGTTCCGCGATTCTTCCCTCCGCGTCGTCCAGGTCGGAGACCGTCTCCTCCGGCGGCATCGGCGCGTTTTTCGACTGCTTGCGGATATCGTCTATCGCCACGTTGCGGCCGACGAAGATCAGCCAGGCTGCGGGATCGCGCGGCGGTCCGTTGCGCGGCCAGTTCGTCAGCGCCTTCAGGCAGGCCTCCTGGAACGCCTCCTCCGCCTTGTCGAGGTCGCGGAAATAGCGCAGGAGGGCCGCGACCGCCTGCGGCCGGGCGCTCGCCAGCGCGGCGTCGATATAGGCGAGATCGGCCATCTCAGCCCCGTTCCCCGCCCGCTGCCGGGATGAACACCGACACCGGCCGGATTTCATAGGAGCCGGTTCCCGGATTGGCCACGGCCAGCTCCTGCGCGAAAGCGAGCGCCTCGTCCAGCGAGGCGCAATCGATCAGGTAGAAGCCGAGAAGCTGCTCCTTCGTCTCCGCGAAGGGGCCGTCTATGATCAGCGGCTCGGCCTTGGTCTTGCGCAGCGTTGTGGCCGCCGTGGTCGGCAGGAGCCGCGCCACCGGGCCGAGCCGCCCTTCCCGCGCCGCGCGTTCCTGCACCACGGCGAGACGCTGCATGACCGCGTCGTCCTCCTCCTTGCTCCAGGAGCCGACGACATCTTCGTCATTGTAGCAGAGAATGGCATAGAGCATGAGCGCACTCCGTTTCCTCAAGGACGTGGATGGCGATACCCGCCCGACACCGCTGCGTGGATTTTTCGCACGGAGAAGTCCGCAAGGCAAAGGTTGCGGCGGGCCGTTGACCGGTGGAACGCCGGATGGTCTTGTGCCGGCGCAATCGAAACGGGGCGGCGATCTTGGCGAGCGGCAGGTATCCTCTGGTTGAAATATGCGTCGAGGGCATAGACGGCCTTCTCGCCGCGCAGGAAAACGGCGCCGACCGGGTCGAGCTCTGCGCCAGCCTGATCGAAGGCGGGATCACGCCGAGCTACGGCACGATCCGCGAAGCATTGCGGCGCGCCACCATTCCTTTCCACGTCATCGTCCGGCCGCGCGGCGGTGATTTCCTCTATTCCGAAACGGAATTCGCCTCGATGCTGGCCGATGTGGCGGCCTGCCGCGAGGTCGGCGTCGCGGGCGTGGTCGTCGGCTGCCTGACGGCGGACGGGAGGATAGACGAGGATCGCGTGGCGGCGCTCGTGACCGCCGCCGGGCCGCTCGCCGTCACCTGCCACCGCGCCTTCGACATGACGCGGGACCCCTCCGAGGCGCTGGAGGCGCTCGTCCGCTGCGGCGTCGGGCGCGTGTTGACCAGTGGCCAGCGCGACAGCGCCGAGGAAGGCGCGGCGCTGCTCGCCCGCCTGGTGAAGCAGGCCGGCGAGCGGATCGTCGTGATGGGATGCGGCGGCCTCGATCCGGGCAACGCGGCGCGCATCGTCGCCGCGACCGGCCTGAAGGAGATCCATTTCGCCGCGCCGCGCGACGTGCCGAGCCGAATGGCGTTCCGCAATTCCCGCATCGGCATGGGCGGCACATCGCTCGACCGCGAATACACCAGCACGATCACCGACGGCGAGTTGGTGGCCGCCACCATCGCCGCCGCGCGCGGCGCGGATCGACCCGCATGATCATCGAGCCGATAGCGCCGGACGACGAGCCGGCCGTCCTGGCGCTGAACAATCGCCACGCGGAGGAGCTGTCGCTGCTGGACCCGCCGCGCCTCTCACATCTCCTCGCCGAATCCTTCCATGCCCGGCGCGTCGGGAGCCTCGACGCCTTCCTCATCGCCTTCGACGAGACGGCCGGCTACGACAGCCCGAACTTTCTGTGGTTTCGCGAACGCTACGACCGCTTCGCCTATGTCGACCGCATCGCCGTCGCCGCCCGTGCGCGCGGACGCGGGCTCGCCAGCCTGCTCTACGAGGACCTCTTCGCCCGCGCGCGCACGGCGGGCCACCGGCGGATCGTCTGCGAAGTCAACAGCGATCCGCCGAACCCGGCGTCGGACGCCTTCCATGCGTCCTTCGGCTTCCGCGAGGTGGGCAACGCCCGCCTCCCGGACGGCAAGAAGACCGTCCGCTACTTCGAACGGTCGCTGACGCCCTGAACCGGCCCGCGGCGCCTCAGCCCGCGGCCTGCGCCACCGCCCGCTTCGCCATGACGGCAATCAGGTTGGCGCGGTATTCCGGCGAGGCGTGGATGTCGCCCATCAGCCCGTCCGACGGAACGCTGATGCCGTCGAGAGCCTTCTGATCGAGGCCTTTGGCCAGCGCTGCCTCGATCTCCTTCGAGCGGAACACGCCGTCGTCACCCGCGCCCGTGACGGCCACGCGCACGCCATCGCCCTTTTTGGCGACGAACACGCCGACAATGGCGTAACGCGACGCGGGATTGCGGAACTTTTCCCAGCCGGCCTTCTCGGGAATGTCGAAGCGCACCGCGGTGACGATCTCTCCGTCGTCCAGCGCCGTCTCGAAGAGCCCGGTGAAGAAGTCCTCCGCCGCGATCTCGCGCTTGTCGGTGACGACGGTCGCGCCGAGCGCCACGAGCGCGGCCGGGTAGTCGGCGGCCGGGTCGTTGTTGGCGATCGATCCGCCGATCGTTCCCTTGTAGCGGACGGCCGGGTCGCCGATCAGCGAGGCAAAGCGGCAGAGCAGCGGGAACGCACTTTTGAGGCCTGCGTCCGTGGACACCTCGTAATGCGTGGTCGCCGCGCCGATGGTGACTGTCCGGCCCGAAATCCGCACGCCCCGCAGTTCCTC
Source organism: Hyphomicrobiales bacterium (assembly GCA_017305925.1). Taxonomy (GTDB): domain Bacteria; phylum Pseudomonadota; class Alphaproteobacteria; order Rhizobiales; family Rhizobiaceae; genus Arvimicrobium. The sequence goes on along the minus strand of JAFKJW010000082.1, from coordinate 17,199 downwards.
CAGCCGGCTGAGATCCACGAGATCGGACGGCGCGGCGAGCCGCGTCTTCATCGCCGGCAGGAGCGTCATCCCCCCCGACAGGTATTTCGCGTCGCCGCCGCCGCGCTTGGCGGCATCGGCGACGGAGGAAGCGCGATGGTAATTGACAGCGTACATGTGCGTATCCTCCTCAGTGCTTTGCCACGTGGATCGCCGCCCACACCCGTTCGGGCGTGGCGGGCATCAACAGGTCGTTGTTGCCGATGGCGTCCGTGATGGCGTTGATGACGGCCGGCGGCGAGCCGATGGCGCCCGCCTCCCCGCAGCCCTTGATGCCGAGCGGGTTGCCGGGGCACGGCGTGTTCTGGTGCGACACCTGGAACGACGGCAGGTCGTCGGCGCGCGGCATGCAGTAGTCCATGTAGCTCGCCGTGATGAGCTGGCCGGAGCCGGCGTCGTAATGGGCGCCCTCCAGCATGGACTGCCCGATGCCCTGCGCGATCCCGCCATGCACCTGCCCCTCGACGATCATCGGGTTGATGATGTTGCCGAAATCGTCTGCGGCCACGAACTGGATAATTTCGGTGACGCCGGTGTCCGGATCCACCTCCACCTCGCAGATGTAGCAGCCGGCCGGGAAGGTGAAGTTCGACGGATCGTAGAACGCCGTCTCCTTCAGTCCCGGCTCCATGCCCGCCGGCAGATTGTGCGCGGTGTAGGCGGCGAGCGCGAGCTGGAACCACGGCACCGACTTGTCCGTGCCGGCGACCTTCAGCTCGCCGTTCTCGATAACGATGTCGCTCTCGTCGGCCTCCATCAGGTGCGCTGCGATCTTCTTGGCCTTGGCCTCGACCTTGTCGAGCGCCTTGACGATCGCCGACATGCCGACCGCGCCCGAGCGCGAGCCGTAGGTTCCCATGCCCATCTGCACCTTGTCCGTGTCGCCATGCACGATCGACACGCTGTCGATCGGCACGCCGAAGCGCTGGTTGACGAGCTGCGCGAAGGTCGTCTCGTGCCCCTGCCCGTGACTGTGCGAGCCGGTGAGCACCTCGATCGTGCCGACCGCGTTGACCCGCACTTCGGCCGATTCCCAGAGGCCCACGCCGGCGCCGAGCGAGCCCACCGCCGCCGACGGCGCGATGCCGCAGGCCTCGATGTAGTTCGACATGCCGATGCCGCGCAGCTTGCCGCGCCGCTTCGCCTCCTCCCGGCGCGCCGGGAAGCCGGCATAGTCGGCCGCCTGCATGGCCGCGTCGAGCGATGCCGCGTAGTCGCCGGCGTCGTAGCACATGATGACCGGCGTCTGGTGCGGGAACTGGGTGACGAAGTTCTTGCGGCGCAGCTCCGCAGGCGACACGCCGAGCTCGCGCGCCGCCGTCTCCATGGTGCGCTCCACCAGATAGGTGGCCTCCGGCCGCCCCGCCCCGCGATAGGCATCGACCGGCGAGGTGTTGGTGTAGACGGCCCGCACATTGGCGTGGATGGCCGGGATCGCGTACTGGCCCGACAGGAGCGTGGCGTAGAGATAGGTCGGCACCGACGACGAGAAGAGCGACATGTAGGCGCCGAAATTGGCGATCGTGTCGACCTTCAGCCCGATGATGCGGTTGTCCGCGTCGAATGCCATCTGCACTTCAGAGACGTGGTCGCGACCATGCGCGTCGGTCAGGAAGCTTTCCGTGCGGTCGGCCACCCATTTCACCGGCACGCCGGTCTTCTTCGAGGCCCAGCAGCAGACGACCTCCTCCGGATAGATGAAGATCTTCGACCCGAAGCCGCCGCCGACGTCGGGGGCGATGACCCGCAGCTTGTTCTCCGGCGCGATGTTGTAGAAGGCGCTCATCACCAGGCGCGCCACATGCGGGTTCTGCGAGGTCGTCCAGCAGGTGGTGTGGTCCTCGGCCTTGTCGTAGTGGGCAAGTGCGGCGCGCGGCTCCATCGCGTTGGGCACCAGCCGGTTGTTGACGATATGCATCTTCGTGATGTGCGCGGCCTTGGCCAGCGCCTCGTCGGTCGCCTTGGCGTCGCCGAGCTCCCAGTCGAAGATCAAATTGTTCTCGGCTTCCGGATGGAGCTGCGGCGCGCCGGGCTTCAGCGCCTCCGCGGCGACGATGACGGCGTCCTTCTCGTCATACTCGACGACGACCTTCTCGGCGGCGTCGCGCGCCTGCCCCTTGGTGTCGGCGACGACGATCGCCACGGCATCGCCGACATAGCGCACCCGGTCGACCGCCAGCGGCGACCACGCGCCCATCTTCATCGGCGAGCCGTCCTTGGAGTGGATCATCCATCCGCAGATGAGGTTGCCCACGCCGTCGGCCTTGAGCTGCCTGCCGGTCAGCACGTCGACGACGCCCGGCATGTCCTTCGCCTCGGCAACGTCGATGCCCTTGATGTCGGCATGCGCGTGCGGGCTGCGCACGAACACCGCATGCTTCATGCCCGGCAGCACCATGTCGTCCGTGTAGCGGCCGCCGCCGGTGATGAACCTCTTGTCTTCCTTGCGCGCCACGCGCGCGCCTATGCCTTCCATGCCCATGAAAACCTCCCTGCGGGCGGCAATCGGCAGTCGGCAATCGGCAGTCGCAAACGGACTATCCCAAATGCCGGTGCCGAAACGCCTCCGTCAATCCGATTGCCGACTGCCGATTGCCGACTGCCGTTTCATCACGCCGCCTTCGCCTCGCCGCCCGCTGCCATCGCCTTCGACGCTGCCAGGATCGCCTTGACGATGTTGTGGTAGCCGGTGCAGCGGCAGATGTTGCCTTCCAGCTCGTGCCGGACGGTCTTCTCGTCCAGGCCCTCGGGATGGCGCCGTATCATGTCCGTCGCGGCCATGATCATGCCCGGCGTGCAGAAGCCGCATTGCAGGCCGTGGTGCTCGCGGAAGGCGGCCTGCACGGGATGCAGCTCGGCCCCCTCGGCCAGACCCTCGATGGTCACGATGGTCGAGCCGGAGGCCTGCGCGGCGAGCATCGTGCAGGATTTGACGGCCTTGCCGTCGACATGGACGACGCATGCGCCGCACTGCGAGGTGTCGCAGCCGACATGCGTTCCGGTGAGATTGAGATTTTCTCGGAGAAAGTGGACCAGAAGCGTACGATCTTCGACGGACGCCGCCACCTTGCGTCCGTTAACCGTCATGACGACGTCAGACAATAAAACCTCCCTCGGCCTTGCCTAATGCATCCGGCAGACCCTCCGGTCCCGGAGACTCGATCTCACCTCAGTCGGCGCCGCAAATCAACGGCCATCACGGATTTTTTAAAGGGGGCAGAAATGCGGACGGCGAAGCAAACCGTCAGAGGCCGTTGGAAAGCCTCAGAGTTCGACGATCTTGCCGTCACGCAGCGTCACCCGCCGGTCCATGCGCCGGGCCAACTCATGGTTGTGGGTCGCGATCAGCGCCGCCAGGCCCGACTGCTTCACCAGGGCCGCAAGCGCGTCGAACACGTAGCCGGCCGTCGTCGGATCGAGGTTTCCGGTCGGCTCGTCCGCCAGAAGCACCAGCGGCGCGTTGGCGACCGCGCGCGCGATCGCCACGCGCTGCTGCTCGCCGCCCGAAAGCTCGGCCGGCCGATGCTGCGCGCGATGCGCGATCTGCATGTAGTCGAGGAGCTGCATGGCCCGCTTGCCGGCTTCTTCGGCCGAAAGACCGCGAATCAGCTGCGGCATCATGATGTTCTCCTGCGCCGAGAATTCCGGCAGCAGGTGATGGAACTGATAGACGAAGCCGATGTCGTTGCGCCGGATCGCCGTGCGCTCGCCGTCGGAAAGCCGGCCGCATGCCCTGTCGGCGATGATGACGTCGCCGCCGTCGGGACGCTCCAGGAGGCCTGCCGTGTGAAGCAGCGTCGACTTGCCCGCCCCCGAAGGCGCCACCATCGCCACCATCTCGCCGCCCGCCAGCGAGAAGTCGGTACCGCTCAGGATCGTCAGCTTCTTCTGGCCCTGGAGGTAGTGCCGCTCGACCTGCCGCAGCTCAAGCACGCCGGCCATCATTCGTACCTCAACGCTTCGACCGGATCGAGGCGGGCCGCCCGCCAGGCCGGGAAGATGGTTGCCAGGAAGGAGAGCACCAGCGCCATGAGGATAACCGACAGCGTCTCGTTGAACTCCATCTTCGCCGGCAGCTTGCTGAGGAAATAGAGCTCCGGATTGAAGAGAACCGTTCCCGACAGCCACGAGAAGAATTGCCTGATCGACTCGATGTTGAGGCATACGATGATGCCCAGAATGACCCCGGCGATCGTCCCGGTGACACCGATGGTGGCACCCGTCATGAGAAAGATGCGCAGGATCGCGCCGCGCGTCGCGCCCATGGTGCGCAGGATGGCGATGTCGCGGCCCTTGTCCTTCACCAGCATGACGAGGCCGGAAATGATGTTGAGCGCGGCGACGAGCACGATCAGCGTCAGGATCATGAACATCACGTTGCGCTCCACCTGGAGCGCGGAGAAGAAGGTCTGGTTGCGCTGCCGCCAGTCCGTTATGTAGATCTGCCGCTGCGCCGCCTCCTCGATCGGCTGCCGCATCGCGTCGACCCTGTCGGGATTGTCGAGATAGACCTCGATGCTTTGCGCCCTGCCCTCCTGGTTGAAGTAGAGCTGCGCTTCCGGAAACGGCATGTAGAGGATGGTGGCGTCGTAGTCCGACATGCCAACCTCGAAGATCGCGACGACCGGATAGCCCTTCATGCGCGGCGTGGTGCCCATCGGCGTCACGTCGCCGTCCGGCGAGATAAGCGTGACCGTGTCGCCCAGCACCAGCCCGAGATTCTCGGCCATGCGCTTGCCCACCGCCACGCCGCCGCTCTGGTCGAAACCGTCGAGCGTGCCTTCCTTGATGTTCTTCGCGACGATATCGAGCTTCGCGAGGTCCTCGCCACGGATGCCGCGCACCAGCGAGCCCGCGCCGCTGCCGATGTTGCCCTGCGCCAGCACCTGCCCCTCGATCAGCGGGATGGCGTAGCGGACGCCGGGCACCCCGGCGATCCGCTGGCTGACCTCGGCATAGTCGTCGAGCGGCTGGTCGACCGGCTGGATGATCAGATGGCCGTTGACGCCGAGGATGCGGGTGAGCAGTTCGGCGCGGAAGCCGTTCATCACCGCCATGACGACGATCAGCGTCGCGACGCCCAGCATGATGCCGAGGAAGGAGATGCCGGCGATGACAGAGATCACCGTCTCCTTGCGGCGCGAGCGCAGATAGCGCCAGGCGACCATGCGCTCATATCTGGAGAAGGGACCGGCGCCGCCGGCGCGATGCCCCGCAGGCGCCTGCCCGGCGCGCGTCGTTGCCGCCGCAGCCGTCATCGACCGTTCCCGATCATGGCGAGCAGATCGTCCAGCGGCTTCACCTCGCGCTCGCCGGTGGCGCGGCGCTTCACCTCGACCGTGCCCTCTGCGACACCGCGCGGGCCGACGATCACCTGCCGCGGGATGCCGATCAGGTCGGCGGTCGCGAACTTGGCGCCGGGGCGCTGGTCGGTGTCGTCGTAGAGCACGTCGCGGCCCGCCGCCTCGTAGGCGGCCTGCAATTTCTCGCAGAGCGCGTCGCAGCCGGCATCGCCGGGTTTCATGTTGATCAGCGCGACGTCGAAGGGCGCCACGGCGTCCGGCCAGATGATGCCGTTCTCGTCGTGGCTCGCCTCGATGATCGCCGCGATCAGCCGCGACGGACCGATGCCGTAGGAACCGCCCGAGACGAAATGGTCCTTGCCGTCCGGCCCGGCGACCTTCGCGCCCATCGGCTTCGAATATTTCTCGCCGAAGTGGAAGATGTGGCCGACCTCGATGCCGCGCGCCGAGAGCCGCCGGCTTTCCGGCAGGGCGTCCCACGCCTTCTCGTCGTGCATTTCGTCCGTCGCCGCATAGGGCGTGGTCCATTGCTGGACGATGCCGGCGATCTCCGCGTCGCTGCCGTAGTTCACGTCCTCGCCGGGGACCTCGAACTCCAGATAGGCGCGGTCGCAATAGACCTGGCTCTCGCCGGTGTCCGCCAGGATGATGAATTCGTGGGAAAGATCGCCGCCGATCGGCCCGGTGTCGGCGCGCATCGGGATGGCTTGCAGGCCCATCCGCGTGAAGGTGCGCAGGTAGGACACGAACATGCGGTTGTAGGAGGCCTTGGCGCCCTCGTAATCGAGGTCGAACGAATAGGCATCCTTCATCAGGAATTCGCGGCTGCGCATCACGCCGAAGCGCGGCCGCACCTCGTCGCGGTACTTCCACTGGATATGGTAGAGGTTGAGCGGCAGGTCCTTGTAGGAGCGCACATAGGCGCGGAAGATTTCCGTCACCATCTCCTCGTTGGTCGGTCCGTAGAGCATGTCGCGCTCGTGCCGGTCCTTGATGCGCAGCATCTCCTTGCCGTAGTCGTCGTAGCGGCCGCTCTCGCGCCACAGGTCGGCCGACTGGATGGTCGGCATCAGGATCTCCAGCGCGCCGGCGCGATCCTGCTCCTCGCGGATGATCCGGCACACCTTGTCGAGCACGCGCTTGCCGAGCGGCAGCCAGGAAAAGCTGCCCTGCCCCTGCTGGCGGATCATGCCGGCGCGCAGCATGAGACGGTGCGAAACGATTTCCGCCTCGCGCGGCGTTTCTTTCAGGATCGGCAGGAAATAGCGCGACAAACGCATGAAGCTGTCCATGAAAAGGCGGCGCGCAGGAATCGCTGCACGACGGGGGCTGAATGACGTGGCTTCTTAGCCATTTCATGGCTTCATGGAAACCCGCCCCGGCGGTTGGACCAAGGCTGGCGCGGCTGCCTCGTTTTCAGGCAAGCCTGCGACATATTTGTGCAATGCAGCACATGAAGTGATCGAATCAGGCAAAATTGTGCGTGACAATTTGCAGCGCTTCGTTCTAGTGTTTTTCGATAATCGAGGTGTCGGAGAACAATCCTTCACCCTACGCGGTCAAGTCTTGGGAGGATGCGATCTAGGCGCGGTCACTCGCTGCCGCCGGTTTCGGAAACAGGTCGACGCGTTCAAACTGCAAGGCTTCGTGCCTTGCTTTTTTTTGCGCGGCGTTTGCCGCCGCACTCCCCTCTCAGAATTCCGGCACGATGCTGGGAATGTCGTCGATCCCCAGCCCCAGAACGTGCGTCACGTAATACAGAACCGCGAAGATCGCGGTGGAGACGATCGTCGTGCGCAGGAACGCCCGGCCCATATGCGGCCCGCGCGGCGCGCTCGCCACCGTACCGGGCGTCACCTCGCCGTCCTCGTCCTGCGTGCGCAGGCCGAAAGGCAGGGCCGCGAAAAGCACGGTCCACCAGAGGATGAAGTAGATCGCAGCGGCCGAAATCCAGCTCATGCCTGCTCCAGTTCGACCAATGTGCCGGCGAAATCCTTGGGATGCAGGAAAAGCACCGGCTTTCCGTGCGCGCCGATCCTCGGATTGCCGTCGCCCAAAAGCCTCGCCCCGCCGGCCTTGAGGCTGTCGCGGGCGGCCAGGATATCGTCCACCTCGTAGCAGAGGTGGTGCATGCCGCCCGAAGGCGACTTTTCGAGGAACGCCGCGATGGGCGAAGCCTCGCCCAGCGGCTCCAGCAGCTCGATCTTGGTGTTGCCGGCATCGACGAACACGACCGTCACCCCATGCTCGGGAAGCGCCTGCGGCGCGCTGACGGACGCGCCGAGCCTATCGCGATAGAGCGCGGCGGCCGCCTTCAGGTCCGGCACGGCGATGGCGATGTGGTTGAGGCGTTTGAGCATGGGGACTCCGGGGGGCGGCAGTCGGCAATAGGCAGTTCGGCAGTCGGCAGTCGGATTGATGGAAGGATCTGCAGTTGGCGGCCGCAAGCCACCATCCATTTGTCCGACTGCCGACTGCCTATTGCCGACTGCCGCCCTCTACTACCGCGTCACGAACACCGTCACCAGCGGCTTCTTGCCCCAGGCCTCGTTGGCCGCACCCCGCACCGCGCGGCGCACGGCCTCCTGCACGAGGTCGAGGTCCTTGCGGCGCTGGCGCGGAATGGACTCCACCGCGCCCGCCGCAGCGTCGAGCATCAGCTCCTCGATCTCCTCGCCGCGCGCATCGACCTGCGCCACGCCGATCGCCACGATGTCGGGATCGCCGGCCAGCTCGTATTTCTCGTCGAGCACCACATTGACCGCGACATGGCCCGCGAAGGACAGCTTTCGCCGGTCGCGGATGCCCGTCGCCTCTTCCGAGCCGAGCAGGAAGCCGTCCTTGTAGACCCGCCCGTACGGCACCTGATCGATGATCTCCGCCTTGCCCGGCCACAGCCGCAGCATGTCGCCATTGCGCACCTGCGCGACCTCGGGAATGCCGCTCATCGCCATCAGCGAGCCCTGCGCGACCAGATGCGCGGCCTCGCCATGCACCGGCACGCCGATCCTCGGCCGCACCCACTCATACATCTTGCGAAGCTCGGCGCGGCGCGGATGGCCGGAAACGTGCACCAGCGCGTCGCCGTCCTCGATCACCTTCACGCCCTGGTCGATCAGCAGGTTCTTGATCTCCAGGATGGCCTTCTCGTTGCCGGGGATGACGCGCGAGGAGAAGATCACCGTGTCGCCCGGCGCAAGCCCGACCGTCTTCATCTCGTCGCGGGCGAGCTTTGCCAGCGCCGCCCGCGCCTCGCCCTGGCTGCCGGTGCAGATGATGACGAGGTTCTCGCGCGCGATGAAGGCATAATCCTCCTCGGCGGCGAAATCCGGCATGCCGTCCATATAGCCGATCTCGCCCGCCACATCGATGACGCGCTTCAGCGAGCGGCCGAGGATCATCACCTTGCGGCCGGCGTCGACGGCCGCCTGCGCGATCGAGCGGATGCGCCCGACATTGGAGGAGAAGGTGGTGACGGCCACCCTACCCTTTGCCGCGGCGATCAGCTCCCGAAGCCCCTCGCCGACCGCCTGCTCCGACGGCGATTCGCCTTCGCGCACGGCATTGGTGGAATCGCAGACCAGCGCCAGCACGCCCGCGTCCCCCAGCGCGCGCAGCCGCGCCTCGTCGGTCGGCGGGCCGATCTCCGGCGTCAGGTCGATGCGCCAGTCGCCCGTATGGACCACGGTGCCGGCCGGCGTGGTGATCGCCAGCGCCATCGGCTCGGGGATCGAGTGCGCCACCGGGATCGCCTCGATCCGGAATGGGCCGATCTCGAACGTGTCGCCGGCCTTGTAGAGTGTCACCGGGATTTTCGGCGCGCCCGCTTCCGACTGGCGCTTGGCCTCCAGGAGCCCAGCGGTGAAGGCCGTCGCCCAGACCGGCGCCTTCAGCTTCGGCCAGAGGTCGTGCAGCGCACCGTAATGGTCCTCATGCGCATGCGTGATGACGATGCCGCGCAGCCTGTCGATATTCTCCTCGATGAAGCGCGTGTCGGCCATGACCAGATCGACGCCCGGCAGATGCGCGTCGGCGAAGGTGACGCCGACATCGACGACGATCCACTCGCGGCTCTCCGGCGGCCCGAAGCCGTAGAGCGAAAAATTCATGCCGATCTCGTGGACGCCGCCGAGCGGCACGAAGACGAGTTCGCTTTTGTCGGCCATCAACACACCCCTTGTCAGGAAAAAGCTTACCGCGATCGCAGGGAAAGGGAATGGCGCCGCAGCCGGACCGATCGCTTCACCGCGACTTGTCCCCCGCTCAGATGCCCGCGCGGGCCGAGGCCACGGCGCCGAAATGCACGTCGCCGGCCGCGATCGCCACCGCCGTGCCGTCGCGCGCCCGGATGACGAAACGGCCGTCCTCGTCGATCGTCTCGAAGATGCCGCGCTTCACCGCGCCGTCGACAGTCACCGCGACCTCGCCGCCGAGCCCGGCCGCCCGCGCCAGCCAGAGCTTGCGGATGGCGGAGAGCCCCTCACCGCCGTTCCAGATCTCGAAATAGCCGGCCCAGGCGTCGGAGAGCGCGGCGAACAGGGTTTCGGCGTCGCAGGACGCGCCGAGCGCCGCCAGCGAGGTCGCCGGATAGGGCACGTCCTCGGGATGGGCGACGACGTTGACGCCGATGCCGATGGCGAGCGCCACGCGGCCGTCGCCCGACAGGTGCGATTCGAGCAGGATGCCCGCCAGCTTCGCACCATCGAAAAGCACGTCGTTCGGCCATTTGAGCTCGAAGCGTCCCGCCGGGCCGGACGCGCCGTCCGCGGCCATGGAGACGGCGGCGCCGGGCGCGACGCTCGCCAGCGCCTCGGCAAGCGCAAGGCCCGCGACGAAGCCGAGCGTGGCGGCGCGCTTCAGCTCGTAGCGGCCGGCCACCAGCAGCGTCGCGGCAAGATTGCCGTGCGGCGTTTCCCAGACGCGGCCGCGGCGGCCGCGTCCGCTTTCCTGCTTCCTCGCCACGATCCAGAGCAGGCCCGGATCGCCCGCTCGCGCGTGTTCCAGCGCCAGCGCGTTGGTCGACCCGACCGTATCGTGGGCCTCCAGCCGATAGCTACGGGCGGCCGCCTCGCGACCGAGCGAAAAAGCCATTCTTAGAAGAAGGTCTTTGCCGCCGCCGTCGCATAGCCGGCGACCGAGCCGCCGATCCACGGCACCACGTAGAAGAGCACGAACGCCCCCGAAAGGCCGAGGATCGCCCGCAACTCGCCCGCCATCGGCTGGAAGGCGCCGGCCGGCTCGTCGAACCACATGATCTTGATGATGCGCAGATAGTAGAACGCGGCCACGACCGAGGTCAGCACGCCGATCACCGCCAGCGGGTAGAGCCCGGCATGGATGGCGGCGAGGAACACGTACCATTTCGCCCAGAAGCCGGCGAGCGGCGGTATGCCGGCCAGCGAGAACAGCAGGATGGTCAGGATCGTCGCCATGACCGGATTGGTGGTGGCGGCGCCCGCGAGATCGTCGATGCTCTCCACCTGGGTGTCGTTGCGCCGCATGGCGAGGATGAAGGCGAAGGTGCCGAGCGTCATGGCGACGTAGATCAGCATGTAGATGACGACGCCGCGCACGCCCTCCTGGCTGTTGGCGGCGAGCCCGACGAGGCAGAACCCCATATGGCCGATCGAGGAATAGGCCATCAGCCGCTTGAAGTTCTTCTGGCCGATGGCCGCGAAGGAGCCGAGCGCCATCGAGGCGATGGAGATGAAGACGATGACCTGCTGCCAGTCGGCGGCGGCCGGCTCGAACGCCTGGAGCACGACGCGTAGGATGAGCGCCATCGTCGCCACCTTGGGCGCCACCGCGAAGAAGGCCGTCACGGGCGTCGGCGCGCCCTCGTAGACGTCGGGCGTCCACATATGGAAGGGCACCGCCGAGATCTTGAAGGTCAGGCCGGCGAGGATGAAGATCAGCCCGAACAGCACGCCGAGCTGGCGCCCGGAACCGTCTATGGCGGCCGCGATGCTGCCGAAGTCGATGCTGCCCGTATAGCCGTAGGTCAGCGAGATGCCGTAGAGCATCATGCCCGTGCCGAGTGCGCCCAGCACGAAATATTTCAGCCCCGCCTCGCTGGAGCGCAGGTTCTCGCGATTGATGGCGGCCACCACGTAGAGCGCCAGCGATTGCAGCTCGAAGCCGAGATAGAGCGAAAGCAGGCTGTTGGCCGAGATCATCAGCATCATGCCGAGCGTCGACAGCATGACCAGCACGGGGTACTCGAAATTGTCGTAGTGCTGCGCCTTGGCATAGCCCACCGACATGATCAGCGTCACCGCCGAGCCAACGAGCGTGACCAGCTTCATGAAGAGCGCGAAGTCGTCCTGCACGAAGGCGCCGCCGAAGGCGCTGCCCTGGCGCCCCGAAAAAAGTATCCAGGCGCCGGCGACGATGATCACCGCCACGGCGAGCCCGGTCACCAGCGCGCTGGAGTTGCGACGCGAATAGGCGCCGACCATCAGGAGTACCATGGCGCCCGCCGCCAGGATGAGCTCCGGCACGGAGAGCGAAAGGCTGGAAGAAAGGTCCAGTGTCATGCTTGCTCTCTCAATTGGCCGCCGCGGTCTGCACGGCGTCGAGCGACGCGGTGACGCCGCCGATCAACTGCTTCACGGACGCCGCCGTCGCGTCGAAGACGGGGGTCGGATAGACGCCGTAGAAGATCACCAGGATGACGAGCGGGTAGAGGATGGCCTTCTCGCGCGCGCTGAGGTCGAGCATGGCCTTGAGGTTTTCCTTGGTCAGCGCGCCGAAGATCACGCGGCGGTAGAGCCAGAGCGCATAGGCGGCCGACAGGATAACGCCGGTCGTGGCGAAGAACGCCACCCAGGTGTTGACCTGGAAGACGCCGAGCAGCGTCAAAAACTCGCCGATGAAGCCCGAGGTGCCAGGCAGGCCGACATTGGCCATGGTGAAGATCAGGAAGGCCACCGCGTATTTCGGCATGTTGTTGACCAGCCCGCCATAGGCGTCGATCTCGCGCGTGTGCAGCCGGTCGTAGATGACGCCGACGCAGAGGAACAGCGCGCCCGAGACCAGCCCGTGCGACAGCATCTGGAAGATCGCGCCCTGCACGCCCTCGGCGTTGATGGCGAAGATGCCCATCGTCACGTAGCCCATATGGGCGACCGACGAATAGGCGATCAGCTTCTTCATGTCGTCCTGCATCAGCGCGACCAGCGAGGTGTAGACGATCGCCACGACCGACAGCGTGAAGACGAAGGGCTGGAAATAGACGGACGCGTCGGGAAACATCGGCAGCGAGAAGCGCAGGAAGCCGTAGCCGCCCATCTTCAGGAGGATGCCGGCCAGGATGACAGAGCCCGCCGTCGGTGCCTCGACGTGGGCGTCGGGCAGCCAGGTGTGGACCGGCCACATCGGCATCTTCACCGCGAAGGAGGCGAAGAAGGCGAGCCACAGCCATGTCTGCATATGCGCCGGGAACTTGTAGCTGAGCAGCGTCGGGATGTCGGTTGTGCCCGAAGTCCAATACATCGCCATGATGGCGAGCAGCATCAGAACCGAGCCGAGCAGTGTGTAGAGAAAGAACTTGAAGCTGGCATAGACGCGCCGCTTGCCGCCCCACACGCCGATGATGATGAACATCGGGATCAGGCCCGCCTCGAAGAACACGTAGAACAGCACGATGTCGAGCGCGCAGAACACGCCTGTCATCAGCGTCTCGAGGATGAGGAAGGCGATCATGTAGGCCTTGACGCGCTTCTCGATCGATTCCCAAGAGGCGAGGATGCAGATCGGCATCAGGAAGGTTGTCAGGATGACGAACAGCATCGAGATGCCGTCGACGCCCATATGGTAGGACAGGCCGGAGTCGAGCCATGCCGCCTTCTCGACCATCTGGAAGCCGGGATTGGAATTGTCGAAACCGGCCCAGATGAAGAGCGACAGCAGGAAGGTCACGACCGTCGTCAGGAGCGCGATGCTGCGGATGTTGCGGCGCGCGCTCTCGCCCTCGTCCCGGATGAACAGGATGAGCACCGCGCCGACCAGCGGCAGGAAGGTGACGAGCGAAAGGATGGGCACGCCCGACATCAGAAGGAACTCCCGAGCATCAGCCAGGTGACCAGCGCGGCGACGCCGATCAGCATGACGAAGGCATAGTGGTAGAGATAGCCGGTCTGCAGCCGGACCACGCGGCCGGTGACGTCGAGCACGCGCGCCGAGACGCCGTCGGGCCCGAGCCCGTCGATGACCGTGCCGTCGCCCCGCTTCCAGAGGAAATAGCCGAGCCGCTTGGCCGCGCGCACGAACAGGAAGTCGTAGAGCTCGTCGAAATACCACTTGTTGAGCAGGAACCGGTAGAGCCCGCGATGCTGCGCGGCCAGCCGCGCCGGCGCCGCCGGATCGCGGATATAGAACTGGTAGGCCAGCAGGAAGCCGAGGAGCATCGCCACGAAGGGCGACAGCTTCACCAGCATGGGCACATGGTGCGCGTGCTCCATGATCTCGTTGCCCGGCAGCGTGAACAGCGCGCCTTTCCAGAACGCCTCGTAGTGCTCGCCGATGAAGTAGTCGTGGAAGACAAAACCCGCAAAGAGCGCGCCGACGGCCAGGATCACCAGCGGCACCAGCATCACCGGCGGCGATTCGTGGACATGGTGCATCACCTCGTGGCTGGCGCGCGGCCGCCCGTGGAAGGTCATGAAGATCAGCCGCCAGGAATAGAAGCTGGTGAACAGCGCCGCCACGACCAGAAGCGTGAAGGCGAAGCCCGCCATCGAGCCGTGGCCGGCGAAGGCCCCCTCGATGATCGCGTCCTTGGAGAAGAAGCCGGCCGTGCCGATCACGGTCGCCGGGATGCCGACGCCGGTGAGCGCCAGCGTGCCGATGATCATCATCCAGTAGGTGGTTGGGATCAGCTTCCGCAAACCGCCCATCTGGCGCATGTCCTGCTCGCCCGAGACGGCGTGGATCACCGAGCCGGAGCCGAGGAAGAGCAGCGCCTTGAAGAAGGCGTGGGTGAAGAGGTGGAAGATCGCCGCGGAGTAGAAGCCGAGACCCAGCGCCACGAACATGTAGCCGAGCTGCGAGCAGGTCGAGTAGGCGATGACGCGCTTGATGTCGTTCTGCACGAGACCAACGGTCGCCGCGAAGAAGGCGGTGATCGCGCCGATGAAGGTCACGAACAGCAGCGCCGTCTGGGAGTGCTCGAAGAGCGGCGACAGGCGCGCCAGCATGAAGACCCCGGCCGTCACCATGGTGGCGGCATGGATGAGCGCGGAGACCGGCGTCGGACCCTCCATGGCGTCCGGCAGCCAGGTATGCAGAGGCACCTGCGCGGACTTGCCCATGGCGCCCATGAAAAGCAGCAGGCACACGACCGTCAGCGCGGCGGACTTGCCGAGCGGGTGGCCGAGGAAATTCATCGCGACGGCGTCATCGGCCGCGGCTGCGGAGGCATCATGGTTTTCCGCCGCTGGCTGACCGGTTTCCGCCGCCGGCTGACCGGTTTCCGCCGCCGGAGCGGCCTGCTCCGTGGCCGGTGCAGCAGACTCGGCCCCGGTGGAGGCCTCGCCGTGGATTTCCGCCGGCACGTAGCTCGCGGCATTGGCGAAGACGGTGTCCAGGTTGACCGACCCGAACAGCATGAACACGCCGAAGATGCCGAGCGCGAAGCCGAAATCGCCGACGCGGTTCACCACGAAGGCCTTGATGGCGGCCGCGTTGGCGGACGGCTTGTGATACCAGAATCCGATCAGCAGGTAGGAGGCCAGCCCGACCCCCTCCCAGCCGAAGAACATCTGCACGAGGTTGTTCGAGGTCACCAGCATCAGCATGGCGAAGGTGAACAGCGACAGGTAGGCGAAGAAGCGCGGCCGGCTCGGATCGTCGTGCATGTAGCCGATCGAGTAGATGTGCACGAGGCACGACACCGTGTTGACGACGATCAGCATCACCACCGTCAGCGTGTCGATCCTGAGCTCCCAGTTCGCCTGCAGCGTCCCGGAGGTGATCCATTTCAGCACCGGCACGGTGAACGTCTGGCCGTCGCCGATCCCGACCGTCAGGAACGCCCACCAGGACAGGATCGCCGCCACCACCATGAAGCTGGAGGTGATCAGCTCTGAGGCGCGCGCGCCGAGCTGGTTGCCGAACAGGCCGACGATCAGGAAGCCGAGAAGCGGCAGGAAGACGATTGCCTGATACATGGTCTCGTCAGCCCTTCATCATGTTCACGTCTTCCACCGCGATCGAGCCGCGGTTGCGGAAGAAGACGACGAGAATTGCAAGCCCGATCGCGGCTTCCGCCGCGGCGACCGTCAGCACGAACAGCGCGAACACCTGCCCGACGAGATCGCCGTGCGCCGCCGAGAAGGCCACGAAATTGATGTTGACGGAGAGCAGGATCAGCTCGACCGACATCAGGATGATGATGACGTTCTTGCGATTCAGGAAGATGCCGAAGACGCCCAGCGTGAAGAGGATCGCCGAGACGGTGAGAAAATGCGCAATGCCGACGGTCATCGTCAGATCCCCTTCCCCGTCTCGACCTTCTTGATCTCGATGGCCGTGGCCGGCGTGCGTGCCACCTGCGCCGCGATGCTCTGCCGCTTCACGTTCGGCTTGTGGCGCAGCGTCAGCACGATCGCGCCGATCATGGCGACGAGCAGCACCATGCCGGCGATCTGGAAGTAGTAGACGTAGTCCGTGTAAAGGATGTCTCCGAGCGCGGCGGTGTTGGAGCGCACGGCGATGTCGGGCGTGGGCGAGGCCACGCTCGCGGCGAGTTGCGGCGCGAACACGTAGCCGCCGAGCACGACGATCAGCTCCGCCGCGAGGATCAGCCCGATCAGCGCGCCGGCCGGCGCGTAATGCAGGGCGCCGCGCTTCAGTTCGGCGAAATCGACGTCGAGCATCATGACGACGAACAGGAACAGCACCGCCACCGCGCCGACATAGACGATGAGCAGTATCATCGCCAGGAACTCCGCCCCCGTCAGCAGGAACAGCGCGGCCGCGTTGAAGAAGGTCAGGATCAGCCACAGCACCGAATGCACGGGATTGCGCGCGGAAATGACCATGAACGCCGCCGCGATCGCGACGAAGGCGAACAAATAAAAGAAAATCGCCCCTAAGCCGTTGAGCATGGGTGTCCCCGGTTCCTGTACCGACTCCGTCCCGCCTCCGGGCGAAATCTCGTGTTCCTTAGACGAGCCGTTCCGGCGCGTCCACGTTTGCGTCCTTCTTCTCCCCGCCTATGGGGAAAAGAGCGCTGATCTCACCTGTATGGCGCGTCCAGCGCCATGTTGCGCGCGATCTCCCGCTCCCAGCGGTCCCCGTTCGCCAGAAGCTTTTCCTTGTCGTAATAGAGCTCCTCGCGCGTCTCCGTCGCGAACTCGAAATTCGGCCCCTCGACGATGGCGTCGACCGGGCAGGCCTCCTGGCAGAAGCCGCAATAGATGCACTTCACCATGTCGATGTCGTAGCGCACGGTGCGGCGCGTGCCGTCGTTGCGGCGCGGTCCCGCCTCGATGGTGATGGCCTGCGCCGGGCAGATCGCCTCGCACAGCTTGCAGGCGATGCAGCGCTCCTCGCCGTTGGGATAGCGGCGCAGCGCGTGCTCGCCGCGGAAGCGCGGGCTGATCGGCCCCTTCTCGTGCGGATAGTTGATCGTCTCCTTCGGCGCGAAAAACTGGCGCATCGTGAGGAAGAAGCCGTCGACCAGATCCTTCAGGAGCAGCGACTTGGCGGCTTGGGAGAGCGCGGACATCAGGCAAGCCCCGTGAGTTTCAGGAAGGCGGCGGTGATGACCACCATGGCGAGCGAGATCGGCAGGAACACCTTCCAGCCGAGCCGCATGAGCTGGTCGTAGCGGTAGCGCGGCACGATGGCCTTC
>JAFKJW010000081.1 GCA_017305925.1 Hyphomicrobiales bacterium | reverse complement strand
CGACGACGACAGCCCGCAATATTGCGACGCCTGCTTCACGACCCAATACCCGACGCGGCTCACCGACCATGACGGGTCGGACAATGTGCGCACGCTGTCCCTGCTGGCGGCCGGCGGACAGTGACCGTGCGTCCTTCGAGGCTCGCCCGCCCAAGGTCGGCGTCAATCCGGCATCCTCATGCGGGCTCGCACCTCAGGACGAGGATCGCCGGCGCCAACCGTCCTGATCCTGAGGTGCGATCCCGCAGGAGCCTCGCCGGGTAACGCGACAATATCGACGGGCGAGCCTCGAAGGACGCACCCGACACAAGTCCACCACGGAATTCTTCGACAGCCATGCCCCATCCCCTCCCCGACCTTTCCGGCCGCATCGCGCTCGTCACCGGCGCCTCCCGCGGCATCGGCTATTTCGTCGCGAAATTCCTCGCCGAGGCGGGCGCGCATGTGATTGCCGTTGCGCGCACCGTGGGCGGGCTGGAGGAGCTGGACGACGAGATCAAGGCTGCCGGCGGCTCGGCCACGCTGGTGCCGCTCGACCTGACCGACATGGAGGGCATCGACCGGCTGGGCGGGGCGATCCACGAGCGCTGGGGCAAGCTCGACGTCATGGTGGCGAATGCGGCGGTGCTCGGCACGATCTCGCCGATCGGCCACGTCGAGGCCAAGACCTTCGAGCGCGTGATCGCCGTCAACGTTACGTCGGTGTGGCGGCTCATCCGCTCGGTCGACCCGCTGCTGCGCCTTTCCGACGCGGGGCGCGGCATCGTGGTCACGTCGAGCCTGGCGCATTCGGCGCGCGCCTTCTGGGCGCCCTACGCCGCATCGAAGGCGGCGGCCGAGGCGCTGGTGCGCTCCTGGGCCGAGGAAACGCAGAACTCGCCGCTGCGCGTCAACGTCTTCGATCCGGGGCGCAGTCGCACCGCCATGCGCGCGCAGGCGATGCCCGGAGAGAATCCAGAAACGGTCCCCCATCCTTCCGAGGCGGCGCGCAAGCTGCTGCGCCTCGCCAATCCGGCGCTGAAGGAGACCGGCGCGATCTACAAGGGCCCGGAAGACCGCTTCGTGCATTATCGCATGCCGGATTGAGGTCATGGCCGCCTCCACCCTCGCCGAGGCCTATCGCGGTTATATCGCCTGCCTCAACGCGCAGGACTGGGACCATCTCGGCCTCTTCGTCCACGAGGAGGTCCACTACAATGGCGAGCGGATCGGGCTTGCCGGTTACCGGCACATGCTCGAGCGCGATTTCCGCGCCATTCCCGATCTTTTCTTCGATATCGGGCTGCTTGTCTGCGAGCCCCCGCATGTGGCCAGCCGCCTGCATTTCGACTGCACCCCGGCGGGCATGCTGTTCGGACTGCCCCTCAATGGGCGGAGGGTGACGTTCTCCGAAAACGTCTTCTACACGTTCGAGGACGGGCGCATCCGAACCGTGTGGTCGGTGATCGACAAGGCGGCCATCGAGGCTCAACTCGCAGGCGCGGACTGATCATCCCCGCAGAGCGCCTGCGCCAATGGGCAGTGCGCCGCTGGGCGTTGCCGCCCGGCGGCATCCCGTGCGAAGTGGACCGCTTCCGCGATCAGGCCCCATGACCGATACCGCCATTCCCGAGACGCGCAACAGGGTCTTCGTCGGGATCGGCCTGACCAGCCTCGGCTATTTCCTCTTTTCCTGCCAGGACGTCTTCATCAAGCTCCTGGTCGAGCACATCACGGTCTGGCAGATCCTCTTCGTGCGCAGCCTCGTTGTGCTGTGCGGCTGCCTGGCCGCCGGCGGGCCGCCCCTCGTCACGGCGACGTGGCGCTCACCGATCTTCCAGCCGATGCTGCTGCGCAGCTTCCTGATCCTCGCCGCCTGGCTGAGCTACTACAACGCCGCGCGTTACCTGCAACTCGCCGAGCTCACCACCATCTACTTCGCAGCCCCGGTGATCGTCACGCTGCTGTCGATCTTCCTGCTGGGCGAGAAGGTGCCGATGCTGCGCTGGGCAGCCGTCCTCATGGGCTTTGCCGGCGTGTTCATCGCCTGCGACCCGGCCCGGCTCGGCATCAGCCTGCCGGTTGCCATGGTGCTCGCCGCCGCCTTTCTGTGGGGACTGGCGATCGTGCTCCTACGCAAGACGGCGCTACGGGAGAGGACCATCATCCAGATCATCCTCAACAATGCCTTCTTCCTCGTATTCGCCGGGATCCCGACGATATTCCTCTGGCAGACCCCGACCCTGCCGCAATTCCTGATGCTGGCCGCGATCGGTCTGATCAGCGGCATCGCGCAGCTCGCACTTTACGAAGGCATGCGCTACGCGGACGCCTCGATCATCGCCTCCTTCGAATACATGGCGCTGATCTGGGCCTTCGTCTTCGGCTATCTCGTATGGGGAGACGTGCCGCGCCGCGAGGTCTTCATCGGCGCCGCCCTCATCGTCGGCGCCGGGCTGGTCATCGTCGGCAACGAACGGATGCGGCTCAGGCGTTAGAGCATGATGCCGAAAAGTTGCAGACTTTTCGGAAGACATCATGCGGCAAAACAAACAGATAGAGCGAAATGCCGATTCAAAGAAACGGCATTTCGCTCTAGACCCGCTCAGTCCTCGCCGAGGTCGGGAACCACCTCGTCCTGCGCGCGCGGCGCCTCCTCATGGCCGGCCCGCCTGGAATAGGCGAGCGCGCTGAAGGGCAGGAAGACGAGATAGGCAAGCGCGGAGACCGTCAGCGTGATCCACGGATAGTTGATCAGCAGCAGCACGTAGACGAGCACGCCGAGAATGACCGGAAGGAAGGATTCGCCCGGAATGCGCCGGCTCACCGTCTTCGCCGACCAGACCGGCAGGCGGCTGATCATCAGCACAGCGATCACGATGGTGAAGCCGGCGCTCGCATAGGCGTAGGCCGGCCAGGGGACCACCCCGTTGAAGACGAGATAGGCCGGCAGGAGCACCAGAAGCGCGCCGGCGGGCGCGGGCACGCCGACGAAATACTCCCTCTGCCACGCCGGGAGGTCGCGGTCGGTCTGCTCGTCGAGCACGTTGAAGCGGGCAAGCCTCAGGCCGCAGGCTATGGCGAAGATGAGCGCCGCCATCCAGCCGATCGGGCCGCAGCCGTGCAGCAGGAACGCATAGAGCACCATCGCCGGGGCGGCGCCGAAATTGACGATGTCGGCCAGCGAATCCATCTGCGCGCCGAAGCGCGACGTCGCCTTGAGCGCGCGCGCCATGCGGCCGTCCACGCCGTCCAGGAAAGCCGCGATCAGCACCATGGTCACGGCCGTCTCGAAGCGGTTCTCGAAGGCGAGCCTTATGCCCGACAGGCCCGCGCAGATGGCGAGCACCGTGATCAGGTTCGGGAACAGCATCCGGATGGGGATCTCGCGGATGCGCGGGCCGCCCTGCCCGTGCGGCTGGAAGGAGGAAAGGCGCCGCTGGACCGTCATCGTCTATGAAACCCGATAGAGCGGCAAGGTCGGGCTGCCGTCGAAATCGGCGATGATCGTCTCCCCGCCGACCGCCGTCTGGCCGACCGCGACGCGCGGCCGCGCGCCTTGCGGCAGGTAGACGTCGACGCGCGAGCCGAAGCGGATCAGGCCGAAGCGCTCGCCGGTGCCGATGTTCTCTCCCGCCTCGGCCCAGCAGACGATGCGGCGCGCCACCAGCCCGGCGATCTGCACCACGGCCAGCGCGCCGTTCGGGCTGTCGATCAGCAGGCTGTTGCGCTCGTTCTCGGAACTCGCCTTGTCGAGCTCGGCATTGAGAAAGCGGCCCGCCCGGTACTGGATCGCGCTGATGCGCCCGCGCGCGGGCGCTCGGTTCACATGGCAGGAAAAGACGTTCATGAAGACCGAGACGCGCGTCATCTCGGCATTGCCGAGCCCCAGCTCCTGCGGCGGCACGGCGGGTCCGACCGCCGACACCACGCCGTCCGCCGGACTGATGATCAGGCGGTCGTCCACAGGCGTGACGCGCTGCGGGTCGCGGTAGAAGTAGACGCACCATGCGGTGAGAACGAGGCCGACGAAGAACAGCCAGGTCGAGATGAGCCACAGCACCAGCGCTGCGACCGCGAAGGCGGCGATGAATGGATACCCCTCCCGGCGGATCGGGACGAAGGTTTTCCGAATGGTGTCGGCAAGGCTCATCAGGCGGTGGCGAGCTCCGGTTGCATTGCGCCCGTCTGTACCGGAATCGGCGTATCGGAGCAACGCACCCAGCCTTTCCCGACGGGAAGGCGGCCCGTCCATCCCATCACAATCGCGAGCACTCGAAGGCGGCAACGCTTGGGGAGGGCTCAGTTCACCTCCGGCGTGCGGCGGCGCACCACGACGCCGAGCTCGTCGGTCTCGCGGGCGACGCGCAGCCGCTCCTCCGCCTCCACGGCCTCGCGCTGGCGGTCCCACATCGCGGCGTAGAGGCCGCGCCGCTCGATCAGTTGCGGATGCGTGCCGCGCTCGGCGATCATGCCGTCCTTCAAGACGATGATCTCGTCCGCCGAAACGATGGTGGAGAGGCGATGCGCGATCACCAGCGTCGTGCGGTCCCGGCTCACCTGGTCGAGCGCGAACTGGATCTCGCGCTCCGTATGCGTGTCGAGCGCCGATGTCGCCTCGTCGAGGATGAGGATCGGCGGCGCTTTGAGGATGGTGCGGGCGATCGCCACGCGCTGCTTCTCGCCGCCGGAAAGTTTCAGGCCCCGCTCGCCGACCATCGCCTCGTAGCCGTCGGGCAGATGCTCGATGAAGCCCGAGATCTGCGCCAGCTCGGCGGCATGGCGCACATCCGCCTCGCCGGCTTCCGGCCGCCCGTAGCGGATGTTGTAGGCGATGGTGTCGTTGAACAGCACGGTGTCCTGCGGCACCATGCCGATCGCTTGCCGCAGGCTTTCCTGGGTAACGTCGCGGATGTCCTGGCCGTCGATCAGGATCGCGCCGGACTGGATGTCGTAGAAGCGGAACAAAAGCCGCGAGATCGTTGATTTTCCGGCCCCCGACGGCCCGACGATCGCCACCGTGCCGCCCGCAGGCACGTCAAAGCTGATGCCGCGCAGGATGGGTCGCGCGGCATCGTAGGCGAAATGCACGTCGCGGAACTCGACGCGACCCGGACCGGCGGCGAGCGGCTTGGCGCCCGGCCGGTCCGTCACCTCCTGCTTCACGTCGAGCAGGTCGAACATGGCCTCGATATCGGTCAGGCCCTGCCGGATTTCCCGGTAGATGAAGCCGACGAAGTTCAGCGGCACCGAGAGCTGCATCAGCATCGCGTTGACGAAGACGAAATCGCCGATGGTCTGCGTGCCGGCGGCGACCTCGCGCGCCGAGAGCAGCATCACCGCCAGCATGCCGGCGCCGAAGATGACGGCCTGCCCGAAATTCAGCCAGCCGAGCGAGGTCCACGTCTTGGTGGCGGCCGCCTCGTAGCGCGCCATGGAGCGGTCGAAGCGCTCGGCCTCCATGTGCTCGTTGTTGAAGTATTTCACCGTCTCGAAGTTGAGCAGCGAATCGACCGCCTTGGTGTTGGCGTCGGTGTCGCTGTCGTTCATCTCGCGGCGGATGGCGATGCGCCAGTCGCTCGCCCACACCGTGAACCACGTGTAGACGGCCACGGTGGCGGCGACCACGAGGACATAGAGCCAGCCATAGGCGAGCGCGAAGATGACCGCGGTCAGCGCGAACTCCAGAATGGTCGGCAGCGTGTTCAGGATGGTGAAGCGCACGATCGCCTCGATGCCCTTCACGCCGCGCTCGATGATGCGCGACAGGCCGCCGGTGCGCCGCTCGAGATGGAAGCGCAGCGAAAGCTCGTGCATATGCACGAAAGTCTTATAGGCGAGCTTGCGGACGGCATATTGCCCGACGCTGGCGAACAGCGCGTCGCGCAGCTGGTTCAGCCCCGCCTGGAACACCCGCACGACGTTGTAGGAGATGACGAGGGCCGCCGGCACGAGCAGGAAATCCGGCAGCGGCGGCTCGTATTTGTGGGTGCTGCCCAGCGCGTCCGTCGCCCATTTGAAGAAATACGGCACGGCGATCAGCACGAGCTTTGAGGCGACGAGATAGACCGTCGCCCAGACCACCCGCGCCCGGAGGTCGGGGCGCCCCGCCGGCCACATATAGGGCCACAAATTGCGCAGCGTCCTCAGCGTCGAGCCGGAATCGGCCGTAACCGTCTTTTCGGCCATGTCAGGACCCCGCACCATAGACGGCCGGCCTCGCCGCGGCGGCGGTTTTTTCATGGCACGGGGCGGCTGGCGCGTCGGCTGGCTTCATCGCTCCCGGCGGTAGACGATGGTACGAGGGGATGCAAGCGCATGGGCATGGGCCACGCGCCGATCGCTTGAAAGAGCCACGTCGAGGCCGAGCCCCGGCCTCGACGCCATTCTTTAGGCGAGCGCGCCGCCCCTACTGCGAGGACGGCACCGCCTGGTCGCCCATTTTGGACAGGTCGGCCGCCTCGCCCTGCTCCGTCTTTTCCGGCACGGAAAACACCTGTCCGGGCCAGATCAGGTCCGGATCGCGGATCTGGGTCTTGTTGGCGAGATAGATCGTGGAATAGCGCACACCGCGGCCGTAGACCCGCTTGGAGATGCGCCACAGATTGTCGCCGCGGCGGATGATCACGGAATTGGCGACAGGCTTCAGGGCCGGCGCGGTCGCCGTCGCGGCCGCGGCAGGCTCCGTCTCGACGGGCTTCTGCGGCTCGGGCGCCGGCGCTTCGGCGGCCGGGGTGGCAGGCATCTCGGTCGTTTGCGCGCCGGTCGCCGCCTGCCCTGCCTCGGCGGTTGCCGCGGGCGCGGTCCCCTCGCCGGTGGCCGCGGCGTCCGCGGCGGGAGGAGCCGCAGCCTGGCCGGCCTCGCCCTGATCACTTCCAGCCTGCGCGGGTGCGGCCGCTCCGGTTCCCGCTTCGGTCGTGGCGGCCGGCTGATCGGCTGCCGGCGCGGCCTGCGTCTCCCCGGTCTCGGCAGGCGCCTTCGCGGGGGCCTGCTGCGCATCCGGGACCGTTTCGGGCTTGGGCGCTTCATCCGAAGCCACGGCGGCCATGGTCTCGCCGGGCTCCCGCTCGAAGGGCACGGCGGCACGCGCGATGACCTTCGCGCCGTCCGGACCGATCACGTCGGCACGGATCATGTGGTTGCCGACCGCCAGGTCGCGCTCGGCCTCGACGAGGAAACGGCCGACGGGCGACGTCTTCGCCTGGCCGAGAAGGTCCTCGTCCACATAGACCCGTACGACCGCGTCAGCCGGGGCACGGCCGGCGACGAACATCTTCCGGCCCTCGATCTCGACGGCCTCGACGGCGATATCGGCCTCGGCAACGGCTTGCGCGGCGGGTTCTTCTGCCGGCTTCTGCTCCGCGGGCGGAGCGGCAGCGACATCGGTGGTCGCCTGCTCCGGTTCGGCGGCAGGCGCCTCCGCAGCAGGAGCGGCAGCGGCATCAGCCGGCTTCTGCTCCGGCTCGGTGGCGGGCGCTTCGGTAACAGGAGCAGCAGCCTGTTCACCGGCAGGCTCGGCCTGCGGCGCGGACTGCTCCTGCGGCGCCTCCTGCGGTTTGGTGATGA
The DNA here is from genome assembly GCA_017305925.1 of Hyphomicrobiales bacterium. GTDB lineage: Bacteria > Pseudomonadota > Alphaproteobacteria > Rhizobiales > Rhizobiaceae > Arvimicrobium. Next base: position 15,055 of record JAFKJW010000081.1, on the reverse strand, counting down.
CGTTGCTCGGCTTGCCGGGCTCCTCGACCATCGCCAGGACCTGGCCGGAAGCGGTGGCCGGAACGGAGACGATCGCGGTCTGCGCCGACGCGACGACCGTGTTGTCGGGATTGGTGGCGCTGATGGTGATCTGGTAGTCGCCGGGTGCCAGCGGACTGTCCGGGATCACGACGAAGTCGCCGCCGGCATCGGCGACGGCGCTGCCGATCACCTTGCCTTCGGAGAGCAGATCCACCTTGGCGCCCGGGGCGGCCTTGCCCGCGATAACCAAGGAGCCGTCCGGATCGACGCGCACCACGTCGAAGGTCGGGACGACCGGCGCTGCCGCGGCGGTGGCGGGCTTCTGTTCGGCGGTGGCCGCCGGCTCAGCTATCGGCGCGGTCGTGGCGGCAGCTTCCGGTGCCGGCTCCGACGGCTGCGGCTCGACGGCGGCGAGGTCGGTCTGTCCCGGCTTCTCCTCTTTCTGTTCCTGCGCGGCGGGTGCCTGTCCTGCGGGCTCGTTTCCAGCAGCGGGCTCGTTCCCGGCGGCGGGTTCGGTTCCGGCGGCGGGTTCGGTTCCGGCGGCGGGTTCGGTTCCGGCGGCCGGCTCTTCCGTCGCCTGCTGGGTACCGGCCTCTCCGGAGGCCGATGCCGCATCTGCGGGCTTCTCGGCCGGGGCGGCTCCGCCGCTTGCGGACTCATCGGCCTGCGGCGCTTCGGTGGCGGCAGGCTGCTTCTCGGCCGTCGTGGCGGGGACGTCGGCGAGCGATGCCGGAGGGTTGGCGGACGGCCGGAACGGGTCGAGCGCGCCCGAGACATAGGCCCCGGCCCCGACGACGGCCACGCTGCCGGCCAGAAACATCAGAATTCTCAATGGATTGTTCATCAAAACACGCCCCTTGGCCGCCTACGCCCGTCTATCCGCTTTTTTTCGCCCCGACAAGAAAAAGCCCTTTGTCCCTTGACCCGGCGGTCCGGTGCGCCGCCAATCGCCTCATGAACACGATTCGATCCATCTGTGTCTATTGCGGTTCCTCGCCGGGACGGGACGACACCTACATGAAGGCCGGGCGCGACCTCGGCCGCTCGATCGCCGAGGCCGGGATACGCCTTGTCTATGGCGGGGGAACGCGGGGCATCATGGGCGCGGTTTCAGACGCCGCGCGGCGCGCGGGCGGCAAGGTCACCGGCGTCATCCCCCGCTTCCTGATCGCCAAGGAAGCCACCGAGGCCGCCCTCAGCCACCTCGACGAACTGGTGGTGACGGAGAACATGCATCAGCGGAAGCACATCATGTTCGAGAAATCCGACGCCTTTGTGGCGCTGCCGGGCGGCATCGGCACGGTGGAGGAGATCGTCGAGATCATGACCTGGGCGCAGCTCGGCCATCATCGCAAGCCGATGGTCTTCGTGAACGTGAAGGGCTACTGGGCGCCCTTCCTGGCCGCGCTTGACCACATGCGCGACGAGGGCTTCGTCCATACGGGCCATCTGGTGCGGCCCGTCGTTGTGGACGATGCCGGTGCCGTGGTGGCCGCCGTGCTCGCCACGGCCGTGGCGTCGGGCGAGCCGGCCGAGGGCGTCGAATCCGTCATCGAAAAGCTCTGACGCGATTGCGGCAATCGCGGCGCGTGACATCGTGCCTTCACGACCGCCGGCTACGGGACTATCGTTGCCGCACGGAGACGCCATGAACGAGATCGGCCGGCCGCAGGAGTTCCAGCCCGGGATCGACGGCCTCGATGAGGGCGGGCTTTTCTTCGTCTACCGGTTCACCGCGGACGGCCTGCGCACGGACGAGGTCGACAAGGCCGCATGGACATGGCGCAGCTACATCATCTCGGACATCCGGGCGCGGCACGCGATCGCGGACGAGCCCGCGCTGCCCGCCACGGTGAAGGAGGCGTTCCTGTCCCGGGGCTCCGGCTGCCAGATCGACCTGGAGGACGGCTGGCTCTTCGGCGACATGCCGGACTTCCGGCACGACTATTCCGAGGAGGCGCGCGGCCTCGGCCACTTCCGCTTCGCCTTCAGCGAAACGATGCTGATCGGAGCGCGCAAGCAGCCGCTCGACTCGGTGGAGCGGGTGCGCAAGCAGATCGAGGCGCGCAGCCGCGCCTTCAAGTCTCCCGCCGAGCTGATCGAGGCCGTGCTCGGCCAGTCGCTCGACGGCATGACCGTGGAGCTCGCCGGGCTGGCGGACGAACTCGACGGCGTGGAGGACCGCATCGTCTGCGACGCCTGGCACAATGAACGCCAGGCTCTCGTCGACATCCGGCGCAAGCTGGTGTTCATCCACCGCCAGATGGCGACGCTGCTCAACCTCTTCCGCCATCTCGACCATGCGCATCGCCATGATCTGAGGCCGGAGATCGCCGACATGCTGGCGCGGCTGTCGCATCGTTTCCACGCGCTCAGCCACGACGGCGAGCAGATCCAGGCCCGTGCGCGCCTGCTGCAGGACGAGCTCATGGCGAAGCTGACGGCACAGTCCAACCAGCTTCTCTACGTGCTCTCGGTGATGACGGCCGTGCTACTGCCGATGACGATCATCTCCAGCCTGTTCGGCATGAATGTCGGCGGCGTGCCGCTGCTGGAGAATCCGACCGGCTTCTGGATCGTCGCAGCGGCCTCGTTTGCGTCCGCCGCGCTGGTCTATTACGTGGTGCGGCGGATGGGGCGCAATTTCTAAAGCATGTCTCCCGAAAGTGGCCCCGGTTTCGGGAGATATGCGTAGAAACAAAAGGCTGAAGCGCAGGGAGCGAACCTGAAAGATCGCGACAGGCTTTAGAAGCCGCTTTCAGCCATTGCCTTGCGCCGCCGCGCGGAAATCCGCCTCCACGAGGCCGGCAGCCGCGACCTCGGCGTCGTGCCCCTCCTCCCGCCAGGTCTCGGCCAGCGCGTCGGCATACCATTGGCGCATCGGCGCGAGGCCGAGCAGAAGCGCCGGATAGGCCGAAGCCGCGCCTTCGAACGTCAGGCCGTAAGTCTGCGCCCGGAACGCGACCGGTGCGTAGAAGGCATCGACGGCCGTGAAGGCGGAGCCGGCCAGGAACGGCCCGCCGAAGCGCGCTATCCCCTCGTTCCACAGCTCGCCAAGCCGCGCGATGTCCTGCTTGAGCGCAGCCGAGGGCTCGCCCGGCCTGACGCGGACGCCGCAGCTCATGCTGCAATCGTTGCGCAGCGCGGAGAAGCCCGAATGCATCTCGGCCGCAGCCGAGCGGGCAAAGGCGCGCGCGCCGTCATCCGCCGGCCACACGCCGGCGTGGCGCTCCGCGAGGTATTCCACGATGGCCAGCGAATCCCACACCGCGCGGCCGCCGTCCTCCAGGCACGGCACGCGGCCCGAGGGAGAAAACGTCCTGAAGGCGTCAAAGGCCGATCCCGCCGGCAGCGGATGCAGCTTTTCGCGAAACGGGATGTCCAGCATGCGCATCAGCACCCACGGGCGCAGCGACCAGGAGGAATAGTTCTTGTTGGTGATGTGCAGCGTATACATCGGCGCAACCTCATGCGGCGCGGTTGGACAGCATCGACCACGTATAGATGGCCAGCCCGAGCCAGATCAGCCCGAAGGCCATCGCGCGGACCGTCCCGAAAGGCTCGCCGAACACCAAGACGGCCAGGAGCAGCACGATCGACGGCGCGATGTACTGCATCAGCCCGAGCGTGGAGAGCCGCAGCATCCTGGCACCGAAAGCGTAGAGCAGAAGCGGGGCCGCCGTTACCGGCCCGCAGGCGAGGAGGAGCACGAAGTCGCCCGGATGCGAAGGCAGGAAGTGCCCCTCCCCGTGCATCTGGAGCCAGATGATGTAGCCGAGCGCCGGCAGGCTGAGCAGCAGCACCTCGAGGAAGAAACCCTGGCTGGGGCCGATCGGCAGCGTCTTGCGCAGATAGCCGTAGCAGGCGAAGGAGAAGGCGAGCGACAGCGACACCCATGGCACGCCGCCGGTCCGGACGCTCAGCGCGGCGACGGCAAGCACGGCCAGGCCGATCGCGGCGATCTGCGCGCGCGTGAATTTCTCGCCGAGCAGCGTGGCCCCCATCAGCACGGAGACCAGCGGGTTGATGTAGTAGCCGAGCGCCGTCTCGACCGCCCGGTCGACGGCGATCGCCCAGGTGTAGATGCCCCAGTTGACGGTGATCAGCGAGCCTGTGAGGGCCGCCATGAGGATCGTACGGGGCGAGCGCAAGGCGCGCTTCAGGTCCGCCGTGCGGCCAAGCATGAGCAGCACGGCGCCGGCGATCGGCGTCGCCCAGAGGATGCGGTGCGCAACCACCTCCGGCGCCGGAATATGGGCGACGGCCTTCATGAAGATGGGCTGGAAGCCCCAGAACGTATACGCGCCGAGCGCGAACAGGAAGCCGCGCGAGGCGTCCTCCCCTGGTTGCGCTCGAACGCCTGCCGACATGCTCATCCGGGCAGCCTATGCCCGTTTCGCGCGGCCATGACCATCTCAAAGAACTGATGGACAGGACAATTCGCGTGATGGACCAAGCGTCGCGGTCCGGCCTATTCGGCAGCGATGAGCCCCGCCATGTCGCGGTTCTTCATCAGCTTGTAGACGATCGAATCCATCAGCGCCTGGAACGAGGCGTCTATGATGTTGTCCGAGACGCCGACGGTCCACCAGCGCGCGCCGGTCGCGTCGTTCGATTCGATCAGCACGCGCGTCGTTGCCGCAGTGCCGCCGTTGAGGATGCGCACCTTGAAGTCGGCCAGCTCCAGGTCGGCGATCTCGCCCTGGAATTTCCCGAGATCCTTGCGCAGCGCCAGATCGAGCGCGTTGACCGGACCGTGCCCTTCGGCCACCGACAGGTGTTCCTCCCCGTCCACCACCACCTTGACGATGGCTTCCGACACGGTCTTCAGGTTGCCGTTGGCGTCGAAGCGGCGCTCGACCATGCAGCGGAAGGAATCGACGGTGAAGAATTCCGGCACCCCGTGCAGCATGCGCCGTGCGAGCAGCTCGAAGCTCGCATCCGCCCCCTCATAGGCATAGCCCTGCCCCTCGCGCTCCTTGACGACCGCGATCAGGTTGTCGAGCCGGACATCCGATTTCGGGACGTCGATGCCGCGCCGCTTCAGCTCGGCGATGAAGTTCGCCTTGCCGCCCTGGTCGGAGACCATGATCTTGCGGCGGTTGCCGACCGATTCCGGCGGAACGTGCTCGTAGGTCTGCGGCTCCTTCACCAGGGCGGAGGCGTGGATGCCGGCCTTGGTGGCGAAGGCAGACGCGCCGACATAGGGGGCCTGCGCCTCCGGGGCGCGGTTCAGGAGTTCGTCGAAGGCGCGTGACAGCCGCGAGATGCCGGCGAGCGCCTCGGCCGAGATGCCCGTCTCGAATTTTGTGGCGAAATACGGCTTCAGCGCCAGCGTCGGGATCAGCGTCACAAGATTGGCGTTGCCGCAACGCTCGCCGATGCCGTTCAGCGTCCCCTGCACCTGGCGCACGCCGGCATCGATGGCGGCAAGGGAATTGGCGACCGCCTGGCCGGTGTCGTCATGCGCGTGGATGCCGAGATGGTCGCCGGGGACGCCTGCGGCGATCGCCGCGCCGACGATCTCTCGGATCTCCGCCGGCTGCGTGCCGCCATTGGTGTCGCACAGCACCACCCAGCGCGCGCCGGCCTCGTAGGCCGTTTTCGCACAGGCGAGCGCATAGGCGGGGTTGGCCTTGTAGCCGTCGAAGAAGTGCTCACAGTCGACCATCGCCTCCTTGCCTGCGGCGACCGCCGCCTCCACCGAGGCGCGGATCGAATCGAGGTTCTCCTCGCCGGTGCAGCCGAGCGCCACCCTCACATGGTAGTCCCAGCTCTTGGCGACGAAGCAGATGGCGTCCGACTGCGCCTGGAGCAGAGCGGCGAGGCCCGGATCGTTCGACGCCGAAACACCTGCGCGCTTGGTCATGCCGAAGGCGACGAATGTCGACTTCCGGGTTCGCTTCTTCCTGAAAAACTCGGTGTCCGTGGGATTGGCGCCCGGATAGCCGCCCTCCACATAGTCCATGCCGAACTCGTCGAGCAGCGCTGCGATGGCGTTCTTGTCCTCGACGGAAAAATCGATCCCCGGCGTCTGCTGGCCGTCGCGCAGCGTGGTGTCGAAGAGGTAGAGGCGGTGTTTCATCAGCGACGTGCCGAAGCACCCCCCTCTGGCCTGCCGGCCATCTCCCCCTCAAGGGGGGAGATCGGCAGCTTTGGCATCCCTGTCAATCCCGCTACGCTGGAGATTGACGAAACCAGAAATGACATCCGATCTCCCCCCTTGAGGGGGAGATGGCCGGCAGGCCAGAGGGGGGTGCTTCGCAGAGTCATCCCCCCTTCCCCGCGAACTTGTCCGTCGCATAGATCAGCCGGTCGAGTATGCCCGGCTCCGTGTAGGCGTGGCCGGCGCCCTCGACCAGGTGGAACTCCGCTCCCGGCCATGCCTTGTGCAGCTGCCATGCATAGCGGGCCGGGCAAGGCATGTCGTAGCGGCCATGGACGATCACGCCCGGAATGCCGCCGAGCCTCTCCGCATCGCGCAGGATCTGGCCCTCCTCCAGCCAGCCGCCATGCACGAAATAATGGTTCTCGATGCGCGCGAAGGCGAGCGCGTAATCGGCCTCGGCGAAGGTGTCGCTGGTCGATGGCTCGGGCAGGAGCGTGATCGTCTGGCCTTCCCAGCTCGACCAGGCGATCGCCGCCTCGATCTGCGCCTTGCGGTCCGCGCCGACCAGCCGCTTGCGGTAGGCGGCCATCATGTCGCCGCGCTCGGCTTGCGGGATCGGCGCCTGGAAGCGCTCCCACTTGTCGGGGAACATCTCCGACACGCCGAACTGGTAGTACCATTCGAGCTCTGCCCTGGTCAGCGTGTAGATGCCGCGCACGACGAGCTCGCTGACGCGTTCCGGGTGCGTCTCGGCATAGGCAAGCGCCAGCGTCGAGCCCCAGGAGCCGCCGAACACCAGCCATTTGTCGACGCCCGCCCTCTCGCGCAGCCGCTCGATGTCGGCGACGAGATGCCATGTCGTGTTGGCGTCGAGCGAGGCATGCGGCGTCGATTTCCCGCAGCCGCGCTGGTCGAACAGCGTCACGTCGTAAAGTTTTGGATCGAACTGGCGGCGCTGCTTCGGCGACGTGCCGCCGCCCGGTCCGCCATGCAGGAAGACCGCCGGCTTGGCGCCCTTCGTGCCGCAGCGCTCCCAATAGACCATATGGCCGTCGCCGACGTCGAGCATACCGGTCTCGAAAGGCTCGATCTCGGGGTAAAGCGTGCGCAGTCCTGTCATAGCTGCAATCCGTGCGCCGGCCAGTTCTCCGTCTCATGGTCCGGATGCTGGAAGGAGATGATCGTTTCCTGCCGGGAGTAGTAATCCGGATCGTCGTGCACCGGCTGATCGAAGATCGTCTCGACCCACGGCAGGCGGTATTTGTGGTTGAGCTGGATTTTCGGCGCCAGGTCGTCGCGCTCGTCGAAGGCGCCGATGGCAATGTCGATGCCTTCCGGGTTGCGGTAGAAGAGCGGCGTCCCGCAGCGGGCGCAGAAGCCGCGCTCGATGTTCACCGAGGACTGGAAGACGCTCGGCTCCTCATGCGTCCACTCCACGCCGCCCGGCACGCTGACGAAAGCGCCGAACAGCGACCCGAAATGTTTCTGGCACATGCGGCAGTGGCAGATGGAGGCACGCCCCAGTTCGCCATGCACGCGGAACCGCACCGCGCCGCACTGGCAGCCGCCCGTACGGACCTTGTATTCGCTCATGCCTTGTCCTCCGAGGGCCATTGACCGGTGTCGTGGTCGGGATGCTGGTAGGAGACGAGGTCGGCCAGAAAGGGAGCCGAGGCGACGTCCTGCATCGTCTCTTGCGTCGGAAGCGCGTGGATGCCGTCCACATAGGGCAGCTTCGCTTCCGTGCCCCACTGGATCAGCGGGGCGATCCCGGCCGGGTCGTCGAATGCGGCGATGGCGAGCGCCACGCCGTCCGGCGCCTCGTAGGTGAGCGGCGTGCCGCAATTGCCGCAAAAGCCGCGATAGGCGTAGTTGGACGACTGGAAGCGCTTCGGCTGGCCGCGCGTCCAGGCAAGCGTCGCGTCGCGCACCGAAACCAGCGGCAGGTAGAAATTGCCCGACGCCTTCTGGCACATGCGGCAGTGGCAGACCGAGGCGTCGCCGAGCGCGCCCTCGACATGGAAGCGCACGGCGCCGCACTGGCAGCCGCCACTGTATTGCGGGCGGTTGTCGAGACTCATGACGAACCCTCCGGCCTGTGGCACACGGCCTCGACATTGTTGCCGTCGGGATCGAGGACGAAAGCGCCGTAATAATGCTGATGGTAATGCGGCCTCGGCCCTGGCGCGCCATTGTCGCGCCCGCCAGCAGCGATCGCAGCCTCGTAGAAGGCGTCGACATCGGCGCGGCTTTCCGCCGAGAAGGCGTAGTGGCGTCCGGCTCCTGTCTCGGTGGCCTCGTGCAGCCACCAGACCGGCCGGTCGAGCCCGTAGCCGCCGACCTTCTTGCCGCCGGTGAATTGCTCCGGGACCATCATGAGAAGCTTCGCGCCGAGCGGCGCCAGCGCTGCGTCGTAGAAGGCCTTCGCCTTGACGAAATCTGCGACGGGTATGCCGGTGTGGTCGATCATGGGCGAAATTCCTCCGGCTGGAGAACGGCTCCGGCAAGCATAGCATCGAAGGATTGTCCCGCATCCCCGACACCGGCCGCCACGACGATATGCCGGCACACGCCTTCAAGATCGGTCAGCACGTCGTCGTTCCAGAAACGCAGGACGGTCCAGCCGTCCGCCTCCAATCGCCGCGTCCGCACTTGGTCGCCATGCGCGTGCATCCTGTCGCCGTGTTGCGAGCCGTCGACCTCGACGATCAGCTTCTTCAAAGGGCAGGCGAAATCAGCGATATAGCCGGCGATGGGAACCTGCCGCCTGAACGAAAGGCCCATCAGGCGGTGCGCACGCAGCGCGTTCCAGAGCTTCAGTTCCGGTTCGGTCATGACACGGCGCATGGACTTCGCGTTGCGACGGGTATTTTGCGCGACCGGCGTGTGCGGCATGGTCAGGCTCCTCCGTCACATCTGGAGGAAGCGCCGGTCAGCGCCCTGCGGCGCCCCCCTCTGTCCTGCCAGCCTCTCGCACACCGCCCTCACCGCGTCACCTCCCATGTCGTGACGCGTTCGCCGGTGGCGGGATCCTTGCCGTCCTTCAACTGGATGCCCTCGGCCAGAAGCTGGTCGCGGATGCGATCGGCCTCGGCCCAGTTCTTCTCGCGGATGAACGCGAGGCGGCGTTCCACGAAGCTTGCGACATCCAGATCGGTCTCCAGCGCGGACAGGTCGATGCCGACGAATTTTCCCGCGGCGGCAAGCGACGATGCGGACATGCCGGCACCGTTCATGAGGCGGAAATACGACGACAGGTCGAGATCGTCCGAAAGCGCCTCGACGAGGACGCCGTCCAGCTCGCCTTCCGGGGCGCCGTCGACCTTCCTGCGCCATTTGGCGATCAGGGCCTCCGCCTCCTCGAGCCTGCGCACGGAAAAATCGATCGGCTCGCGGTAGTGCGTCATCAGCATGGCGAGCCGCAGAACCTCGCCCGGCCATTTGCGGCCGCCGAATTTTTCCGTCTCCAGAAGCTCGTGGATGGTGACGAAATTGCCCTCGCTCTTCGACATCTTGCGGCCCTCGACCTGCAGGAAGCCGTTGTGCATCCAGTAGTTCGCCATCGTGGCCGTGCCGTGGGCGCAGCGCGACTGGGCGATCTCGTTCTCGTGGTGGGGAAAGATCAGGTCGAGCCCGCCGCCATGGATGTCGAAGACCTCGCCGAGATAGGCCGCCGACATGGCCGAGCATTCGATGTGCCAGCCGGGACGGCCCCTGCCCCAAGGGGAATCCCAGCCCGGCTCGTCGGGAGAAGATTCCTTCCAGAGCACGAAGTCGCCGGGGTTCTTCTTGTGCGCCTCCACGGCGATGCGGGCGCCGGCCTGCTGCTCGTCCAGCGGGCGCTTCGAAAGCTCGCCATAATCCTTCATCGAGTTAATGTCGAACAGGATTTCGCCTTTCGCCTCATAGGCATGTCCGCTTCCGATGAGGGATTGGATCAGCGAGATCATATCCGTCTTGCCGTCGGCGCGCGGCTGGACGAATTCGGTAGCGCGCGGCTGGAAGGTCGGCGGCAGGCAGCCGAGCGCGGCGACGTCCCTCTGATACTGGTCGAAGGTCGGTTCCGTGACCTTGCGGATCGCCTCGTTGAGCGGCAGGTCGGGGAAATCGCGCAGAGCGCGCGCGTTGATCTTGTCGTCCACGTCGGTGATGTTGCGCACATAGGTGACGTGATCCGCGCCGTAGAGACGGCGCAGCAGCCGGTAGAGCACGTCGAAGACGATCGCCGGGCGCGCATTGCCGATATGGGCGTAGTCGTAGACCGTCGGCCCGCAGACATATAGGCGCACATTTCGCGGATCGATCGGGCGAAAAACCTCCTTCGACCGCGTCAGCGTGTTGTAGATGCGCAGTTGCGCCGTATCGGACATCCGAAAACCTCGTCAGGCCGGCTGGCCCGAGACGTTTTGTTCTGTCTTGTCGAGAGAAGGCGAAAACGGCCGGACCAGCACTGGGCTAGCCAATAATGCAAATCCCGCAGATGCAGAAAGCCGTCTTCATGTGCGGCGTTATGGCGCCCGCTGGTGTTGCCGTCAAGCCGCAATCGTCGCCGCGGATACGCTCGCGACGCGGCGAAACTGCAACAGGTAAGATTCGATTAAACATGTCCGGGAAAGAAGCCGGCCCGGAACCCGCCCGGCTCATACGATGTCATCATTTCGTCTGAATCGGGCACGAAGCCCGGTCCCACGCACTCATGCCGTTCAAGGGAGATCCGTCATGTCGCCAGCAAAAATCGAAGCCGAACGCCAGCGCAAGCAGAACGCATCGATCATCAGGCACTACCGGGCCATCGGACCGGCCTCGCTGGTCGCCGCACTCCTGCACATGAAGAAGGCGCCCGTCGCCACCCGCAAGCCGAAGGCGGCGTGAGCAGCCGCCTCAGCCGTTCAGCCCGATGCGGCCGCTGACGAAATTCCAGATGGCGCGGCGGATTTCGGGATCCTGCAATTTGGAAACCGGCAGGTAGAAGACCACGTCGGTTCCCTTGGCCAGCGTGATGACGCCGCCGCGTTCCTCGACCCGGTCGAACGCCGTCCACAAAAACCGCTCGAAATCGCCATTGGCGATCGCCGTCAGCGCCGTCTCGTCGAAGGCGAAGGTCTGGCGGCCCGGCCTGGGCTCGGGATGGAGCCGCGGGCCGGCTTCCGAGGCCACGAGGCCCTCGATCGCCGCCTGGTCGGCAGCCGTCAGCTCCACCGTGAATTCTTTTATCATCGCACACACCCCTCTTGTGTGAGCCTGCTGTAGCCCGGGGATGGTTACAGAAGCCTCATCTGGCAGGCTTCCTCGGGCGCTTCCTGCTGTTTTGGTTGAGTTTTGGTGACCGGCGGCTCGACGCGCGCCTGAATCTCGGGCCCCCTGTTGGCGGCCTTGTTGACCTTGTCCGAAACCGGGATCGCCTCGAAGAAGTCCGGCGTCACCGGCCGCATCAGGTCGGCCACGTCGCGGGGCTCGTTGCCGCGGCAGTCGAGCCAGCGCGAAAAATCCCGCGGCTGGATCACGACGGGCGCGCGCTCGTGGATGGCGGCCAGTTCGCCGGCAGCACTCGTGGTCAGGATCGCGCCGGTGTCGATCTCCGAGCCGTTCGCGTCCGACCAGGTCTCCATCAGCCCGGCGAAGGCGACGAAGCGGCCCTCGCGCGGCCGCACCCAGTAGGCTTGAGCCTTCCCCGATCCCTCGCGCCGCCATTCGTAGAAGCCGGAGGCCGGCACCAGCGTGCGGCGATGCCGCATCGCCGCCTTGAAGGTGCTTTTTTCCGCCGCCGTCTCCGAGCGCGCATTGATCAGAAGCGGCATCCGCCCCGGATCCTTCGCCCAGCCGGGGACGAAGCCCCAGCGGACGAGCACGACGCGGTTTGCGGGCTGGTTCGAGCCCGGCGGGCGGGGATGACCGCGGATCACCATCATGATCGGCTCGGTCGGCGGGATGTTGTAGCGCGCCGGGAACGGCTCGACATCGACGACATCGAAGAGCGCCGTCATGTCTTCCACTGTCATTTCGAGGGCGAAGCGGCCGCACATGGGGACTTTCCGGGCGGGTTGGGGTCGACGGCAGCCTTCCGCGTCAGCGGGCTTGCGATGCCGTGGTGCCGGGCTAAGGTGGGTTCATATGGCGCGTCGCGCAACGTCTTTTCCCCTTTTCCCGTGGCCGGAATGTCCAAAACCCCGTCTTTCACCGAGATACCGGCCGTGTCCGTCGCCGTCCTGGACGCCGGGAAGGTGCTTCTTGTGAAACGCGGCCGGGCGCCGGCAAAAGGGCTTTATGCCTTTCCCGGCGGGAAGGTGGAGAAAGGCGAGACGCTCGAAGAAGCCGCGCGGCGCGAGCTCAAGGAGGAAACCGGCCTCGACGTCGCCCATGTGGAGCCCATCCGCACCCTGGCGATCGCGGCCGAAGGCGGGGCATCCCCACACGCCTTCCGGCTCACCGTCTTTCGCGGCACCGGCCCGGCCGGCACGCTCATGGCCGGCGACGATGCCGAGCAGGCCGGCTTCTTCACCATCGAGGAGGCCCGCGCCATGCCGCTCACCGCCTCGGTGCTGGAGGTCGCGGAGGTTTTGCTTGGCGGGGCTGCCCGATAGCGCGCCTTGCGCCCGCCACGATTTTTGGTCACGAAGGCGCATGGTCCGCCTTTCGCTCATCATGGCCGTCGCCGCGGGCATCGCCGCGGCAGCGCCGGCGCGCGCGGCCGAGGCGCCCTACGAGCCGAGCCTCATGCGGCTGGCCGAGGTGCTGGGCTCGCTGCACTACCTGCGCAACCTGTGCGGCGAAAGCGGCGACGGCTGGCGCCGGCAGATGGAAAGGCTGATCGAGACCGAGAAGCCCGACGCGCCGCGCAAGGCTCGGTTCATCGCCAGCTTCAACCGCGGCTACCGCTCCTTCGAAAGCGTCTATTCCTCCTGCACGGCCTCCGCCGTGGAATCGATCCGCCGCTACATGAAGGAGGGCGAGGCCCTGACGCGCGAGGTGGCGGCCAAGTATGGCAATTAGGACACTGTTAACGTATTCAACAAGTGCCGGAGGTGCTTGCGACCATGTCTGTGCTAGAACTCCAGTTAATGGGATATTAAAAAAAATGCTCGAATTGGATCGGTCGCCGCATCAGACTGGTCCCGACGCGAAAGGGTGATGCAGTGAGTGTTGAGCCAAGCGGCAGCGAGATCGACGCGCTCGTCAGGGAAGAGAAGCGCCTGACCGCGGTCGAGAGTCACACCGAGGCGTGGATCGACAGCGTCTCCGCGGGCATCGAGCCCGACATCATCGCCGAGGCGGCCATGATGACGGCGCTTGCAGAATTGTCGCGCAGCAGCGGCGAGAACGCCGTGCTTGCGCTCTTGGAACGCATGCGCGAGCGCGTGGTCGCGGGCGAGTTCCTGCCCCTGCTCGTGCGGCACTGAGCGCCGCAGCCTGCTGCAACATCGTTCTCCGACCGATATGGCGAGGCCGGAATGACGTCGAAAACCTGGCTGTTCTCCCGACCGGCCGCGCAAGGATGGAAAGCCCTTTGCGCGACCTGCCTGCTTGCCTGCGTTCTCTGCGTCGGGGCTCTCGCGCCCGCCCATGCGCTCAGCGAGATCAACCGGCAGGACGAGCCGGCCGACGACTCGACGACCCTTCCGCCCGGCTCCGACGGCATCGAGAAACTTCCCCTGCCCGCGCCGATCGATCCGGCCGCCCCCGCACCCGATGGGCAGGCGCCGGCGGACGAGGACGGATTGCCCGAGCGGCAGACGCCCGCCGAGCCCGCCCCGGACAGCACCGCGACCGAGCCGCTTCCGGAGATCGAATACGATACGGAGAAGCTTCCGGAGCCGGTGCGCAAGCTGCGCGACGGCATCATGGATGCGGCGAAGTCCGGCGATCTGGAGAAGCTGCGGCCGCTCATCGGCACGGGCGAGCAGCAGACGCAACTTTCGCTCGGCGGCATAGAGGGCGATCCGATCCAGTTCCTCAAGTCGCAGTCGGGCGACGAGGAAGGGCTGGAGATCCTCGCCATTCTCGAAGACGTCCTGTCGGCGGGCTACGTGCACATGAAGCCGGACGCCGAGAACGATTTCTATGTCTGGCCCTACTTCTCCGCTTTGCCGATCGACCGGCTGACGCCGCAGCAGCGGGTGGAGTTGTTCAGGATCGTCACGGCCGGCGACCTGGAGGATATGAAGACCACCGGCATCTACAATTTCTACCGGGTAGGCATCACGCCGGACGGAAAGTGGTCGTTCTTCCTCGCGGGAGACTGACGCGGCGCGGCACCGTATGGTGGCGTTGCGGTCTTGCCCGGCGGCGCATCCGGGCCTAGGTACTGAAGCCTCTTTCCCGAGCGAGTACCGACCATCATGCCAACAGTCCGGCTCACCGATCGCGCCCTTGTCGTCATAGGCGGCGCGGATGCCGAGCATTTCCTGCAGAACCTCGTGACCACCGACCTCGACCAGCTTTCCAACGACGAGCTGAAGCCGGGCGCGCTGCTCACCCCGCAGGGAAAGATCCTCTTCGACTTCCTCGTCTCACAGCAGACGGACGGATCGCTTCAGCTCGATGTGCGCGCCGACATCGCCGACGACCTGATGAAGCGCCTCGGCCTCTACAAGCTTCGCGCAAAGGTCGAGATTTCCAAGCGACAATCCGTCGTCGCGACCATCGATTGGAGCCACGATTCGGGCTCCCCGGAAGCCGCTTCGGCGGACGGCGCGACATGGTACGCCGACACGCGCTTCCGCGAACTGAGCGTGCGCCGCAGCTATGACAGTTCCATGGAAGCGACGGACGAGCCCGAAAGCTGGACCGCGCTCCGCATCGAGAACGGCATCGCCGAAAGCGGCAGCGACTATGCGCTCGGCGATGCCTTCCCGCACGACGTGCTGCTCGACGAGAATGGCGGCGTCGGCTTCAAGAAGGGCTGCTACATCGGCCAGGAGGTCGTCT
>JAFKJW010000080.1 GCA_017305925.1 Hyphomicrobiales bacterium | reverse complement strand
CCCCTTCGTCGGCAGCCTTCAAAACACGCAACCGCAGATCCTCGCCCAGCGCTCTCGCCATCATCAACCTTCGTCAAAGCCGACGTTGAATCAGAAGCTTGTTGTCGCGTCACATCACAATCGATTCATCGATCTCCGGACGTGCTCTAAAGCGTACGAAGCGAATCTGAAAGATCGCGACACGCCTTAGTCTCTTGGAAGAACGTTGAAGCGGACGTCGCCTCGCAGTTCTTTCTCCGGATCGAGCCTTACCAAACCATGTTCGATCGGGCCTTCGGGGAGGTTGAAGGCGTCGACGGGATGAGAGACCGGCTCGAAGCAGAAGAAGTCGGCGTCGCCGGACGGAGAGAACAATACATAGCGGTTCAGACCTTCGCCGGCCTCGACTTCGACGGACAGGCCTCGATCCGGCCAGTCGATGAGGGCTTTCCCGTCCCAGCCCTCGAACCAGTTGTTGACCCATTGCGGTGGCAGTGTCCTGCGCCTGTTGAAATCCAGGTCGGGATGACCGGAGACCGGTTCGACGGCGCGCGGCAGGTGATCCTCGTATTCCAGCCAGACACAGTCCGCACCCGCGGTCAGGAAGGTGTTTCGGTCGCGCACGAACCAGGGATGAAAGCCCAGGCCGTATGGCAGGGCGATCGCGGCCCGGTTCCTGACCGAAAGCTCCATCGCCAGGGCCGGCCCGTCCAGCCGATAGGTCACGACGGCGGAATAGCGGAAGGGGCCCGGTCCCTCCGCGTCGAGCGAGAGCGTGACCGCTTCGTCCGTTCTTTCCTCGACGGTCCATGCGGCGGAGAAACCGCTGCCATGGATCGGGTATTTCTCGGCCGGCATATTCCGCTCGACCGGATGGAACGTGCCCTCGAACGCAAAACCTCCCCCCGAGATACGCCCCGAGAACGGAACCAGCAGGATGCTCGACAGGCCGAACGGATGGTCCGTTGCGGGGTCTACCGAACGGAAAACCGGCGTCCAGTCGCCTCGGTGCAGCATGTCGAACGATGTCAGCCCCGCGCCCAGATCCGGCCGTACCGTGACCCTGGCGGTGCCGCTGGAAAGGCTGACCTCGTTCATCACCAGCCGCCGTCGACCATGACGTTCTGGCCGGTCATCATGTCGGACGCCGGCGAAACCAGGAAAAGCACGACGGCGGCGATGTCGTCGGGCTCGATACGCCGCTTGAGGCATTGATTTTCGAGGATCCAGTCGTTGTACTGTTGCAGCCGGTCGGCGAAGACCCTCTGCTCGGCCTCGGAGACGACTGCGCCGGGCGAAACCGCGTTGACGCGGATGCCGTGTGGGCCGAGCTCCCGGGCAAGCGATTTGGTCAGGCCGAGCATCGCGCCCTTGGAGGCGACGTAGGGCACGTAGCCGTCCCAGCGGCCGTTCAGCGTCACCGAGCAGAAATTGACGATCTTGCCGTAGCCTTTCCGCTTCATGGCCGGCGCCACCGCGCGGGCGAGCGCGAAAGCGGCGGAAGAATTCACCCGCACCTGATCCTCATATTCGTCGAGCGAGAACTCCTCGAACGGCTTGTTGATGATCAGGGCCGCGTTGTTGATCAGGATATCGATGCCGCCATGAGCCTCGGCGAGATCTCTCGCCCGCCTTTCCGCCGCGGCAAGATCGTTGAGGTCCTCGCCCACATAGACGCATCCGGTTTCCTGCTCGCGCGCGATCCGGGCGGCGAAAGCCTCCCCGTCCTCGGCATCGGGCCGGTCAAGCAGCAGAAGCTTCGCACCGGACCTCGCCAGTGCGCCGGCCTGCGCGCGGCCAAGCGTGCCGAGCGCGCCGGTGAGCAGGGCAGTCTTTCCCGACAGTGCCGTCATGGTATCGCTCACAGCATTTCATGGATTTCATCGATCGAGGTCTGCGCGGCCGGCCGGTCGAACACGACCTCGCCGCGCGCCATCGCCACGATCCGGTCGCAGGACTGAAAGACGTGCTGGATGTTGTGCGAGATGAAGATGCCGGTCAGCCCCTGCGCCTTGAGGCCGCGCACGAAGCCGATCACCTTGTTGGTTTCCTTGACCGAAAGATGATTGGTCGGCTCGTCGAGGATCAGCACCTTGGACTTGAAATGCATGGCGCGCGCAATGGCCACGCCCTGGCGCTGGCCGCCTGACAATTCGCCCACCAGCGCATCCGGCGAGCGAAGGTGCAGATCGACATTGGCAATGGCCTGGATGCTCTCGGCGCGCATGCGCTTCTGGTCCATCAGGCCGAAATTGCCGATCTTCCATTTCAGCGGCTCGCGCCCGATGAAAAGATTGCGGGCGATCGACATGCTCGGAACCATGGAATTGTACTGGTAGATCGTCTCCAGCCCGTGTCGCATGGCATCCTTGGGCGAGCGGAAATCGACCTCCTTCCCCTCGATCCTGATCTGGCCCGAATCCTGGCGGTGCACGCCGGAGAGGATCTTGATGAGGGTGGACTTGCCCGCCCCGTTGTCGCCGACGAGGCCGACCGACTCGCCGGGATGGATCGTCAGCGACACGTCCTTGAGCGCGTGCACGCCGCTGTACCACTTCTGCAGGTTGCGGCACTCGATGATCGGCGTCGTCATTTGTGCGCTTCCACCTTGATCCTGCGGGAGACCTTGGCCATCCAGGCATTTGCGATCACCGCGAACATGGTCAGCAGGCCGATCGCGAACTTGAACCAGTTGGCGTCGACGCGAGACAGGACGAGGCCGTTGTCGATGGTGCGGATGAGCAGGGTGCCGATGATGGCCCCGAAGACGGTGCCGATGCCGCCGGCGAGCGCCGTGCCTCCGATCACGGCGGCGGCGACGGCCTGCAGTTCCAATCCCTCGCCGATCGACGGCAGGGGGGAGCCGAGGCGCAATACCTGCAGGAGGCCGGCAAAACCCGCCAGCATCGAGCAGAGCATGAAGCAGATGATCTTCACCCGCCGGACCGGAATGCCCATCGAGGCGGCCGCCTCGTTGAAACCGCCGGTGGCGCGTATCCAGTTGCCGAAATTGGTCAGCGACAGCAGCATCGCCGCCAGGATCGCGATGCCGGCGAACCAGACGAAGGACATGCGCAGGATCGAGCCCTGCCAGATATAGTCGGTGAACAGCCAGGTCGGCAGGTCGTCGGGCAGCAGCGGCGGGAAGCCGCCCGAGATGACGACGGTGAGCGAGCGGGCGATGAACAGCATGCCGAGCGTCGTGATGAAGCTCGGAACCGCGAATTGCAACGTGATGTAACCGTTGATCAGGCCGATCAGCGCGCAGATGGCCAGCCCGAGGAGCAAGGCGACGGGGAAGGGAACGCCTGCATTGAGCATCACCGCGATGCTCATCGGCATCAGCGCAAAAACCGAGCCGACGGAGAGGTCGAACTCGCCGCAGATCATCAAGATCGTGACGCCGATCGCGACGAGCGCCATTTCCGGAAGAAGTCCCATGACGCCGCGAATGTTCTCGGAGGAGAGAAGCACGCCGTTCGATTTGATCTGGAAAACCGCGATGAGGACGATGAGCAAGGCAAGGCCGGCAAGTTCGGGCTTGTCCAGATAGATTTTCAGGAATCGCTTCATGGGCTTTTCTCTGCCATGGCGTCCCGGCCCGAAGAACCGGGACGCCGGCTGGGATTGGGGTAGGTCAGCGCAGGCCCTTCTTCGACATTTCCATGATGGCCGGAACGTCCTTGGGCACGACGATGCCCTGGCCGGTGTCGATGTCTGCGGCGGCCAGGCCGGCGGTCTTGTGCAGATAGGCTTCCATGACCGGCATGAAGCCCTGCATATAGGGCTGCTGGTCGACCTGCACCTGCACGTAGCCTGCCTCCATCTGCTGGAGAACCTCAGGCACGAGATCGAACCCGCCGAGGAGCACCTTGCCGGGCGCAACGCCGCGATCCTTGAGCACCTTGGCGACGGAGGCCTCCCAGTAGCCGGTATCGAAATAGGCTGTCGTGTCGGGATTGGCGTTCAGATAGGCGCCGATGCGGTCTGCGGTCAGCGCCAGGTCGGTCGCCGAGTCGATGCGATGGATATTGACCTCCCGGTCCGTGTGCTCGGCCTTGTACTCCTCGAGGAACTTCATGACGCCCGCGGCGCGCTGTTCGGACCAAGTCTGGCCGGGCGCATTGACGCCGACGAGCATGTTGAGCGGTCCTTCTTTCGGGAAATTCTCCGACTGGGCCTTGGCCAGTGAATAGCCTGCCGCGATGAAGCTCTGCCCGATGAAGGCCTTGCGGGCATTGCCCTTTGCGCCTTCGCTGTCGTCCACGTTCACCGCCAGCACGAAGATGCCGGCGTCGGTGGCTTCCTTGATCGCATTGTCATAGGCCTTGTCGTCGACGATCGCGACGAAGATCGCGTCCGGCCTGGAGGCGATGGCCGCCTGCAGATTGGCGACGGCCTGCTCGACCGAGCCTTCCTGCTGCGTCATGATCAGCTGGCAGCTCGCCTCGACCCTGGCGCAGGCGTCGTCGAAGCCCTTCTTCACCGATTGCCAGAAGGTGTTGGACGGCGACGAATGGCTGATGAAGGTGATGTTGAGCCCTTCGGCGCTCGCCGCCGACGCCATCAGCGACAGGCAGAGCGCGGTGCCTGCAAAAAGTTTCACGAACATGCTTTCCTCCTTGTGACCCTTGCTTTCACATCCTTCCGGCCGGATCTCTCCGGCCGGCCTGTTGAACGGCGGGGCGTGCCGTTTCCGTTGCCGGCGTTGCGCCGATCGCGCTGCCCACCGTCGAGCCGGAAATCTCCAGGCGTCGCATCAGCCCGCCTTCGACACGCGACGGCTGACCGTGAACCTGCGGTCGAGATCGTCCGCCAGTTCGACGCCGTGGCCCGCGCCCGGCGGGACCGTGATCATCCCGTCCGTGACGGTCGGCAACTGCGTGGTCGGCCTCCGGCTGCTGTCGGCAACTGCGTGGTGAGTTCGGCGTACCAGGTCCTGTAGTAGGCGCGCACGCTTTCCTGGACGAGGGCGTTCGGCGCGTTCAACGACAGATGCGTGGAAGCCGCAAGCACCACCGGTCCGGTGCAATCGTGCGGCGCCACCGGCAGGTGCCAGGCCTCCGCCATCGTGGCGATCTTCTTCGCCTCGGACATGCCGCCACACCAGGAGAGATCGAGCATGACGACCCCGGCGGCTTCCGTCTCCATCAGGTCGCGGAACGCCCAGCGGGTCGCCAGGGTTTCGGACGCGCATAGAGGCGCGCGGCTTGCGGCGGCGTAGCGCTTCAGGCTGGAAAGCGAGTCCATCTTGATCGGATCTTCGTGCCAGAACGTTGCGTAGGGCTCCAGCGCGCGCGCGATCTGGATCGCCGGCATCAACTGCCACATCGAGTGGAACTCGACCATGATGTCCATGCGGTCGCCGACGCGCTTGCGTATCTTCTCGAACGGCTCGAGCGCCTTTCTGAGATCCGGCCCGGAAATATACTGCCCGCCGGTCTTTTCCGCGCAGATATCGAACGGCCAGATCTTCATCGCCGTGATTCCCTCGGAGAGAAGGTCCTCGGCCAGCTCGTCCGCATGTTCGAGAAACCCGTTCAGGTCGTCGTAATCCCGGCGCGGGCCGCCAAGGCCGTAATTGGCGGTCTGCTGCCCCTTGGCCTCGCGCATGTAGGTGTTGCCCGCGCAGGTATTGTAGGTGCGGATTTCGCGGCGGGAGAAGCCTCCGAGCAATTGCGCGATCGGCAGGCCGGCCGACTTGCCGAAGAGATCCCATAGAGCAATGTCGATCGCCGAATTGCCCCGCATCTCGGCGCCGGTCGAGCGGAATCCGAGATAGCCGGTCAGGTCCCTGGAGATCCTGTCGATCTCGAGCGGATCGCGCCCGAGCAGTTTCGGGGCGGCGACCTCGTGGACATACGCCTCGACCGTTTCGGCCATGAAGAATGTCTCGCCGAGACCGACGATGCCGTCATCCGTCTGCACGTGCACCCAAAGTATGTTCGGATGCTCCTCGACGCGGACGGTCTCGAAACCGGTGATCTTCATCGGTCAGTACACTCCCGCGGCAAGAAGCGCCTTGACCGTGAGGTCGAAATGCTCGGCCATCGCCGTCTCTCCTCCCACCGGATCGCCGTTCGCGATGGCCCTGGCGATGGCGATGTGCGTGTCGACGCTCTCCTGCCGCGTCTCGTTGCTGGCGCGGCTGGCCCAGCCGATCGGCCAGGTATGGCGGGTAACGACATGGAACGAACCCACGATCATCGCGAACATCGGATTCTTCGACGCGGTCCCGATCGCCTCATGGAACGCTATGTCGTGCTCCATCACCTTCTGCGGCTCATGGAAGTCGCGCTGCATGGCCTCCGCAAAGCCGACGATGTCGGCCGCTTCCCTGTCGGTTCGCCGAAGCGAGGCGAGCGCCACGGTGCGCCGTTCGATGGTGCGCCGGACGTCGAAAATCTGCTGGATCGTCGCCTGATTGGTATGCACCGCATGGTCGGTGATCATCGCCAGCACGTCGGCCTTAGGCGCTGCGACGCGGGCACGCCGGCCATTGCCGATGTCGATGAGGGTCAACGCGGCCAGTGAACGGTAGGCCTCCCGGACGATGGTCCGGGATGTCCCGGTCATCGCGGAAAAAGCCCCCTCGCTCGGCAGTTCGTCACCTATCTGCAGGCCGTTTTCGCGAATGTAGCGCTGGACCGCCGCCATCATGCCGGAAAGCAGGCCTTCCCCGCCTTGTCCGAGGTCTTCCCGACTCTGCATCGGCGATAAGGTTTGGGCCAAGTCCAGATACCTATCGTATAGGTCGATTTAAATCTTGCATTAGGTTTGGCCAAGCCTATTGTCAATATGTATTCAGATCCTGGAGGCAGGATGCAGGCGGCAGTCTTTTTCGAAGCGCGGGACATCGTTGGCGAAAGCATCGTCTGGTCGAGCGCCGAAAAGGCCCTGTATTGGGTCGATATCGGCGGCAGGCGCATTCACCGGCTGGAGATTGCCGGCCACCGGCACGATACCTGGCCGACGCCGGACTTTCCGACCTCCATCGGCATGCGCAAGGATGGCGGCTTCGTCGTCGGCCTTTGCCAGGATGTCTGCTTCTGGCAACCGGACGGCGCTTTCGAGGTGTTCGCGGTGCCCGAGCCGGATCTGCCTGGCAACAGGCTGAACGAAGGCCGCGTTGCTCCGGACGGGTCGTTCTGGGTCTCCACGATGCAGAACAATCTGAACGCGGACGGCTCGCCGAAGGATATGGATCTCCGATCCGGCGCGCTCTACCGGATCGACCCCTCCGGCGGGATCCGTCGGCTCACACCCAATACATACGGCATCACCAACACGATGGGCTGGACCAGCGATGGATACTTCCTGTTCGCCGACACGCTGGCGAACGAGATTTATCGTTTCGCCTATGACGCGGCGACGAATTCCCTCTCGGATCGCCGGACCATCGTGAAGGATTTCGCGCGTGGTCTGCCGGACGGCTCGTGCCTCGATGCCGAGGATCATCTCTGGAACTGCCGGGTCGTGGGAGGATGCGCCGTCGTGCAGTTCGACAAGGACGGAAAAGTGCTCCAATTGGTCGAATTGCCCGTCAGTTGGCCGACGAGCTGCACCTTCGGCGGGGACGACTTGACGATCCTGTTCGTCACCTCGGCCCGGTTCACCATGACGCAGGATCATCTGGCCGCGCATCCGCAGGAAGGCAGCCTGCTTGCCGTCGAAGGAGCCGGCCGCGGCGTTCCCGAACCGAAATTCGGCTGACTGCCGAAGCTGCGCGGCGCGTCTCGAAGTAGCTCCAATCCGTGGGCAAGAGGACCGGAAACATGGACTTCCAGGGCAAGGGCATCATCGTCACGGGGGGAAGCCTCGGCATGGGGCGAGCCTGTGCGGAACGTTTCGTCAGGGGCGGGGGCGGGGTGCTCGTCGTCGCCAACGATGCGGAGTCGGTCTCCCGCGCGGTTTCCGAGATCGGCGGGACGATATCCGGCTTTGTCGGCGACGTCAGGAAAGCAGAGGACATGGAACGCGCGGTCGGGGAAGCCGCGTCGCGCTTCGGCAGCGTCGATGTGCTTGCCTGCTGCGCCGGAATCCAGCGCTACGGCACCGTGGTCGATACGCCCGAACAGGTCTGGGACGATGTGCTCGACATCAACCTGAAGGGCATCTATCTCGCCTCGAAATATGCCATTCCGGAAATGAAGAAGCGCGGCGGCGGAGCCATTGTCGCGATCTCGTCCGTGCAGGCCTATGCCTCGCAGGCCGGCGTCGCCGCCTATACCGCCAGCAAGGGCGCCATCAACGCGCTGGTGCGGGCCATGGCTCTCGATCATGCCGCCGACAACATCACCGTCAACGCGGTCTGCCCGGCATCGATCGACACGCCGATGCTGCGCTGGGCCGCCGATCTCTACAAGGGCTCGATGAGCCAGGACGAGATGATCGTGCAATGGGGCAGGGGCCACCCGCTCGGCCGCGTCGGCCGGCCGGAGGAAGTGGCCGAGCTCGTCGCCTTTCTTGCCGGCGACCGGGCCCGCTTCATTACCGGCGCCGACGTCAAGATCGACGGCGGCGCGATGGCCAAGCTGGGCATCGTATTGCCGGACTGACCGCACAGGGTTCTGAAACCGTACTTCGAAAGGCAGGGAATGAAGCACCCCAGGATCACCGATATCCACGCCACCACCGTGACGGTGCCGCTCGAGGCGCCGCTCCGGCATTCGAACGGCGCCCATTGGGGCCGCTTCGTGCGCACCATCGTGGAGGTCGAGACCGATGTCGGCATCGTCGGCCTGGGCGAGATGGGCGGCGGCGGCGAAAGCGCGGAGGCCGCGTTCCGCGCGCTCAAGAGCTACCTCGTCGGGCACGATCCGTTCGAGCTCGAACAGCTTCGCTTCAAGATCTGCAACCCGACGGCAAGCCTCTACAACAACCGCACGCAGATGCACGCCGCCATCGAGTTCGCCTGCATCGACATCATCGGCAAGTTTCTCGGCGTGCCGGCGTACGACGTGCTCGGCGGCAAGATGCGCGACGCGGTCGGCTTCGCCAGCTATCTGTTCTTTCGATTGCCCAACAAGGATACGGGCAAAGGCGAGATCCGCACCGCCGACCAGTTGATCGCCCAGGCGCTCGACCTGAAAAAGACGCACGGCTTCACCGCCCACAAGCTCAAGAGCGGCGTGTTTCCGCCCGATTACGAACTGGAGGTCTATCGCGCACTGGCCAAGGCCGTGGGCACGGATTCGGTGCGCTACGACCCCAACGCCGCCTTCAGCGTGGAGGAGGCGATCCGTTTCGCCAGGGGCATCGAGGACCTCAACAACGACTATTACGAGGACCCGACCTGGGGCCTCAACGGCATGCGCCGGGTGCGCGAGAACACGCATATGCCGCTTGCGACCAACACCGTCGTCATCAATTTCGAGCAGCTGGCGACCAATGTGCTGAACCCGGCCTGCGACGTGATCCTGCTCGACACGACGTTCTGGGGCGGAATCCGGCCCTGCATGAAGGCGGCTGCCGTCTGCGAGACATTCCAGCTCGGGATCGCCGTGCACTCCTCGGGCGAGCTCGGCATCCAGCTCGCGACCATGCTGCATCTGGGCGCCGTGCTGCCCAATCTCGTCTTCACGGCCGACGCGCATTATCACCAGCTTGTCGACGATGTCATCATCGGCGGTCCTATGCAGTATGTCGACGGCAAGATCGCGGTGCCGACGGGTCCCGGCCTCGGCGTGGAACTCGACCCGGACAGGATGGGGACATATTCGGAATTGTACAAATCGCTCGGCGGATACCCCTATGACCGGGACCCGGCCCGGCCGGGCTGGTTCTCAACCGTCCCGAACACGCGTTGGGCCGATCCACGGGACGATCGCGTCATGGAGTACTGAGGCTCATTGGTGTTTGCCGGCACAAGGCAGATGTATTTGCATCGCCCCAGGTCTCGGCGTCGGCAGCATCAGGAGATGCCTGCAGCGGATGGAGTGGTGTCGTCGAACTCAGGCTCGGCCGCGCAGGCGGCTTTCAGCAAGGGTGCGAAGACGATCCAGAGCGCGACCGACATAGCGGCGAACGCGCCGAGGGCGAGGAACATCGGCCCGTAGCCGAGTTCCTGTGCGATGCAGCCGCCGATTGCCGGACTGAGCGATGCGCCGATGCCCTGAACGGTCATGACGGCGCCCTGTCCCGCATTGATGCGTCCCGTGCCGTCGAGCACCCGCGCAACCAGGCCCGGCACCGCGACGCCCTGAAGGCCGGCCCCGATGCCGTCCAGGATCTGGACCGGATAGACGCCCCAGCGGTTCAGAAGCCATGCCGCAATCACGCCACGAATCGGCAAGGCAATGAACGAGACGAGCAGAACCGGCCAATAGCCCATCTTCTCGGCCACGCGCATCGCAACAAGCGACGTCAGGATCATGACGCCCTGGGCGATCACGATGGTCATGGCGACGAAGCTCGCCGGATCGACCTGCTTGTCGGCGACGACGGCGAGCCCGTAAAGCGGAAGCATCGCACCGTTTCCGAGATGAAAGAAGCGAAGAGCCGCGGCGAGGATCAACAACGGTTTGGATTCGACCAGCACCTGCAGCCCGCTGGGATGCTTTTTGCCATCGGACGAACTGACCAGCCCCTGCGCCGCGTCGTCGTCGATGCTGCGGCTCGGGATCATGAGCACGGAAATGATCGAAAGGATGCCGAAAAGTGCCGCCAGCCAGACCACCGCCGGGAACCCGTAGGCCCACCCGACCAGGCCGGAGAGCGCCGCACCCACCACGTTGCCGGCGTGGTTGAAGGCCTGATTGCGACCGTTCTGCCGATTGAAGCCCGCCTGGCGCACGATGCCGAGCGTGATGCCTGTGACGGCCGGACCGATCGCGGCGCCCGCGATGGCGGTCGCCACCTGGGAGGCTGCCACTACCCAGAAGTCCTGCGACAGGAGCACGATACCGGACGCGGCGACGGTACAAATGCCGGGAATGATGACGAACAGCTTCTTGTGGCGCGTGGCGTCGATCAGGGCGCCGGCCGGCGTCGTCATCACCATGCCCGCGACGCCACCGGCCGTCATCACCGTCCCGATCAGGCCGCTCTGCCAGCCATGGGCAAACAGAAACACGCCCAGGAACGGACCGATGCCAGCCTGCATGTCCGCCATGAAGAAGTTCAGCGTCAGCAGCGGACGCAGGGCTCTTTCGCTGTTCGGGAATCGGGTTGCCATTGGCGCATTCTCCGCAGGGGGATGGGTTCGCGGGCGCTGTCGATGAAGTCCCGGTAATCCGCAGATCGAATGCGGATGGCCGACCGGGCCGCACGAGTGTCCCTGTGTCGGCACCCGATCCTTCCGTTGCCGGGACGCTGCCTCATCCGGTTTACATGGTTCGTTGGGCAGGCGGCGGTGGCGGCGTCTCGGCTGCCGCGGCGGGCCCGCCAGGCGGAGGCGGAGCGCCGGGAGCCGGCGGCGGGGGCCCATCGAAGGCTTCGTTGCGGCCGTCGGCATGGGATACGATCCGGGCGTGCATGATCCCCCGGTCGAAAATTCCCTGGACGGTTACGGTCTCTCCCTTGACGACGACGTCGGCATTCTCGCCGCGTGGTCCGAGATCGACCAGGGCGCGGCCCGTGCCGTCGTCGAGAATGAACTTGTTGCCGAAAATCTCCGTGACGCTTCCCTTCACGGCAGCCGGTTCTCCGGCCGCCAGCTTGCCGACGGGTGTCGGCTGAAGCAGCATGACGCTCTGCGGCTGCCAGCTTTGAGCCATCCTCAAGCCGCCCGCGCCTGCGGCGGCACCAACGACAAGCATGGCGAGCGCCACGCCTGCGAACAGGCCGCGATACCTACCCTGTCGGGGCGCGGCGGATGACGGGTTCGCATTGCTGAGTGAATTGGTCTCGACCATCTGAAGGTCCTCCTGTTGATTGCGATGAGGCAAGCCTAGAGGCCCAGCCCCAATCCAGCCTGAACCGTTTCGTTCAGCTTGGGTTAAGGTGGTCGGACTAGGTCTTGGACGAGGTGCAGGCAGCATGAAAATCCTTCTGGTCGAAGACGATCGCCTGCTCGCGCAGGAAATCGCCCGGGCGCTCCGCGAGGAGAATTTCGCGGTCGACATCGCCGCGAACGGCGAGGACGGGCAGCATCTCGGCGAGACCGAATCCTACGACGCCGCGGTGCTGGATCTCGGATTGCCCAAGGTGCCCGGCGTCGAGGTGCTGCGCGGCTGGCGCAAGCACGAGCGGCATCTGCCGGTGCTGATCCTGACCGCCCGTGACGGCTGGACCGACAAGGTCGAAGGCTTCAAGGCCGGCGCGGACGACTATCTGACGAAGCCTTTCCGGACCGAGGAACTGGTCATGCGTCTGCGTGCACTCGTCCGTCGCGCCTCCGGGCATGGCGTGCCGCGCATTTCCTGCGGCCGCCTGGGCTTCGAGACGCAGACCGGCATCTTCGAACTCGACGGATTGCCGCTGAAACTGACGGCGCTTGAATGGCGCGTCCTCGAATGCCTCATCCTGCGCAAGGATACCGTTGTCGAGCGCGGCCTGCTGTCCGAGAAAGTCTACGAGGGCGATGCCGGTACCGATTCCAATTCGATCGAGGTGATCGTCGCGAGGTTGCGCCGCAAGGTCGGCAAGACATTGATCGAAACCGAACGAGGTCGCGGCTACAAGCTTGTTTCCGTGCCTCGATGATCAGCCGCAACCCGTCCCTCGGCCGGCGCCTCATGATCGGGGCCGGCGTCTTCATCACCGCCGCGCTGGTCATCGCCGCGATCCTGATCGCGTTCGTCCTGCATCGATTCGTGCAGGGACAGATCGACCAAAGGCTCGATGCCCAGATCCTCTTCCTGTCCTCCATGCTCGAGGCCGACCCCGGCGGCAACCTGCGTCTTGCTGGCTCCGCCGACGGGCCGCCTTTCGACCGACGCCGCCACGGCTGGTACTGGCAGATCTCCGGTCCGAAGAACGTCCTGCGCTCCCGCTCGCTCGACGGAGCGGAGCTGACGTATCCCAGGACCGCCGACGGGCCGCCTCCTCCTCCGCCACCGCCGGCTGACGATCGGCCTCCGCAAGACCGCCCGGCGCCGGCCGACGGCACGGGCCCCGACGGGCGCCGCCTTCATTTCCGCATCCTGGACGTGGCGACGCCGGCGGGCCCGGCCACGATCGTGGCGTCGTCGCCGCGGGACGCGGTGATGGGGCCTCTGTGGGAGGCGATGCGCACCCTGGGCCTGTCGCTCGGCGTGCTCGGCATCGCGCTGATCGGCGCCATGCTGCTTCAGGTCCGCCTCGGATTGCGGCCGCTGGAGCGGCTTCGCAGTGCGGTCGCCGAGGTCAGGTCGGGGCTTCGCGACGAGGTGCCGAAGGCCCAGCCGAGCGAGGTGCAGCCGCTGGCCGACGAACTGAACGCGCTGCTGGCCCAGAACGCGGCCAACCTCGAACGCGCCCGAAAACACGTCTCCAACCTCGCGCACGGCCTGAAGACGCCGCTGGCGACGCTGGCCATCGCGCTGCGCAAGCAGACGGCCGATGCCGGTGAACTGCATGACCTCGTCGTGCTGATGGATCGCCGCATCCGGCACCATCTGGGGCGCGCGCGGTCGGCCGCGCTCGGCGGTCCGCTCCGGGCGAGAACGGCGGTCGCCCCGCGCGTGGACGATCTCGCCCTGGTCCTCGGCAAGGTGAACGCGCACAAAGAGATCGCCTTCGTCAACACCGTTCCGTCCGGGCTCGCGGTGGCGTGCGAGCAGCAGGACGTAGACGAGATGCTCGGAAACCTGCTGGAGAATGCGTTCGCGTGGTGCCGCGGCCGGGTTGCGATTTCCTCGCGCGAGGAAGGCCGGAGCGTCATCCTCCTCGTCGAAGACGATGGGCCGGGACTTTCACCGGAGCAGATGTCGCTTGCGATGCAGGCAGGCCGCCGGCTTGACGAGCGCTCCCCGGGCTTCGGGTTCGGTCTGTCGATCACCAGCGAACTCGCGGAGCTCTATGCCGGTTCGCTTAACCTCGACCGATCTGAACTGGGGGGACTTCGCGTCGCGCTGCGGCTCCCCGCCCCGGGCTGGACCGAGCAATCGCCATGATCGGGGTGTTAGCACGACCGAAAACTTCGTCTCGACCTCAGCAGGCGGCTGATTGAGAACGGCGGCCTGAATATCTCCGAGATTGCCGCCGCATGTGGTTTCCGAATTCGCGGCGCATAATCCAAAGTTTCCGGGATTCCCGAAAATTTCGAACGTGTGGGCTTTTGCGTTTTCTGCAAGTATCAGGGCCGATTGGTGCGGAGGCGAACGGACGATGGATCGGCATTATCGCGACAACCGCAAGATCGACCCAACGCGCGGCGAGGCTCTTGCCGACGGTTCCGCCAACGACATGGACCGGATGGAAATCGGGCCGACGATCCTCGCCTACGAGGAATGGGCCGCAGCCGGCTTGCGATTGCCCGATCTTGCGCGGATGCGGGAATATCGCTGGCGGCGGCTCGTCCAGTTCATCCAGGCCAGGGACTATGGCGGGCTCCTGCTGTTCGATCCGCTCAACATCCGATACGCGACGGACAGCACCAACATGCAGTTGTGGAACACCCATAACCCGTTTCGTGCCGTCCTCGTCTGCGCCGACGGGTACATGGTCATCTGGGACTACAAGAACGCGGTTTTTCTGAGCGAGTTCAATCCGCTGGTCAGGGAACGGCGAAGCGGCGCGGACCTGTTCTACTTCGACCGCGGTGACAGGCTCGACGAGGCGGCCGACACCTTCACCAGCGAAGTCCGGGAACTGATGCAGCGTCACTCCGGTGCCAACAGGCGGCTTGCCGTCGACAAGATCATGATCCATGGGCTGAGAAGCCTTGAGGCACAGGGCTTCGAAGTGTTTCCCGGCGAGGAACTCACCGAAAAGGCTCGAGCCGTCAAAGGGCCGGACGAAATCCTGGCCATGCGCTGCGCCGTGCATGCCTGCGAAAAGGCCGTGGGCGAAATGGAGCGTGCGGCGCGCACCGGCATCCCTTCGGGCAAGATGTCGGAAGACGACATCTGGGCGGTCCTGCATGCCGAAAACATCCGGCGAGGCGGGGAATGGATCGAAACCCGCCTGCTGGCGTCGGGCCCGCGCACCAATCCCTGGTTCCAGGAGTGCGGGTTACGGATCGTTCGGGAAAACGAGGTCGTCGCCTTCGACACCGACCTGATCGGGTCCTACGGCATGTGCGTCGACATCTCGCGCACATGGTGGATCGGCCCGGACAAGCCGTCGAACGAGATGATCTACGCCATGCGCCACGCGCAGGAGCACATCGCGGCGAACATCGAACTGCTGGCGCCGGGCGTGCGCTTCAGGGACCTGGTGTTCGGCGGGCATCATCTGGACGCACCGTTCCAGAAGCAGAAATACGGCGCGAAAATGCACGGCGCAGGCCTGTGTGACGAGTGGCCCCTGATCACCTATCCGGACCGCTTCGAAGACGGTGCGTTCGAGTACGTCCTCGAACCCGGCATGGTCATGTGCGTGGAAGCCCTGGTCTCGCCCGAAGGCGGCAGCTTCTCGATCAAGCTCGAGGATCAGGTCCTCATCACCGAAACCGGCTACGAGAACCTGACGAGCTATCCCTTCGATCCCGTTCTGATGGACGAGTGAAACGATCCGCAAAACTGGAAGAAGCCCGCCGCTGTCGGATTTCGGACAAGCCGTTCGAGGACCGCAGCGACGTCCATGCTGTGATGGATCAGACGGTGGGGCGGACGCTTCTCCGGATCCGTCTTTCCCCATGCCACGCGCATCATGACGTCGATCCTTTCAAGATCGGCTCGGTGTGGAACTGCCGTAAGCGGTATTATGAAACAATGGGGTTGCCACCTCCGGCCGCTCGACCGTGATCGAGCTTGGCCCTGTGTGGCCGGGAGATAATCGGTTTCGCGTCAGAACCCAGACAGCCCATATGATGCGTTCAAAAGACGCTTTGAGGTGCGATGATCGTTATTGCAGTTGGCTATCTCGAATCCAATGGTCCGCTTCTCGTATCCCCTTCCGGCGAAGCAGGCATTGCTATCCGGCTGGCATATCTGGCGCAGCAGGTTCTCCGCTGGGACGAATCCACTCCACTGCCCCGACCGATCAACGCGCCCGCCATCGCATCAACGCGACCATCTGGCATCCGGCAATTGAGTGCCGACAAATTCGCCATTTGAGAAAAGTGTCTAGCCGATGGTCAAGTCAATTGTCCGAAATTCAATTCGGACAATGCGGGATCAGCTCAAAGCCAGAATCGGAATTGCGGTGCGCCACGCGCGGGTGACAGCCGGCATCACCCGGGAAGACCTTGGCACCAGTATCGGGAAGTCCGCCGAGGCGGTTTCCAACATCGAGCGCGGCATCGCGCTGCCGACGATCGAGACGCTGCTTGAGCTTGCCGCTGCTCTCGATGTGTCAATCCTCGATCTGATCGGCGAGAAGGATGTTTCCTCGCAAAAGTCGACCAAACGGGTGGAGCTCGAGCTTCAGCTCGGCTCTGCGGCCAAAAAGCTCGATAATAACCGGCTCCTTGCAGTTGCCATCACTCAGGTGGACGCGCTGGCAAGGCTGGCCAACGGCAGAACAGATTCTTCAACCTACCAGATTTTGAACGCATCTCTGAAGCGCAGGGTCTGCCTGATCGACTTGCGACGCAATCCGATGTCAAATCGTTCATTCGTGAATTTGCCCATCCGCAATCGGCACGGATGTGTCCGGGCAGGCTATTTACGCAGATAGGCGGTTCTCATGGTGGAAGGAAACGAGATGCTCCCGTCCATCGTGTGCTCGGCCCTGTTGCTCCTGGTATGTCGAGCAGCAAATCGCGCTGGCGCTCGGGCCTGGCGACATCGTCATCATGGACTATTTCGGCTCCCATAAGTCAGCCGCCGCCGGCAGGATGATCCGCGCTGCCGGCGCCAGATTCTGGTTCCTGCTGCCATCCGCACCCGATCTCAACCCGATCGAGCAGGCCTTCGCCGAGATCAAGCATTGGATGCGCATCGCATAGAAGCGAACGTCCGAGAAAATGTGGCGTCTCATCGGAAGCCTCGTCGAAACAATCAACGCAACCGAATGCCAGAACTATCTCGCAAACGCAGACTATGCTTCCGTTGAAATGTAAAAGCCTCTAAGGCCTTCCGTGGAGGAGCGGAACGCACACGCCGCGTCCAGCCAGACGAGCCACGGCGACCTCGATCCCGTAAAGGCTGCCAAGCGTTTCCGGAGTGAGTGCCGCATCCGGAGTCCCGGTCATCACGATGCCGCCGGCACACATCAGCGCCACGGTATCCGCGCAGGCGAACGCATGGCCGGGCTCGTGGGTGGACAGGATCACCGCCATGCCGCCGGCTGCAAGCGCCAGGATTTGCCTGAGGATGAGCACCTGGTTGCCGAAGTCGAGGCTGGCCGTGGGCTCGTCCATGACGATCATCGCCGGCCGCTGCGCCAGCGCCCGCGCGATCAAGGCCATCTGGCGCTCGCCGCCGCTGATCGCGGTATAGGAACGGCTGGCGAGATGTTCGATGCCGAGTTGCGAGAGCGTCTCGCGCACGATCTGCCGGTCCTTGGCCGAGGGACGCTCGAAGCTGCCCAGCGCGCTGGCGCGCCCCATCAGGACCACGTCGAAGACGGTGAAGGGGAAAGTGGCGGCGGTCGCCTGGGGCACATAGGCGACGCGTCGGGCGAACTCCCGCCGCGGAGTACCCGCGACCGGTCTCCCGTCCAGTTCAAGGCGTCCGCCATGAGGTCTGAGCAATCCGAGCAGCGTCTTGAACAGGGTCGTCTTGCCGCATCCGTTGGGGCCCAGCAGGCAGAAGACTTCGCCCGGCGAAACGCAAAGGGTCACGCCCCGACCGATCGTCCTGCCCGGATAGCCGAAGGCAAGGTCGGCAGCGATAAGCATCAGGCCCAGCCCCGGCGCGTGCTCACCAGCAGCCACAGAAAGAAAGGCGCGCCGACGGCGGCGGTCAGGATGCCGAGCGGGATCTCTATCGCCGCGGCGCTGCGTGCCAGCGTGTCCATTGCCACCAGATAGCCGCCGCCCAACAGGAACGCAGCAGGCAGAAGCCTTGAAAAATCGGGGCCGACGAGTGCTCTCGCCACATGCGGCACCAAGAGCCCGATCCAGCCGATGATCCCCGAGACGGATACCGCCGCCGACGTCATGAGGGTCGCGGCTGCGATCAGCGCGAGACGCGTGCGGGCCGTCTCGACGCCCAGCGCGCGCGCTTCCTCGTCGTCGAGCGTCATCACGTTCATGCGCCAGCGCAGCAGGATCATCGGCACGAGGCCCAGGATTATGGCCGGCAGGATCGACAGGAGATCGCCACGCGTGGTGCTGGCCAGGCTGCCCAGCAGCCAGAACGTGATCGCCGGCAACTGGTTGTAGGGATCGGCCAGCACCTTCAGCAGCGAGATGCAGGCCCCGAGCAGCGCACCCATGGCGATACCCGCCAGCACCAGCAGGAGGACGGGGTCGCGTTCGCGCGCAAGGCTGCCCAGCGCATAGACGACCGCCACCGCCGCCAACCCACCGACGAAGGAGAGGCCCTGGATGGCGAGGACGGGCAGCGAGAAGAAGATACCGCAGATCGCGCCGAGGCTCGCCCCGGCCGAGACGCCCAATATGTCCGGGGACACGAGCGGATTGCGAAACAGGCCCTGGTAGACGGCGCCGCTCACGGCCAGAGCCGCGCCCACAGCCAGTCCGCACAGCACGCGGGGAAGTCGCACGTTCCAGACGACCGTCTCGACCGTCGGCGGTAATCCGCTCGATGCTCCCGTGAGCTTCGCCCCCATGACATGGAAAGCCTGCGCCAGGGTGATCTCATATTTGCCTATGGCAAGGGCCGCCATGACGATTACGGCGAGGAGCAGCCAGGCCGCGATCCAGCCTGTGCGGTTCCTGCCGCCGCCGGCGTCCGGCAAGCTGCCTTCCGGGAAATTCTCGTCACGCATCCGCGAATGCCTACGGCCCGGTCCGGGAGCCCGCCAGCAACCCGTCCAGTTGCCCGTCCGTCAGATCGACGTGATAGAATAGATGATAAAAGGAGTACGCCGCGGCGGCGGGATCGACCGGCGACTTGTCGGGATAAAGAACCGACAGCAGCCACGGCACGCCGATCAGCCGGTTGACGCCGGGCGGCGAGTCGAACCAGCCGAAGGGGAGCGACGGCACGCCATAGACGCGCCCCTGCCTGACGGCCGCCACGCCGGCCCACGAGGGATCGCTCATGACATCGTGCTGGAAGGCAGGTGAGCGCGCCAGGATGACGTCCGGGTCCCAGCCCAGAACCTGTTCCAGCGAGACGTTGGCGAGGCCTCCCTTGCCGGCGGACTGGGCGACGTTGACCGCACCGACCGCGCCGAGGATTTCCGTGTTGATCGATCCGGCGAGCCCCGTTTCCAGCCCCTTCGGCCCGCGCCCGTAGTAGACTCTCGGCCTTTCGTCGGCCGTCACGCCGGCCAGAACGGTATCGATCTCCCTCATGACGTCTTCGGCGTAGCGCGCCAGTTCCTCGCCTCTTCCCGTGACACCGAGAAGGTTGCCGGCTTCGCGCAGGATTTGCGGCGTCCGGACGAATGAACCGTCGATCAGGATATAAGGGATGCCGGTCTGCTGCTGGACGCGGTCGGCCAGCGAGGCATAGGTCGGATCGACCGTGCCGACATCGACGATAAGGTCGGGCTTCAGCGCCAGCACCGTCTCCAGATTGGCGGTGTTGCCCTTTCCGGTCAGCATTCCGTAGGCGGGCAGGTCGCGGTAGGGCCCGGCGAGGAATTCCTTTTCCTCCGTGCTGGGCTCACGCACCCAGCCGACCATCTTTTCGGGTGCCAGCACATAGAGAAGAACCGATGCGGGCGGGCCGGCGGCCAGCACCCGGTCGATCTTCTCCGGAACGCGAACGGATCGCCCTGCGGAATCCACGATCGTCCGCTCGTCCGCGCTGGCAGGAGCCAGGACGCAGAACTGGAGGACAACGAACAGAGCGTAGAGGAACCCGCGCCGCGCCAGCATCGATCCGAAACGTCCTCCTTCAATCCGGGGGCATTGTTATGTGCCGCCCGACATATCGGTCAAGCGCATGATACGGGAATGTCCTCTCCCATGAGCGTTCTTCGGCTTGACCGAGTACAGAATCGCTGTATTTCTCTGTATATTACGATTGGGGAAGGATGGGCGGCGCTCCGTGGGGATGGCCGTCGCTTGTCCGTTATTGGACTCCGGGGGATTGCCATGAGGCGGCTTTTGTCGACCATTTCGCTTGCCTTGCTGTGCGGCACCGCCCTGGCGTCAGGCGCGCACGCGCAGGATTCCGTGGAGAACGAGGAAAAGCTTAAGGAACAGCAGGCGCCCAAGGCCGAGCGCTTCGCGCATTCGCCCGTCTTCCAACTCGGCGAAATCGTCGTCTATGGCGGGTCGAACGGTTCGTCGTCGGACATCGGCGGCCAGTCGGTCTCGCAGAGCACGGTGACGGCCGCCGACATCCACAAGACCAACCGGAACACGCTCGACGACGCGCTCGCCACCACGCCTGGTGTCGAGGTGTCCAATACCGGTGGCAGCCGCAACGAGCGTATGATCTATGTGCGCGGCTTCGACCGCTGGCAGGTGCCGCTCTACATCGATGGCGTGCGCGTCTACCTGCCGGCCGACAACCGCCTCGACTACGGGCGCTTCCTCACCCCCGACCTGTCCGAGATCCAGGTGCAGAAGGGCTACGCCTCGGTGCTTTCCGGGCCGGGCGGCATGGGCGGCGCGATCAATCTCGTCACCCGCAAGCCGACCAAGGCGCTGGAAGGCGAACTGCGCACCGGGGTCGATCTCGGCAACACCGGCAACCTCGCCGCATTCACCACCGCAGGCTGGATCGGCACGAAGCAGGAGAACTACTATCTCCAGATGAGCGGCTCCTACCGCGACAGCGACGGCTGGTTCCTGCCGCGCGGCTTCGATCCCGTGCCCGTCGGCGCAGGCGGCCCCGTCGAGGGCGGAGGACGCCGCGACTTCACCCAGATGAAGGACTGGCGCCTCAACTTCAAGGCGGGCTACACGCCGAACGACACCGACGAATATGTGGTCAGCTATACCAAGCAGCAGGGCTCCAAGGGTGCGCCCTACAGCATATACGAGCCCGTCCGGGGCATAACGCCGACGCCGTTGCCCACAGGAATGTCCTATCAGCGCGACTGGACGTGGCCGGTCTGGGACATCGGATCGCTGTCGTTCAATTCCACCACGGCGCTCGGCGAGGCATCCTACGTCAAGTCGAAGGTCTACTACAACACCTTCGACAACGTGCTTTCCGCCTATGACAATTCGTTCTTCGAACAGCAGACCCAGGCCCGATCGTTCGACAGCTACTACAAGGATCATTCGGCAGGCTTCAGCCTGGAGGGCGGCACTGACCTGATCGAGAAGAATACGCTCAAGACAGCGCTGCATTTCCGGCGCGACGTGCATAACGAACGAAACGACAATGCCCCCGACAGCGCCGATCTGCACCTGCTGGAACCCTGGCAGAAGACGGTCCAGGACACCTGGTCGGTCGCGGTGGAGGACACTTTCCATGCGACGGACAGGCTCGACCTCGTGGGCGGCGTCAGCTACGACCGCATGAGCATCGGCGAGGCGCAGGAATACAAGGGAGGCCTTGTCGAATATCCGCACAGCGGCGGTGATGCCTTCAACTGGCAGATGGCGGCGATCTACCGCCAGAGCGACGCCTCGGAATTCCACGCCAGCGTGTCTTCCCGCACCCGCTTTCCGACGCTGTTCGAGCTCTACAGCACCCGTTTCGGCAGCGCGATCGCCAATCCCGACCTGAAGCCCGAGCGGGCGACCAACTACGAAGTGGGCTGGGCCGGCCGCCCGGCCGAAACGCTGAAGGCCGGTGGCTCGCTGTTCTATAGCGACCTGACCGACATGATCCAGTCGGTGAGCCTGGGCGACGTCGTCCAGAACCAGAATGTCGGCGACGGCCATTCCTACGGCGCCGAAATCTACGGCGAGTGGGAAGCGCTGCCGGTGCTGACGATCGGCGCCAGCTACACCTATCTGAAGCGCCATCTCGACGACCCGTCGCGTCTCAACCTCAAGCCCGTCGGCACGCCCGAGCACAGCGCCTATCTCTATGCGGAATGGATACCTTACGAGAACCTGACCATCTCGCCCAATGTCGCGCTCTACAGCTCGCGCTGGTCGACCGACCGCCTTGAGAACAATTTCTTCAAGGTCAAAGGCTTCGCGCTGGCGAACGTCAACGTGAACTACAAGCTGAACCCGAACTTCGAGTTCGACTTCGGCGTCAGGAATATCTTCGACACGGAGTACCAGCTCGCCTACGGTTTCCCCGAGCCCGGCCGCACCTTCTATCTGAATTCGGCCATCAGGTTCTGATCTCGGGCTTCAGGAGGAAGCCCGTTTGCGGCTTCAGCCCAAATCCGCTCCAGCAAATGCTGGAACCACCATCAAGCTGTGGAGTCTCAAGAGGTCGTCCTCGGTTAAGCCGCGGCGACTGGCTACAACGCCGCACCCGCAAAGCCCTCACCGGTGTGGAATTTCGGTCAATGCAGGTTTGCTTTTGATCGCTTGTACGCCCGGAAGGCGCTAGCGTTCCGGAATTTTACAGACGGTCGAACGCGTCAGGAAGCGCTTCTCGCGACCGTTGTCGAGCGAGAACATGCCGCCGCGGCCCGGCACGACGTCGATCGTCAGGTCCGTGTTCTTCCACACTTCGTACTGGGATTCGCTGATGTAGACCGGCGTACCTTCGATGGTGCCGAGCAGCACATCGCGATCGCCGATGATGAAATCGTCTTGAGGATAGCACATTGGCGACGAGCCGTCACAGCAACCGCCGGACTGATGAAACAGCACCGGTCCGTGATCGGCGATGATCTCGTGCAGCAACTGGATGGCCTCCGGAGTGGCGGAAACCTTGTCGAGGGAAATTTTGTCGAGCATCGGATTCCTCCCGCTTGGAATGCAGGGCGACGTGGCGAGGATCGCCACGTCGCAACGCCTTGGGAGGCGATCAGAAGAAGCCGAGCTTCTTCGGGCTGTAGCTGACCAGCATGTTCTTGGTCTGCTGGTAATGATCGAGCATCATCTTGTGGTTCTCGCGTCCGACACCGGACTGCTTGTACCCGCCGAAGGCCGCATGCGCCGGATAGGCGTGGTAGCAGTTGGTCCATACGCGGCCTGCCTGGATGGCGCGGCCGAAGCGATAGGCGCGCGTGCCGTCGCGGGTCCAGATGCCGGCCCCGAGGCCGTAAAGCGTATCGTTGGCTATCGACAGGGCCTCGGCATCGTCCTTGAAGGTGGTGACCGAGACCACCGGGCCGAAGATCTCCTCCTGGAAGATGCGCATCTTATTGGTGCCCTGGAACACGGTCGGCTTGACGTAGTAGCCGCCGGCCAGGTCGCCGGGCAGCATGTTCCGCTCGCCGCCGGTCAGCACCTTTGCACCCTCCTTCTTGCCGATATCGAGGTAGGAGAGGATCTTCTCGAGCTGTTCGGAAGAGGCCTGCGCGCCGATCATGGTTGCGGGATCGAGCGGGTCGCCCTGGACGATCGCCTCGACGCGTTTGATCGCCCTGTCCATGAACTTGTCGTAGATCTTCTCATGGATGAGTGCGCGGCTCGGGCAGGTGCACACCTCGCCCTGATTGAGCGCGAACATGACGAAGCCCTCGATCGCCTTGTCGAAGAAGTCGTCGTCTTCCGCCGTCACGTCCTGGAAGAAGATGTTCGGGCTCTTGCCGCCGAGTTCCAGCGTGACTGGGATCAGGTTCTGGCTGGCATACTGCATGATCAGCCGGCCTGTCGTCGTTTCGCCGGTGAAGGCGATTTTGGCGATCCTGTTCGATGAGGCGAGCGGCTTGCCGGCCTCCAGGCCGAAGCCGTTGACGACATTGACAACGCCCGGCGGCAGGATGTCGGCGATCAGCTCCATCAGCACATGGATGGAGGCCGGCGTCTGCTCGGCCGGCTTGATGACGACGCAGTTGCCGACGGCAAGCGCAGGAGCAAGTTTCCACACTGCCATCAGGATCGGGAAGTTCCACGGGATGATCTGGCCGACGACGCCGAGCGGTTCATGGAAGTGATAGGCGACCGTATCGTGGTCGATTTCCGAGATGCCGCCTTCCTGCGCGCGGATGGCGCCGGCGAAATAGCGGAAATGATCGATGGCAAGCGGGATGTCGGCTGCCGTCGTTTCGCGGATCGGCTTGCCATTGTCCCAAGTTTCGGCCAGCGCCAGCGTAGCGAGGTTTTCCTCCATCCTGTCGGCGATGCGGTTGAGAAGCAAGGCGCGCTCGGCAGTGCTGGCCTTACCCCAGGCGTCTTTCGCCTTGTGGGCCGCGTCGAGCGCGGCATCGACGTCGACCGCCTCGGAGCGGGCGATCTCGCACAGCACGCGGCCGTTCACGGGCGAGGTGTTCTCGAAGTATTTTCCGGATTTCGGGGCGGCGTATTTGCCGCCGATGAAATTGTCGTATTTCTTGGCGAACGGCACCTTCGCCGAACGATGAAATTCCACCTTGTTCATCACATCCTCCCGACAACAGACACCGCACCATGCGGCGCTGCCGAAGTCTTGTTGTATGGCCGCCGCTTGTCAGCGTATGGGAAGATGAGGAGCAGCCGCATGTGTCGCAGATGTGCGACACATGCGAGGCTACGTTGTTTGATTCCGCCGCCTCAGTGGGCGCGGGACATCTCCAGTCTGTTGAGTTTCCTGTGCAGGGTGGCGCGGCTGATGCCGAGAAGCCGCGCTGCGGCGGCCACATTGCCGTTGGCGCGGGCAAGGGCGCGTTGAACCACGGCGCGTTCGGCATCGCGCAACTCGCCGCTGATTTCTACCTTGCCTAGCAGGTCGCCGGCAGGCAGCGGCCTTGCCAGTTGTTCGGAGGTCAAGCCGAGGGAGAGCCGTGCCGCACGCGTCGCACCGATCACCAGATCGTCACGATCGACTGCCAGCAGACCGCCGGCATGCTTGTCCTGGGCTGGAGTCAGCAGGATGCGGGCGTCGGAAAAGGCCTGTCGGAAATTGTCGGCCTCGATACGGCGCGCGGCGTCAGCGACCGCCATCGAGATCAGGTTGATGAAACCTTCTGTCAAATCCGCGCGGCACGATGAGACATCGAGCGCGGCGGCCAGATTGCCTTCATGGTCGAAGATCGGTGCTGTCGTGCAAGACAAGGCCGTGTTGCGATCGAAGAAGTGCTGGTCCGCATGGATGGTCAACAGCCTCTGTTCGACGAGACAGGTGCCGATGCCGTTCGTCCCCTCGACGTCCTCGCTCCACACATTGCCGGTCCAGAGCCCCCAGCTCTCGAACGTCTTGTTGTCGCCGGCTGCGCCCCGCCGATCGACTGGAACGCCTTCGCGATCGGCAAGGAGGACGCAGCATCCGACACCACCCACCGCCAGATAAAGGCGGTCAAGACTGTCTTGCGCGGCGCAGATGAGCGGTTCGATGCGTTGGCGCGCATGTTTCAGTTCAAGATCAGTCAGGCGGTGCGGCGGCTTTCGCTCGGATGGATCGAGATGGTGCAGCGTTGCCGATCGCCGCCAGGACGCTACCAATGCAGACTTGGCAGCACCGTCGGATTCGATTGCGGCTTGAATCCTGTCGGCATGGTAGGACAATGTGGGCGCACGCATCGGCTCCTCCTCAGTCTGCGCTCCTACTTCTCCTCGTTCTCTTCGAATTTCATAAAGCGGTCGCGTTCGCTATTGGAAAATATAACGATACGCAGGATGCGTATACCCACTTGTTCTCACACCAACGAAATACCTCCGGCCACCTTTCGGCCAGGCTGGCAGGCCCATGCATGGCGCTCAAAACCGCACGAATTCCACTTGGCCGCCGGCGTGGAGCCAGCGCCTGCGTATAAAGGAGCCGGCTTTAGGGATCGGACGCAGCAGAGGTAGGAAAAGCGACAAAGGACGTTGCGATGCGCCGGAAAGCCGTGTGATCAGCCGGCGGCCGATCGGGGTACAGCAGGCGCTTAGCCTGCTGCCGCGGCGAGGCTTTGCCTTGCCTCCGACTCGAACCTGTCGCCGACCGAAAGGCCGTGCGATCTGGCAAAGACGCCTGCCGACGT
The DNA here is from genome assembly GCA_017305925.1 of Hyphomicrobiales bacterium. Taxonomy (GTDB): domain Bacteria; phylum Pseudomonadota; class Alphaproteobacteria; order Rhizobiales; family Rhizobiaceae; genus Arvimicrobium. Next base: position 1,463 of record JAFKJW010000080.1, on the reverse strand, counting down.
CTTCTGGCCGGACCCGGTGCGAACCTTGCCGATCTCGATCGTTCCGCCCTGTACGGAGATGCTGACGGCTTGGTCGCCGACTGCGACGATGTCGCCCGGCTTGCCGGCCACGTCACCGAAACGGCGCACCGGATGCTTGCAGCTATCGAACAGTCTCACCTTCTGGCCGAGTATGGTCGTCCAGGCGCCCGGCGCGGGATCGCAGCCGCGGATCAAATTGTGGATGACGTCGAGATGCGCATTCCAGTTGATCTTGGCTTCCGCGTCGCGGCACCAGCCCTCGTAGGATGCTTCGTCCTCGTCCTGCACGGTCTCGGTTTGGCGTCCGGCAACGACGAGATCGGCGGCTTCCAGCATCGCCTCGACGCCGAGCGGGAATAGCCGGTCGAAGTAGACGCTGCCAAGCGTGTCTTCAGGGCCGATGGCGACGTGCTTCTGCAGGATCACCGGACCCTCGTCGAGGCCATCGTTCGGGCGGAAGACAGTGAGGCCGGTTTCCGTCTCGCCCTTGATGATCGGCCAGTTGATCGAGCTTGGTCCGCGATACTTCGGCAGCAGGGACGGGTGATACTGGATGGTGCCGTGCTTCGGGATGTTGACGAAGGCCTGCGGTGCGAACTGCAGCACATAGACCATCACCGCAAGGTCCACATCAAGCGCGCGCAGCGCACCTTCCGCCGCCGGGCTCTTCAGATTGGGAAGCTGGAACAGCCTCAAACCATGCTCCTCCGCCGCCAATCGCAGCGGGTCCGGCTTGACGCCGGGCTTCTCGGGGGCACAGAAAACGCCCGCCACCTCGTCGCCGCGCGCCAGGAACGCTTCCAGGACGCTCTTGCCGAAGGCCTGCTGGCCGATGATCGCGATGCGCATGCTGTTCTCCTCGAATTCTTGCAAAGACCTTCTTGTCCCGAGCGCCTTAGGCGGCGGGCCGGTAGGTATGGGTGGATGGAAGCGCCGGACGGTCCAGGCGACCGGCCGGCGTTGATGTCAGCGTCCGGTGTTGATCCAGATCGCCTTGGGTTCGGTGAAATTGTCGATGGCCGCGTCGCCGTGCTCGCGGCCGAAACCGGAGTCGCGCGCGCCACCCCATGGAAGCCGGATGTCGGTCGGACCATAGGTGTTGACCCAGACCGTGCCGGCCTTCAGCTTCTTGGTGAAGCGATGCGCGCGGCCGATGTCGCCGGTCCACACGCCGGCCGCCAGGCTGTAGACTGTGCCGTTGGCGATGCGGATGGCGTCCTCATCGTCCTTGAACGGGATGGCGGCAGCCACGGGGCCGAAAATCTCCTCCTGCGAGATGCGCATCTCGTGGCGCACGCCGGCGAACACGGTCGGCTCGATGAAATAGCCGGCATCGCCGCGTTGCGCACCACCAGTGACGAGCGAAGCGCCCTCGTTGCGGCCGATGTCGATGTAGTTCAGCACGCGCTTCATCTGCACTTCCGAGACGACCGGACCCATGG
>JAFKJW010000079.1 GCA_017305925.1 Hyphomicrobiales bacterium | reverse complement strand
CAGGATGAGTACGGTTGGCGCCTCGAGCCCGCTGTGTGGTGGGTTCGACAAACCACTTTCCTCATCCTGAGGTGCGAGCCCGCAGGATTCTTGATGGAGGAACAATAACTTCGGCGGGCGAGCCTCGAAGGACGCAGCCGGCAGCTACCCGACAAACTCCTCGCGGCGGTAGCCTTGAAGATAGAGAAGCGCGGTCAAGTCGCCGTGGTCGATGCGGATGCGCGCCTCGGCGGCGACCGCGGGCTTGGCGTGGAGCGCCACGCCGGTGCCGGCCAGCCGCAGCATGTCGAGATCGTTGGCTCCGTCTCCCACCGCGATGGCGTCGTCCGGCGTGATTTTCCGCGCGGCCGCGATGGCGTCGAGCGCATCGGCCTTCGCCTGCCGGCCGAGGATGGGCTCCTGCACCAAGCCGGCGAGACGGCCCTCGGCCTCGACCAGCACGTTGGCGCGCTGCTCGTCGAACCCGAGCTTTTGGGCGACGCGGCTGGTGAAGGCTTCGAAACCGCCGGAAACCAGTGCCGTCCAGGCGCCGTGGGCCCGCATGGTCGCGACCAGCGTGCTGCCGCCCGCGGCAAGCGTCAGCCGGTTCTCGACGATCTGGTCGATGACGGCGGTGTCGAGCCCCTTGAGCAGCGCCACCCGCTCGCGCAGGGCGGATTCGAAGGGTATCTCGCCGTTCATGCAGCGGCGCGTGATCTCCGCCACATGCGTCTTCAGGCCGACCTCGTCGGCAAGCTCGTCGATGCATTCCTGGTCGATCATGGTCGAATCCATGTCGGCGATCAGCAGCTTCTTGCGGCGGCCCTGCGCCGGCTGGACGGCGACATCGACGGGCAGGCCGCCGAGCGCCGCGCGCGCCGCCTGCTCGACCGCGACCGCGTCGCGGTCTGTGGAAATCGCCAGATCCGCGGCAATGCCGGGCGCCAGCCAGTCGACCGCTCTTGCGCCGACCGCCTCCGCTACCATATCGGCAACGGGCTGCGACAGCGCGCAGCCGGCCGGAGCGGTGAGGAGCGTTACGACAAGGGACATGGGAGAGAAAACCGGACCGGAGCGGGGACGCCTGAGAAACGCCATCCTGATAGCCGGGCCGACGGCGAGCGGCAAGTCGGCGCTGGCGCTCGAGCTGGCGCGGCGCCATGACGGCGCGATCGTCAACGCCGATTCCATGCAGGTCTACGCCGTCCTGCGCGTCCTGACCGCCCGGCCCGGCGAGGCCGATCTGGCGGCCGCCCCGCATCATCTCTACGGGCATGTCGATCCGGCCGCGGATTATTCGGCCGGCGCGTGGTTGCGCGAGGCGGAGCGGGTGGCGGAGGCGGTGGAGCGGAGCGGCGGACGGCCGATTTTCGTCGGCGGCACCGGCCTTTATTTCCGGGCGCTGACGGAGGGCCTGTCGGCGATGCCGGAGATACCGCGAGCCGTCCGGGAGCGCTGGCGCAGCCGCCTGCGGGAGGAGGGCGCATCCGCGCTGCATGCGCAGCTTCTCCGCCGCGATCCGGCCGTCGCGGCGCGGCTTGATCCTTCGGACGGCCAGCGGATCGTGCGCGCGCTGGAGGTGCTGGAGGCCTCGGGGGAGTCGATCTCCGCCTGGCAGGCACGGCGCGGGGCGCCCCTGGTGGACATGGCGTCGGCGCGCGCGCTGGTGCTCGCGCCGCCGCGCGAGGTGCTGGTGGAGCGCATCGACCGGCGCGTCGAGGCGATGCTGTCGGAAGGCGCGCCGGCGGAGGCCGAGGCGCTCCTGTCGCTGCGGCTTTCGGCCGCGGCTCCCGCGATGAAGGCGATCGGCGTCCGTGAACTGGGCGATCTGGCCGCGGGCAGGGTGTCGCGAGAGGCGGCGGCCGAGCGCATCAAAATCGCGACGCGGCAATATTCCAAGCGCCAGGCCACATGGTTCCGCCATCAGCTCGGCCCTGGATGGAAAGTTCTCGGCGGTATCCCGGACGCACGTTCCGCAGCGTCATATTAACAATCCCATAAGCCTGCGCGTGACATAAGGAAGACGATGACGTCCTCACAGGCGGCAAATGCATTGGCATAAATCGGAATCGGCGTTCTTCGTCTTCATCGGCGTGATCCTCGCTGCGGCGGTGGTGACGGTGCACGCCTATGGGATCGCGAACGATGGTTTCGCCGCCATCGCCGGCGGGGCCGGCGCGGTGGAGAACGACTATCTGCGCCGGCTGCTTTTCGCCATCGCCGTCCTGCTCGCCACGGCCGTGCTGTTCGGCGTGCTGCTGATCTTCCCGCTGATTCGCCGGCAGGTGAGCGAGGAGGGCAAGCTGCGCGAGATGACGGAGACGCTCAGCGCCCGTTCGATCACCCTGGAGCAGGCCGCCCTCACGGACGCGCTGACGGGGTTGCAGAACCGGCGCTACTTCGACGACGCGCTGCGCGAATACATGGCCGAGTTCCGCCGCATCGACAAGCCGCTCGGCCTGATGGTCCTCGATCTCGATCACTTCAAGCAGGTCAACGACACGCACGGGCACAATATCGGCGACGAGGTCCTGAAGGCCGTCGCGAAATGCCTCCAGGATCTTACGCGCTACCATGATGTCGTCGCCCGGCTGGGCGGCGAGGAATTCGCCGTGCTGGCGCCGAACATGGATTCCGACATGCTCCTGAAGCTCGCCGAGCGCATTCGCCGCGCGATCTCCGGGCTGGTCATCGTCTCCGGCAACGTGCGCCTCAGGGTGACGACGAGCGTCGGGCTTGCGACCTGGAACCGCAAGGAAAGCAAGGACGAACTGGTCGGCCGCGCCGACGGCATGCTCTACGAGGCAAAGCGCAAAGGCCGCAACCGGGTCTGCGCCTGAGGTTCAGGGCCTGACAGGGCAATCGCCGGCGAGGCATCGGTGACGTCGAGTTCTTCCCGCGCCTCTCTGTCCTGCCTGACATCTCCCCTTCACCGGGTGGAGCGCCATTGCTCGGCAGGCGATCGCTCCTGAAGGTTGGCGCCTCTGTCGGGATCAATCCTGCCGGACGCGGTGGCCGAAGCGGGCGCTCTGGCCGGCGCCGTAGCCGAAATTCTGCTCCATGTCCGCATGGGTCGGCGCGACGGGAGCGGGCTTCCTGTAGCCGGGATCGCCGGCCTGGCGGACCGAGCTGACGGCGACCCCGGAAAGCGGGGCGGCGACCTGCGGCTTCGTGATGCTGCGCAGGCGATCGACGATGAGGGCGAGATCGACGTCTTTGTCGGCAGCGCCGTGCTCGTCGCTCTCGGTGCCTTTGCGGCGCCCGGGAATGCGGGAGAGGATCAGCCGCTCGAACTTCATGCGCATGGTGGTCGCGACCCCCTCGCCGAACACGATCGCCTCGCGCTGCCCCATCGAGGAGAGGAACGACAGCGTCGAGGAAGAGGAGTCCGAGATTGCCGAGCGGATGATCGTCTGGTCGATCTCGTTGGCCAGCCGCATGGTGAACACGGTGGAGCACTGCGACAGGATCGTCGAGTCCAGTTCGCCGGGGCGCTGCGTGATGACGCCGAGATAGCAGCCGTATTTGCGCCCTTCCTTGGCGATGCGCGCCAGCGCGTGGCGGGTCGGCGCGAAACCGAGCCGCGGATCGGCCGGCAGGTACCGGTGGGCCTCCTCGCAGACCACGAGGATCTTGAGCTTGCCGTCGCTCCACAGCGTCAGGTCGAAGGCGAGGCGCGCCAGCACGGAGCAGACCGCGTTGACGATCTCCGAGGGAAGGCCGGCCATCTCGAAGCAGGTGATGGGCTTGCCTTCCAGCGGCACGCGGAAGATCTGGCCGATCGCCCGATGGATGTTGTCGTCGATCAGGCGCGAGCTGAACATGAAGCGGTAGCGCGGATCGTTGACGGAGGCCTCGATGCGCGAGCGCAGCGCCTTGAGGGCCGGCCTGTCGTCCTTGGAATCGAGCTGGCCCATCCGGTCGTCGATCAGCTTGATCAGGTCCGCGATCCGGTACGGGATCGGCGTGTCGGCCGTCAGCAGGTCGCCGCCGCGCCGCAGATACGCCGCGCCGGGATTGCGGTAGACGTGCTTGGCCTGCGGGATGAAGTCGCGCAGGATGTCGAGCTCGTCAGCCTCGATCTCGCGCCCGCGGAACAGCACTTCCGCGAATTCCTCCAGGCGGAAGAGCCAGAACGGCAGGTCGAGCGTCGTGGTGTCCATGCGGACGGACAGGTCCGGCAGTGCCGCGGCGAACTCGTTGTGCGGATCGAGGATCAGGACCCTGAGATCGGGGCGCGCCTCCACGGCCTTGCGCATCAGCAGCGACACCGCGGTGGACTTGCCCACGCCCGTCGTTCCGACCACGGCGAAGTGCCGGCTCAACGTGTCGTCGATCGCGATGTTGGCGGCGATCTCCTCGTCCTGGACGAGCGTGCCGATCGTCACGCCGGTCCGGCCCGCGAGATCGTAGATGGCGGCGAGGTCGCGGGCGCGGATGCGGTGCGCCACCGCGCCGATGAACGGATAGACGGTGATGCCGCGGTCGAAAACCGGCTTGCCCAGTTCGGCGTTGTCCTTGACCTCGCCGACGAGCTCGACGGCCACCTCGATCGACTGGGGGGCGTCGGCTTTCAATTCCCTGTCGACCCTGCGGATTTCGTAGACGACGCCGACCGTGCGCACGTCGCGCATGTTGATCGAGATCATCTTGCCGACGGTCCAATGGTGGCTGTTCTGGTCGCTTTCCGCGTCGGGAGGAGGGAGGGTGGCGCTGATGAGCGCACGCGCGCCGTCGCACTGCACGACATGGCCCAGGATCCGCCGGTTCGGCTGGTCTTGCTCGCGACGTTCCTGCGAAACCGGATCCCCAGCCTCGTTCTGTACGAACATCATGCCAATCCCCGCTTGATCGGCACACAGACTAGACGAGAGCGGTTAAACTAGCGTGAGAATGTATGGTGAATGCGCATTAAGCGCAGCCAGTCGGAAACGCCCGGCGGGCCGCGCTCCGTTGCCGTTCCTCCCGTGCCTTGCCCGGCTATCGCTTGTGATGGACTTCCTGAAGGCCGTAGACGGGCGTCGGGATGCCCTCCATGCGCGCCTTGAGCTGCAACGCCAGGAACAGCGAATTGTGGCGCGACTGGTGGAGATTGCCGCCATGGAACCAGAGCGCCTCCTGCTGCGTCGGCTTCCACATGTTGCGGGGCTCGCCCTCCCAGGGGCCGGGGTCGTTCGTGGTGCCGGAACCGAGGCCCCAGACCCTGCCGACCTTGTCGGCTGTCGCCTGGTCGACGATGTCGGCCACCCATCCGTTCATCGAGCCGAAGCCGGTGGCGTAGACCACGAGGTCGGCGGACAGGGCCGTGCCGTCCTCCAGCACGACGGCATCCTCGGTCAGGCGGACCACCTGGCCGTATTTGTGCTTGATGCTGCCGTCGATGATCATCTGGCTGGCGCCGATGTCGATGTAGTAGCCCGCGCCGCGCCGCATGTATTTCATGAACAGCCCGGTTTCGTCGTCGCCCCAGTCGAGGACGAAACCCGCATCCGTCAGCTTCTTGTTGAATACCGCGTCGCGCTTGCGGATGTCGTCGTAGATCGGCTTCTGCTCGGCGCCCATCAGGCGATAGGGCATGCTGGCGCCGATATAGTCGGCCTTCTCGACGTCGATGCCCGCAGCGACCGCCTTTTCCGAATAGAGAATGCCGGTGGCGAGTTCGTGCAGCGTGTCGATGCCGACGACCAGCGTGGGGGAGCGCTGCACCATGGTGACGTCCGCACCCAGCTCGGCCAGCGCGCCGCAGATGTCGTGCGCCGAGGTGTTCGACCCGATCACCACCGTCTTCTTGTCGACATAGCCATCCGGCCCGGGATGTCGGGAGGAATGCTGCTGCTCGCCCTTGAAGATGTCCTGGCCGGGAAATTCCGGCACGATGGCGCGGCTGGCCTGGCCGGTCGCGAACACCAGTTGCTTCGGCTTCAGCACGATCTCCTTGCCGTCCCGCTCGACGATAACGGTCCATTCCTTGGCGGTCTCGTCGAACTTGGCGCTCCTGCAGAGCGTCGAGCCCCAGAAGTTCAGCTCCATCACCTTGGCGTACATTTCGAGCCAGTCGCCGATCTTGTCCTTCGGCGAATAGACCGGCCAGTTGGCGGGGAAGGGGATGTAGGGCATGTGGTCGTACCACACGGGATCGTGCAGGCAGAGCGATTTGTAGCGCACGCGCCAGCTGTCGCCGGGACGCGGGTTCTTCTCCACGATGATGGTGGGGACGTCGAGCTGCCGCAGCCGGGCGCCGAGCGCCAGCGCGCCCTGGCCGCCGCCGATGATGAGGACATAGGGCTGGCGGGAATGGCCAAGCTCGCGCTCCTCCTCGGCGCGGCGCTCGGACCAGCTTCTGGCGGGCCGTCCGGCGCCTTGCGGCTCGGGATGCCCGTTCGGGCGCCTGACGCCCGCGGGCTCCTCGTGACCCTTCAACTCGTCCATCGCCGTCAGAATCGTCCGGATCCGGCCGTTGCGTGCGCGTATATGGCCGCGGCAGCGCGCCACCTCCGTCTCGAAGGTGAACCAGCCCTCCAGCACGCCGTTCTTTTCGGTGGCGTCGTCCTTTTCGGAAACCCTCCACCGGCCCGGCTTCGTCTTCGCCAGCTGGCTCTCCAGCATGCGGCGGATGGCCGGGCGGCCCTCCATGGTCCTGATGTTCCAGGTGAAGGCAACGAGGTCGCGCCAGTAGCAATCCTCCTCGAAGAGAGCGGTCGCCGCCTCGATGTCGTCGGCGGCCAGCGCCTTGCCGAATGTCTCAAGAAGGTCGGCGAGCTTCCTGTTCGGGGCCTTGTCGAGCATGCAGATATCCTCCCGGGTGCGATTGCCCGCGATGCGTTCGCGCCTGCGCCACGACGGCAAGGTGCCATCGTCGGGCGCTGGGATGCAACTGCCAATGACATGGCCGGATTGGTCCTGACCCGGTTGTCCGGGCCGCGATGCAAATGCCATTGACAGTCACGCAATATGGCACTTATTGTCCGCGCCCATGAAGCTGACAGTCATTCTCGTAGTAGGAAGGCGCATGGGCAAGGCGGCGTGACCGCCGGGCGAGATCCACCCATGCGCAACCGCAGGCTCCCTTGGGGGCCTTTTTTATTGCCCGAATGCCAGTCGAACGCACTCCGGACCGCCGCGGCGGCAAGCAGATGGAAGACCGAAATGACCGAGGAAAAAGCCGAGCGCAACGAGATGACCGGCGCCGAGATGGTGGTGCAGGCGCTGCGGGACAACGGCGTCAGGCACCTTTTCGGCTATCCGGGCGGCGCCGTGCTGCCGATCTATGACGAGCTTTTCCAGCAGGACGACATCCAGCACGTCCTGGTCCGCCACGAGCAGGGTGCGGGCCATGCCGCGGAGGGCTATGCCCGCTCGACCGGCAAGGCGGGCGTCATGCTGGTGACCTCGGGTCCAGGCGCGACGAACGCGGTCACGGCGTTGCAGGACGCGCTGATGGATTCCATTCCGCTGGTCTGCATCACCGGGCAGGTCCCGACGACGCTGATCGGCTCCGATGCCTTCCAGGAATGCGACACGGTCGGCATCACGCGCCCCTGCACCAAGCACAACTGGCTTGTGAAGGACGTGAACCAGCTCGCCGCGACGATCCACGAGGCCTTCCATGTGGCCACGACCGGGCGCCCGGGGCCGGTGGTGGTCGACATCCCGAAAGACGTGCAGTTCGCCAAAGGCACCTATGTGTCGCCGCAGACCGCGCCGCGCACGAGCTACCAGCCGAAGGTGCAGGGCGACCTGGAGAAGGTGAAGGCCGCCGTCGAGCTGATGCGCGGCGCCCAACGGCCGATGCTCTATACGGGCGGCGGCGTCGTCAATTCCGGGCCGGAGGCCTGCAACCTGCTGCGCGAGCTGGTGGAGCTCACGGGATTCCCGATCACCTCGACCCTGATGGGGCTCGGCGCCTATCCGGCGTCGGCCAAGAACTGGGTCGGCATGCTGGGCATGCACGGCACCTACGAGGCCAACATGGCCATGCACGACTGCGACGTGATGGTGTGCCTGGGTGCGCGCTTCGACGACCGCATCACCGGCAGGATCGACGCCTTCTCGCCGGGCTCCAAGCGCATCCATGTCGACATCGATCCGTCCTCGATCAACAAGAACGTGCACGCCGATATCGGCATCGTCGGCGACATCGCCCATGTGCTGGAGGACATGGTGCGGCTGTGGCGCGCCGGGCCGAAGCAGGACAAGAAGGCGCTGCATCCCTGGTGGGAGCAGATCGCCCGCTGGCGGGCGCGCGATTCGCTCGCCTACCGGAACAGCAGCGACGTCATCATGCCGCAATATGCGATCCAGCGCCTCTACGAGCTGACGAAGGATCGCGACGTCTACATCACCACGGAGGTCGGCCAGCACCAGATGTGGGCGGCCCAGCATTTCCATTTCGACAAGCCGAACCGCTGGATGACCTCCGGGGGGCTCGGCACCATGGGCTACGGCCTGCCGGCGGCGCTCGGCGTGCAGATCGCGCATCCCGACGCGCTGGTCGTCGACATCGCCGGCGACGCCTCGGTGCAGATGACCATGCAGGAGATGAGCGCGGCCGTTCAGTACGAGGCGCCGATCAAGATCTTCATCCTCAACAACCAGTATATGGGCATGGTGCGCCAGTGGCAGCAGTTGCTGCACGGCAACCGGCTGTCCCATTCCTATACGGAGGCGATGCCCGACTTCGTGCTGATGGCGCAGGCTTTCGGCGCCCACGGCATACGCTGCGAGAAGCCGGGCGAACTGGACGACGCCATAAGGGAGATGATCGACGTGAAGAAGCCCGTGCTGTTCGACTGCCGCGTGGCCAATCTCGCCAACTGCTTCCCGATGATCCCGTCCGGAAAAGCCCACAACGAGATGCTGCTGCCCGACGAGGCGACCGACGAGGCGGTCGCCAACGCCATCGACGCCAAGGGCAGGGAACTGGTGTGAGATGCCAGACTACCGGGTCGTCATCATCCAGGATCGCTATTCCGGCATCTATTCCGGAGGCGATTGGCTGGCCGTGGCGTGCGCGACCGATGAATTTGATGCCACTCAAACGCGACTGGATTTCATTCTTTCCGCGGGTGCCGGGCCCTCGGGCTCTGATACGGACGCTGGCCGCTTCTGGCTTGATCCGCCGCCGTGGATTTCGTTTGGGAACACTCCCGACGAAGCGCTTTCCAAGCTAAGGAATTCTTTGAAATGAACGCCCACCTTCAGCCCACCGGCTCCGCCTATTTCATCGCCAAGGAAACGCAGAAGCCGGAGCGGCATACGCTTTCCGTGCTGGTCGACAACGAGCCGGGCGTGCTGGCCCGCGTCATCGGCCTGTTTTCCGGACGCGGCTACAATATCGAGAGCCTGACGGTCTCCGAGACGGAGCACGAGCAGCATCTTTCGCGCATCACCATCGTCACCAGGGGCACCGCGCATGTGCTCGAACAGATCAAGACCCAGCTCGAGCGCATCGTGCCCGTCCACCGGGTGGTCGACCTCACCGTGCGGGCGGAGGAGCTCGGCAAAGGCTCGCCGCTCGAACGCGAGCTGGTGCTGGCCAAGGTGACGGGCACGGGCGAAGCCCGCGTCGAGGCGCTGAGGCTGGCGGATGCATTCCGCGCCAAGGTGATCGACGCCAACACCGAGCACTTCATCTTCGAGCTGACAGGCAAGACCAGCAAGATCGACCAGTTCATCGCCATCATGAAGCCGCTGGGGCTGGCCGAAATCTGTCGCACGGGCGTCGCCGCGATGAACCGCGGGGCGCAGGGCATGTAGGCGTCAGGCGCGTCGTATTGAAAGCGATCCAATTCTACGTATATACGCCGGCTATACAAGGGCCGCGGCAATGGCGCAGATCGTGGTTTCCAAATGGGGCAACAGCTCCGGCATAAGGCTGTCGAAGGCGATGCTCGACGCGCTTGGCGTCAGGCCGGGCGATGTCGTGAATTTCACCGTCGAAGACGGCAAGGCCATCATCGAACCGGCGCGACCAAGGAACGCAACGCTGGAATGGATCATCTCCGAGATGAAGCGTCTTGGTCCAGAGAATGAGCCTGAACTGGTCGAACGGGGCCCGATCCCGACGGAAAGTATCGACGACGGGTATTCGCGTGGCGAGATAGCGCCGGATGACGTCCTTAAGCGCCGGTGATATCGTCTGGGTGAACTTCGAACCGGTTCGCGGCAGCGAGCAGGGCGGTGCCCGTCCGGCCATCGTGCTCACCTCGGAGGCCTTCCATGCGGCGTCGAACAAGGCAATTGTCTGTCCGATCACCAGCAATCCGATTCCCTGGCCGACAAAGGTTCCGCTGCCGGCGGGCATGAAGACGCAGGGATACGTGCTCGCCGACCAGATTCGCACCCTGCATCGATCGGATCGCGGCTTTCGCTTCATCGAGCACGCTCCGGACGAGGTGCCGGCCGACGTGCGGGCAGTCGTCGGCGCGATCCTCGGCATTCGCGCTTGACCCGCGCCGTGACAGGCCCGCTCCTTGCGGAGCCGGTGGGGCGGGCATAAGCTCGGGCCCATGGCGCACGACCACGATCACGATCATCACCACGACAACGACCTCAACCCGATGACTGCCCGGGTGAAGGCGCTGGAGACGATCCTCGTGCGCAAGGGTCTCGTCGATCCGGCCGCGATCGACGCGATCGTCGATACCTACGAGAACAAGGTCGGACCCCGCAACGGCGCAAGGGTCGTCGCGAAGGCCTGGACGGACGAGACCTATGCCGATTGGCTGCGGCGCGATGCGACGGCGGCGATCGCCTCGCTGGGCTATACCGGCCGCCAGGGCGAGCACATGCAGGCAGTCTTCAACACGCCCGAGACGCATAACCTCGTCGTCTGCACGCTGTGCTCCTGCTATCCGTGGTCGGTGCTGGGCCTGCCGCCGGTCTGGTACAAGGCGCCGCCCTACCGCAGCCGCGTCGTCATCGATCCGCGCGGCGTACTGGCCGAGTTCGGCCTGACGCTGCCCGCGGACAAGGCGATCCGCGTCTGGGATTCCACCGCCGAAATGCGCTACATCGTCGTGCCGGAGCGCCCCGAGGGCACCCGGGGCTGGAGCGAGGAGGAGCTTGCCGCCCTCATATCGCGCGATTCCATGATCGGCACGGCGCTGGCGGGGCAGCCGGCATGAACGGCCCGCAGGATCTCGGCGGGCAGATGGGTTTCGGACCTATCGCGCCGGAACGGGACGAGCCGATCTTTCACGCTGGATGGGAAAAGCGCGCGCTCGGTGTCACGCTCGCCTGCGGCGCCTTCGGTGCCTGGAACATCGACGAGAGCCGGCATGCGCGCGAAAGCCTGCACCCGGCCGACTATTATGCGTCGAGCTACTACGAGATCTGGATCAAGGCGCTCGAAAAGCTGCTCGTCCGGCATGGCTTCCTTGCGGGGACGGAACTGCAAGAGGGGACCGTCAGCGTCCCGCCCGCCGCGCCGAAACGGGTGCTGAAGGCGGCGGAGGTGGCCGCGGTACTGGCCAAGGGCGGTCCATGCGACCGGGAGGTCGCCTCGGCGGCGCGTTTCACGGCCGGCGACCGGGTCCGAACCCGGAACTTCCATCCCGTGGGACACACCAGGCTGCCGCGCTATGCGCGCGGCAAGGCGGGCGTCGTGGAAGCGGTGCGCGGCGGCTTCGTTTTTCCCGACACGAACGCGCACGGCCATGGCGAAAACCCGGAATGGGTCTATACGGTCGTCTTCGACGGGACGGAGATCTGGGGCGAGGGGGCCGATCCGCGGCTTACCGTGTCGATCGATGCCTGGGAGAGCTACCTTGAACCGGCCTGAACCGCCTCCCGGCCCGGACGGTCCCGCATTTGCCGAACCTTGGCAGGCGCAGGCTTTCGCGCTCGTGGTATCCCTCGCCGAAGGCGGCGTCTTCGGCTGGAGCGAGTGGGCGGACGCGTTGTCGGCGGAGGTGCATCGGCCGGATGCCGCACCGGACGGCCGCGACTACTACGAGCATTGGCTGCGCGCGCTGGAACGTCTGGCCGTGACAAAGGGCCTTACCACGCCCGGCGAGGTCGAGGGCCTGTCGGCGGCATGGCGTCGTGCGGCGCAGGCAACCCCGCACGGCAAGCCGATCCTGCTGGAGAACGATCCCAACCCCGCATAGGTCGGACGGCAGCCGCAGGCTTCCGATTCTCCATGGCTTTTGTTCCTGTTGTGTTCCGTTCTGCCGCCTGCTAGGCTTCGGTCATGCAGGCACCCCGGCAGCGGACGGGGGTTGCCCGCCGGGCCCGAATCCTGCCAGTCGATGCCATGGAATTCTCTCCCCAACAGGACGATGCGTTGCAGGCGGTGTCGCGCTGGCTGAAAGCCGGCAGGCCGCAGGTGTTCCGCCTGTTCGGCTATGCCGGGACCGGCAAGACGACGCTGGCGCGCCACTTCGCCGAGCATGTGGACGGACAGGTGCAGTTCGCCGCCTTCACAGGCAAGGCCGCGCAGGTGCTGCGCTCGAAGGGCGCCGTCAACGCGCGGACCATCCACTCGCTGATCTACCGGCCGCGCGGCGAGGAGGCGGTGGAGGACGAGGCGACCGGCAAGACCTCGATCAATCCGACCTTTTCGCTGAACCGCCAGAGCCCGGTGGCGCGGGCGAAGCTGATCGTCATCGACGAATGCTCGATGGTGGACGAGCAGCTCGGCCGCGACCTGATGAGCTTCGGCACGCCGATCCTCGTGCTCGGCGACCCCGGCCAGTTGCCGCCGATCTCGGGCGGCGGCTTCTTCACCGACCACGAGCCGGACTTCCTGCTCACCGAAATCCACCGGCAGGCACGCGACAATCCGATCATCCGGCTGGCGCTCGACGTGCGCGAGGGGCGCGAGTTCATGCGCGGCGATTTCGGGACCGCGCAGGTGATCGGCAAGGAGGAGGTGACGCAGGACCTCGTGCTGAGGGCCGATCAGGTGCTGGTCGGCACCAACCGGACGCGGCGACGTTACAACCAGCGGCTGCGCGAGCTGAAGGGCTTTACCGCCGCCCATCCGCAGGCGGGCGACAAGCTGGTGTGTCTGCGCAACGACCCCGCCAAGGGCCTGCTCAACGGCTCGCTGTGGAAAGTGATGACGTCGTCGCGCGAGACGGTGAAGCCCGGCATCAACCTCCTCGTCGCGCCGGAGGAGGACGATCCGGACCGGGGCGTCGCCAAGATCAAGCTGCTGAAGGCCGCCTTCGAAAACCCGGAAGAGGAAATCCCCTGGCAGCAGAAGAAGCGCTTCGACGATTTCGACTACGGCTATGCGCTGACCGTGCACAAGGCGCAGGGCTCGCAATGGAACGACGTCGTGCTGTTCGACGAAAGCTTCGCCTTCAAGGAAACGCGCCAGCGCTGGCTCTACACCGCCGTGACGCGCGCGGCCGAGCGACTGACGGTCGTGCGCTGATTCTCCCGGATGTCCGTTTTTCCCGAATGTCCATGGCGCTTGCCGGCATAAGGGCCTATTGAGGAGCGAAAGCAATGCGAAACCGGCATGACACTTTGGTCAGGTATGCTAAAGCAGCATTTGCTATTGCAGTGCAGCACGCGTAGAGGACCGCCCGCTTTTCTGGAGTTCCAGCATGGCTGACGCCAATGCGCGTTCGGAGGCGGGCGAGGTGCAGCCGGCTCCACACGCGGACCCCGCTCCCCAGAACGTCAAGGCGCTGATGCTTGCCGCCCTCGGCGTGGTCTATGGCGACATCGGCACGAGCCCGATCTACGCCTTCCGCGAGGCGCTTCACGCCTCGGCCGACGGCGGCGCCGTCACGCGCGAGGCGGTGCTGGGGGTGCTGTCGCTGATCATCTGGGCGCTGACCCTGATCGTCACCGTCAAATACGTGATTTTCGTGCTGCGCGCCGACAACAGGGGCGAGGGCGGCACGCTTTCGCTGATGGCGCTGGCGCGCGCCAGCTATCCGAAGCGCGCGACGCTGATTCTCGGCGTCGGCCTGTGCGGCGCGGCGCTGTTCTTCGGCGACGCCATCATCACGCCGGCGATCTCCGTGCTCTCGGCGGTCGAGGGGCTTGGCGTCGTGACGCCCGCCTTCGATCCGTTCGTGGTGCCGATCACGCTCGTCATCCTGGCGATGCTGTTCGCGGTGCAGCGCTTCGGGACGGCAAGCGTGGCGCGCATCTTCGGGCCGGTCATGGCGCTCTGGTTCCTGGCGCTCGGCGTGTCGGGCGCCTACCACATCGCCGACGACCTCTCGATCCTGCTGGCCGTCAATCCCTATTACGCGGCACTCTATCTGGCGGACGAGCCGAACGTCGCCTTCGTCACCATCGGCGCGGTGTTCCTCGCCGTCACCGGGGCGGAGGCGCTCTATGTCGACCTAGGCCATTTCGGCCGCAAGCCGATCGTTCTGGCCTGGACGGTCATCGTCTTCCCGTGCCTGCTGCTCAACTATTTCGGGCAGGGGGCGTTCGTCCTGTCGGGGGCGGGAAACGGGGATATGCCGTTCTTCAACATGATGCCCGACTGGGCGCTGCTGCCGGTCGTCATCCTGGCGACGGCGGCGACCGTCATCGCCAGCCAGGCCGTCATCTCCGGCGCCTATTCGCTGACGCGCCAGGCCGTGCAGCTCAGTCTGCTGCCGCGTTTCGAGGTCCAGCACACGTCCGAGACGCAATCGGGGCAGATATACCTGCCGCGCGTCAACTTCCTCGTCGCGCTGGGCGTCATGCTCCTGGTGGTCGGCTTCGGCGCCTCCAGCGCGCTGGCTTCCGCCTACGGCATTTCCGTCACCGGCGAGATGCTCGTGACCACGGTTCTGCTCTTCGTGGTCATGCGCCACCGCTGGAAATGGCAGCTTGCCGGCGCGCTGGCGCTGACCTGCCTGTTCGGCGTCATCGACCTCGGCTTCTTCTCCGCCAACGTGGCCAAGGTCCTCGACGGCGGCTGGGTGTCGATCGGCGTCGCCGCGGTGATGGGCCTCATCATGTGGACATGGGTGCGCGGCAGCCGCTTCCTCTTCGAGAAGACGCGCAAGAACGAGATCCCGCTCGATTTCCTCGCCAACAACCTGGCGGCCAAGCCGCCGCAGCTCGTCGACGGCACGGCCGTCTTCCTGACCAGCGATCCGCTGAGCGCGCCGACCGCGCTGATGCACAGCCTCAAGCACTACAAGGTGCTGCACAAGCAGAACGTGATCCTTTCCGTCATCACGGCACAGGAGCCGAAGGTTTCCGAGGCCGACCGCGTCGGGATCGAGAAACTCAACGACCTGTTCATGCGGGTGCGCCTCAATTTCGGCTACATGGAGCACCCCAACATCCCGAAGGCGCTGGCCATCTGCCGCAAGCAGGGATGGAAGTTCGACATCATGACCACGTCCTTCTTCCTGTCGCGCCGCGCGCTGAAGGCCTCGCCCAATTCCGGCATGCCGGTGTGGCAGGACAAGCTGTTCATCATGCTGGCGCGGACGGCGGCGGACGCCACGGAATACTTCCAGATCCCGACCGGGCGCGTCGTGGAAGTCGGCACCCAGGTGGCGATCTGACGGATCCTCGGAGGCCGGCATGAGCGGCGAACTGGTTCTGGTGACGGGCGGTTCCGGCTTTGTCGGGACATATTGCATCCTGGCGCTGCTCGACGCCGGATACCGGGTGCGCGCAACGCTGCGCTCGCCGGCCCGCGAGGCGCCGCTGCGGGCCGCGCTGAAGGCGGCGGGCCGCGAGCCCGGCGGGGCGCTTTCCTGCGTGGCAACCGATCTCACCGCCGATGCCGGATGGCCGGAGGCCGTGGCCGGCTGCGCCTATGTGCTGCACGTCGCCTCGCCGTTTCCCATGATGCAGCCGAAGGACGAGAACGAGCTGATCGTGCCGGCGCGGGACGGGGCGCTGCGGGTGCTGCGGGCGGCGCGCGACGCCGGCGTCCGGCGCGTCGTGCTGACCTCGTCCTTCGCGGCGGTCGGCTATCGATCCGATCCGCCCGGCGGACGGCCGTTCACCGAGGCGGACTGGACCGATCCGGCCGGGCTGGTGAGCGCCTATGTGAAGTCGAAAACCGTCGCCGAGCGCGCCGCATGGGATTTCGTCGCCGGCGAGGGCGGCGGCCTGGAGCTCGCCGCCGTCAACCCGGTCGCCATCTTCGGTCCGGTGCTGAGCCCGGATCTCGCGGCTTCGGTCCAGCTCGTGAAAGGCATGCTGGAGGGCCGGGTGAAGGCGCTGCCGCGGCTGATGTTCGGGGTGGTCGACGTGCGCGACGTCGCCGACCTGCATCTCAGGGCCATGACCGACCCCGCGGCGAAGGGCGAGCGCTTCCTGGCCACGGCCGGCGATTTCGTGACCATGCGGGAGATGGCCCTGATGCTGAAGCGCCGGCTCGGACCGGATGCCTCCAGGGTCTCGACGCTCGTTCTGCCCGACTGGCTGGTGCGGCTAGCCGGCCGCTTCAGCGAGACGGCACGGCAAGCGGCGACGCCGGAACTCGGCCGCGTCAAGAACGCGACAGGGGAGAAGGCGCGGCGCCTGCTCGGCTGGTCGCCGCGTTCGGTGGAGGATGCTCTCGCGGCCACGGGCGAAAGCCTCGTCCGGCTGGGACTGATTGCCCGGTAGGGAAGGCGGGGCGAAGATCGTTCGCCCGCGCCGCGGCCTCATGCTTCTCCGGCCAGCGCGGCCTTGTTGGCCGTGATGAAGTCGGCCAGCGGCAGGGATTTTCGACCGGAGAGCGCCTCGACGTCGCCGGTCACCATGGCCAGGTTGCCGGCGCGGGTGGCGGCGTCGAACGACACCAGCGTCGGGATGATCGCGTCCGGCAGGCCTGCCGCCTTCATGCCGCCCGCGAGCTGCTCGTCGGTGAGCTGGACGACCTGGAGGGGTTTGCCGACGGCCGCGCTCGCCAGCTTCGCGACCGCCTCGTTGGTGAAGGCTTCCGTTCCGGTCAGCGTATAGGTGGCGCTTCCGGCCGGCGGATCGGCGAGCGCCGCCGCGATCGCAGCGGCGATGTCGTCGCGCGCCACGAAGGAGGTGCGGCCCTCGCCCGCCGACGTGTACCAATGACCGCTCCTGAAGGCGGCCGGCAGGCCCATGAACAGGTTCTCCTGATACCAGCAGTTGCGGAAGATGAGATAGGGCAGGCCGGTCGCCTCGACGGCCTGCTCGGAGCCGAGATGGTCCGGGGCGAAGCTGACCCTGGAATGCTCCGGATCGGGCAGCGAGGTGTAGGCGAGCCGCTTCGCGCCGGCCGCGGCGGCGGCCTTTATGGCGGCGCGGTGCTGCTTCAGCCGGGTGCCCGCGCCGTCCAGCGCGTCGGTCGACACGACCAGCACGGTATCGGCGCCGGCCAAGGCTTTCGGCAGGCTGGCCTCGTCGTCGAAGTCGACCTTGCGCACGGAGACGCCCCTGGCGGTGAGCGCCGCGAGCTTTGCGGTGTCGCGCGTTCCGGCGACGATGCGGGACGGGGCCACGCCACGCTCCAGAAGGTGATGGATGATGCGGCCGCCGAGCTTGCCGCCCGCGCCGGTGATGAGGATGGTGTCGGACATTGGAATATCCCGCTTGAGTGATGGTCTCGAAAAGAGACCTGCACTAGGATAGGAATCGGCAGGCGCCGTAAAGAAGGCAGTTTTGCGGGACGTAGGCACGCGGAGGGAACCACCATGGACGGCAGGCTCAGCAATCTCAGGTCGAAGCTCGAGATCTACCGCGCCACCTCGGAAGGGCGGAGCCTCGCCGACTGCCCGGTGCGCGACGTGATCCAGACGCTCAGCGGGCGCTGGAGCTCGCTGCTGACGATGGCGCTGGCCGAAAAACCCTACCGCTTCGGCGCGCTGCGCCGCCTCGTGCCGGACATCTCGCAGCGCATGCTGACCCAGACGCTGCACGATCTCCAGCGCGACGGCTACGTCCACCGCGAGGTGTTTCCCACGAAGCCGCCGAGCGTCGAATACAGCCTGACCGACCTCGGCCGCTCGATGTTCGAGCCGCTGGCCGCGCTCATCCAGTGGGCCGAGCGCAATCACGATCGCGTGCGCGCGGCGCGGAACCGCTTCGACGAGCGGGAAACCTGAGCGCTTGATTTCGCCGGGCCGCTGAAAGATGGTGCCGCGGGCTTGGGCGGGGTCTCTTCTTGCGTGCATCCCTTGACATCGCCATCGTCGGGGCGGGGCCGGCGGGTCTTGCCGCCGCGCTTCATCTCGACCGCGCCGGACACAGGGTGACGGTCTTCGAGCGCTTCGACGCGCCGAAACCGGTGGGGTCGGGGCTGATCCTCCAGCCGACGGGCCTGACCGTCCTGGCCGGCCTCGGCCTGCTGGACGCCATGCTGCTGCGCGGCGCGCGCATCGACAGGCTTTACGGCGTCGACGCCAAAAGCGGCCGCACGGTGCTCGACGTGCAGTACGGAGCGCTGAAGGGCGGGCGGTTCGGGCTGGCCGTCCACCGGGCCGCGCTTTTCGGCGTGCTGCACGAAGCCGTCGCGCGGGCGGGGATTTCGATCGAGACGAGCCGCGACGTAAGCGACATGGAGGCCGGGGCCTCTTCGGCGTTCCTGATGACGGGCGAGGGCCGCAGGATCGGGCCGTTCGATCTCGTCGTGGACGCCAGCGGCGCGCGCTCGGCGCTGCGCCGACATGCCGAGCGGCCGTGCGAGCCGAAGCCGCTCGCCTACGGCGCCTTCTGGGCCTCGCTCGACTGGCGGGGCGGTTTCGCGGCCGACCGGCTCGCCCAGCGCTACGACCGGGCGAGCGTCATGGCCGGCGTCCTGCCGATCGGCCGCGTCGAACCGGGCGGGCGGGACATGGCGGCCTTCTTCTGGAGCCTGAAGCCGTCCGATGCGGAAAAGGTCAAGGCCGCCGGCCTGCGGGCCTGGAAGGACCGTGTGCTCGCCTGCTGGCCGGAAACGGAGGCTCTGGTCGAGCAGATCGACGGTTTCGACAGCCTGACGCTCGCCCGCTACGGGCACCATACGCTGAAGCGCCCGGCCGGCCGGCGGCTCGCGGTGATCGGAGATGCGGCCCACTCCACCAGCCCGCAGCTCGGGCAGGGGGCGAACATGGCGTTGCTCGACGCGGCCGCGCTTGCACACGCGCTGGCAAAGACTTCCTCCGTGGAGGAGGCGCTGGACGGCTATTGCCGATCAAGGCGGCGGCATGTGCGGCTGTTCCAGGCGCTCTCCCGGGCCTTCACGCCGTTCTACCAGTCCGATTCCGTGCTGCTGCCCTTCATCCGCGACCGCTTCGTCGCCACCGCCGCGCGCATTCCGCCCGCGCCGCAACTGCTCGCCGCCATGGTCGCGGGGACGATGGTGGAGCCTTTCGCGCCGCTGGGCCTCCAAGAGATCGACTGGCATGGCTTGACGGGGGGTGTTGCCGGAGCGAAGGTCGCGCCCCGGTCGGGCGGGCAATGATGGAACGGACAGGAAGACGATGTCGAAAACGCTCGCAATATCCCTCGCGGCGGTTCTGATCGCGGCCCTGGCGCCTTTCGCAGGCGCCTCGGCGGCGGAGACGACGCTGACGCTCGACAAGGGCATTTCCGCCATCCTCAACATTCCCGACGGCGCGGACCATGTGCCGGCGGTGCTCATGCTGCACGGCTTCGGCAGCTCGAAGGACGAGGTCGGCGACATGTACAAACGCGAGGCGGCCGCGCTCGCCGCCCGCGGCATCGGCTCGCTGCGCATCGATTTCGAAGGCTTCGGCAAGAGCGACGGCGACACCGGGGCGACGACGGTCGACGGCCAGCTCGCGGATGCCGAGATCGCGCTCGCCTATCTGCAAGGAGCCGACCATATCGACCGCGACCGGCTCGGCGTGCTGGGCTTCAGCCTCGGCGGCGGCATCGCCATCCTGCTGGCCTCCAAGCATCCGGACGATGTGAAGTCGCTCGTCACCTGGTCATCGGTCGGCGACTTCCACAAGGATTTCCTCGGGGAGATGGGGCAGGAGACGTTCGACCGGGCGGCGAAGGAGGGGATCGTCGCGCTCGATCTCGGCTGGCGGACCATGGCGCTGAAGAAATCCTTCTTCGAGAGCCTCGACCATTTCGATCTCTCCGAAGCCGTGAAGGGCGTGAAGGCCTCCTACATGGCGATCGCCGGCAACGACGATTTTTCCTCCGCCTATGCGGAGAAGTTCGTGGTGGCGTCGGGCGGACCGATCAAGCAGACCATCAACATGCCCGGCGAGGACCACATCTTCCATGTGCTTTCCGACAACCAGAAGGCCGCCGAAGAGGTGATCTCCAAGACCGCCGACTGGTTCGGCCGGACGCTTGTCGCGAAATAGGCATAGCGGCGGGGTAATCGTTGAAGGGTATGGCGCTCTACGTCGCCCCCCTCTGTCCTGCCGGACAGGGGGGCAACGTGGAGCGCCATGCTTCTCGGGCGATTGCCTTCGGCATAGCGGGAGGCCCTTGCATTCCATCGTAAGGGCCTATATTCCGAACCGTAACGTACGGTACGGTTCCCATGGGCATTGCGGCAACGACAGCGGAGGCAGGCGGCGAGGCGCTCAGCGAGCGCCAGCAGGCCGTGCTCGACGCCGTGCTTGCGCTGATGGTGGAACAGGGCGGGGACCTGACGGTCAGCGACATTGCCCGCCGCGCGGCCTGCTCCAAGGAAACGCTCTACAAGTGGTTCGGCGACCGCGACGGCATCCTGACCGCCCCGGTCCGCTGGCAGGCCTCGAAGGTGCGCGCCGGTCATTATGACAGCCAGCATCTCGACGCATCGGCGCTCCGGCAGAGCCTGGAAAGCTTTGCCGCCAACTGGCTGGCGGTCATTTCCTCCGGCACGTCGGTCGCGCTGAACCGGGTGGCGATCGGCCAGGCCGCGTCCGGCACGAACGATCTCGGGCGCATCGTGCTGGCAAACGGCCGCTTCGCCATCGGCGAGCGGCTGAAGCCGCTGCTCGAAGCCGGCCGCGCGGCCGGCCTGCTCGCCTTCGACGATACGGAGGTCGCCTTCCGGACCTTTTTCGGGCTGGTCGGCCGCGACGTGCAGATCCGGCTCCTGCTGGGCGACAGGCTGGCACTTTCGGAGACGGAGATCGCCGCGGACGCGAAACGCGCGGCAGGTCAATTTCTTGCTCTTTACGGAAATCGTGCGTCCTTCGAGGCTCGGCTTCGCCTCGCACCTCAGGATGAGGGAGGTTTGTACCGGCCTCCCTCATCCTGAGGTGCCGGCGAAGCCGGCCTCGAAGGACGCACAAGCTTGGAAACCGATTCAACTCAAAGAAGGAAAGCACTGAAAATGCGTGTCTATTACGATCGCGACGCCGATCTCAACCTGATCAAGGGCAAGAAGGTCGCCATCATCGGCTACGGCTCCCAGGGCCGCGCCCATGCGCTCAACCTCAAGGATTCCGGCGCCAAGGAGATCGCCATCGGCCTGAAGGCGGGATCGCCGACGGCCAAGAAGGTCGAGGCCGACGGGCTCAAGGTGATGACGGTCGCGGAAGCCGCCAAATGGGCCGACCTGATGATGATGGCGACGCCCGACGAATTGCAGGCCGACATCTACAAAAACGAGATCGCGCCGAACATCCGCGACGGCGCGGCGATCGCCTTCGCGCACGGCCTCAACGTGCATTTCGGCCTGATCGAGCCCAAGTCGACCGTCGACGTTCTCATGGTCGCGCCGAAAGGGCCCGGTCACACGGTGCGCGGCGAATACCAGAAGGGCGGCGGCGTGCCGTGCCTCGTCGCCGTGCATCAGGACGCTTCCGGCAACGCGCTCGACCTCGGCCTTTCCTATGCCTGCGGCGTCGGCGGCGGCCGCTCGGGCATCATCGAGACCAATTTCAAGGAAGAGTGCGAGACCGACCTGTTCGGCGAGCAGGTGGTCCTGTGCGGCGGCCTTGTCGAGCTGATCCGCGCCGGCTTCGAGACGCTGGTGGAAGCCGGCTACGCGCCGGAAATGGCCTATTTCGAGTGCCTGCACGAGGTGAAGCTGATCGTCGAC
Organism: Hyphomicrobiales bacterium; assembly: GCA_017305925.1. Taxonomy (GTDB): domain Bacteria; phylum Pseudomonadota; class Alphaproteobacteria; order Rhizobiales; family Rhizobiaceae; genus Arvimicrobium. The sequence goes on along the minus strand of JAFKJW010000079.1, from coordinate 20,565 downwards.
CTGATCTACGAGGGCGGCATCGCCAACATGAACTACTCGATCTCCAACACCGCGGAGTGGGGCGAGTACGTATCCGGCCCGCGCATCATCACCGAAGACACCAAGAAGGAGATGAAGCGCATCCTGAAGGACATCCAGACCGGCAAGTTCACTTCGGAGTGGATGCAGGAATACCGCTCGGGCCTGTCGCGTTTCAAGGGCATCCGCCGCATGAACGATTCGCACCAGATCGAGCAGGTCGGCGAGAAGCTGCGCGGCATGATGCCGTGGATTTCGAAGAACAAGCTGGTGGACAAGGCCCGCAACTGAGCGGGCGACCCACGGATTTCGATACAAGTGCCGGCGGCTCGAAACCGCCGGTGCTTTGCATTTGTGCCAATCTGGCACGGAAAGGCCCATTTATTCCTGGCGCGATCCTTGCATGTGTCGATTTGCCATTGCGGAGGCCATCATGTCGGCACAGGCAGACCATGCGAATGAAGCGGGCGCACCGCACCAGCCCGAGCGGCGCTGCGCGGTCCGGCAGCGCGTGCTGAAGCGCGCCGTGCTCTCCTTCAACAGAGGGTTCAGCACGTTCGAATGCCTCGTCCGCAACATGTCGGACAGCGGCGCGCGGCTGAGCCTTGCCGAGACGTTTTCCCTGCCGGGCGCGCTGACCTTTTCGATGGACGGCGCGGAGGCGCGCGAGGCGGTCGTGCGCTGGCGCACCGAAACGGCGGTCGGCATCTCCTTCGTCCGACCGTAGCCCGCCTCCGCTCAGCGGTAGGGCGAGACGCAGGTCCGCCGCGGCCCTTTTTCCGGCTGGTAGCTGTTGTCCTTGGCCCTGTAGCTCTTGTAGCGCGCGTAGCACCAGTCGACATGCTCGGCGGACAGGTTGCCGACCCTGTAGAGCGTCTTCGTGCCCGTGTAGCGGGGCTGGACGCGTCGCGAAGGCTGCATGCGCGGCACATCGAGATTGAGCTGCATGTCCGGCTGTTCGTAGCGGTAGCGGCCGTAACGATCGTCATGGAACGATCGTCATGGCCGAGATCGAAGCGCCCGATATCGGGTTTCAGCGTCTGGCGGGGCAGGGGATTGACGCCTGAACCGAGGATTCCGCAATTGCCCAGCGCGCCGCAGATATCGCCGACGAGAAGCACCTGCGGCACGGGCTCCCGGTCAGGCAGGGCCATGCCGGACGGCACGGCGTGGGCCGGGCCGATGGCTGGCTGGGCAAGCCCGCAGGCCAGCACGAGGGCGGCGGGACGGATGAGGTTCGGGGCACGCATCCAACCTACATAGTGTGTCGCGGCGCGCTTCCATAGCCTGCGGCACACCTCCCTTGCCCTCTGCGCCTTCGGCCGCGCTTGTATTTCCTTCGCCGCGCAGGCAATGCTCCGGGCGTCATGTCGCTGCGCCTCGCCACCTTCAACGTCGAAAACCTCATGAGGCGTTTCGATTTTTCCGGATACCGCAACCAGTTGAACGCCGACCGTGCGCTCAGCCTGTTCGAGATCAAGGACGAGGCGCAGTACCGGCTGCTCGAACAGGCGCGCACGCTTTCCATGGCCGACGACACGCGGCAGCTTTCGGCGCTGGCCATAGCGGACACGCGCGCCGACATCATCTGCCTTCAGGAGGTCGACGACATCGATGCGCTGAAGGCATTCGAATATGGCTACCTGTTCAAGATGATCGGCTCCGGATACCGGCAGAAATACGTCTCGACGGGCAACGACTCGCGCGGCATCGACGTCGCGGTGATGATGAAGGAGGAGACCGCGCACGGCCAGCCGATCGAGTTCGTGCGCATGACCAGCCATGCCACCGTCACCTTCGAGGAGATGGGGCTCGCCACGCCCGGACTGGAGGCGCTGGGCTTCCAGCCCTTCGAGCGGATCTTTCGCCGCGACTGCCTGGAGATCGATCTCAGGGTGGGCGGGCTGCCGCTGACGCTCTACGTGCTCCATCTGAAGTCGCAGCAGGGCGTGCGGCCGAACGTGCCCGGCCGCGACGGCGCCATGCCGCTCCGGATCGCCGAGGCGACGGCGGCGCGCCGGATCATCGAGGCGCGCTTCGGCAAGGACCACGCCGCCGGCAAGCGCTGGGCGATCTGCGGCGACCTCAACGACTATCGCGAGCGGGTGCTGATCGGCGGCGACCGGTATGCCGGATACGAGTTCCGGCCGGTCGGCGAGGAGCAGTCGGCGCTCAACGTGCTGCTCGGCGACGGCTTCGCCGTGAACGTCATGGAGCGCCGGCCGGAGATCGACCGCTGGACACTCTACCATACGCGCGGTCCGCAGGAGCGGCACCTGTGCCAGCTCGACTACATCCTGCTTTCGCCGTCGCTCGCGGAAACCAACGGCAAGGCGGTCCCGGACATCATCCGGCGCGGACAGCCCTACCGGACGCCCTTTCCGCCCGGCCAGGAGGTCGAGCGCTACCCCCGCGTCGGGTGGGACCGGCCGAAGGCGTCGGACCATTGCCCGATCGCCATCACGCTGGACCTGCGGTGACGGCCGGCCCGAGCTTCGACATTCCGCGCGGCCGGGTGGTGCCGGTCGAGCGGGTCGAGGTGCGCCTCGATCCCGCGCCGCACCCCTTCGAGCTCGGCCATGCGCGAGAGATCGAGGCGAACTGGCAAAGGGAGGTGGCCGCCAATCCGGCCCTGTTCGACGGGCGCATGGTGCTTTTGTCGGCGCTCTGCTACGAGGGCGGCCGCTTGCGGGGCCGATGTCACGAGGTGCGCTTCGCCACCATGCTCTACTGGCGCAGGAACAAGGCTGCCGCCGATGTCGAGCATTGTTTCGCCCATGCCGCGCTGGTTTCCGGCGACAACGCGCTGGTCGCCATCCGCATGGGGCGGCATACGGCCAATCCGGGCAGGGTCTATTTCGCCGCAGGCTCCTTCGAGCGGCAGGATTTCATCGGCGGGCTGGTGGACGTCTACGGCAACATGCGACGCGAGGTGGCCGAGGAAACGGGACTGGACCTCGCGGATTTCCAAGCCGAGCCGCGCTATTATTTCTATTCCGGCGACCATTCGACCGTGCTGATCCAACGCTATCTGACGCGTGAACCCGCCGACGCCGTGGCGCGCCGTATCGAAAGCCATGTCGCCGTGGATGCCGAGCCTGAGATCCAGGGGCCCGTCGTGATTCGCGAGGCCGACGATCTTCCGGACGGCGTGCTGCCGCACATGGCGGCGATCATCCGCTGGCATTTTTCAGAAGCGACGCCGCAACCGGGGAAATAATCGATCGTACGCGCCGACTCCGTTGTCGAGCAGCCCGAATCCCCTCTAAACTTCCTTCGATCGGGGGCGGGGCGCCATGACGGAATTCGAGATCGCAGCGCTGCTTCTGACGCTGTCGGCACTGTTCGGCTGGTTCAACATCCGGTTTTTCAGGCTCCCGCACACGATCGGCCTGCTGATCATGGCGCTCAGCTCGTCGCTCGCGCTGCTCGTGCTCCATGCGGTCTTTCCGGCGATGGGCCTCGTGGACGCGCTACGCGATCTCCTCAACGAGATCGACTTCTACTCGGCGCTGATGGAGGGGATGCTGTCGCTGCTGCTTTTCGCCGGCGCGCTGCATGTCGACCTCAACCTTCTCAAGGACCAGAAATGGGTGATCGGCATCATGGCCAGCATCGGCGTCGCCATTTCCACGGCGATCGTCGGCGTGCTGCTGTGGGCCGCGGCGCGGCTGTGCGGCTTCGACGTGCCGCTCGCCTGGGCCCTGGTGTTCGGCGCGCTGATCTCGCCGACCGATCCGGTGGCGGTGCTCGGCCTGCTCAAGACGGTCAGCGTCCCGGAGACGATCAAGGCCAAGATCGCCGGCGAATCGCTGTTCAACGACGGCGCGGCGCTGGTCATGTTCACGGTGCTGATCACGCTCGCCATGGTGACGCCGGCCCAGCAGCCTCCCACCGCCTTCGGCATCGCGCAGATCCTCGTCTATGAAGGCGTGGGGAGCATCCTCTTCGGCCTCCTCACCGGCTGGATCGCCTACCGGGGCATGCTGGCGATCGACGATCACGTCGTGGAGATCCTGATCTCGCTGGCGGTCTGCGTCGGGACCTATGTGCTCTGCCACCGGCTGCACCTGTCCGGGCCGATCGCCGTGGCCGTCTGCGGGCTGTTCATCGGCAATCATGGGGCGGAGTATGCGATGAGCGAGAAGGTGGAGGAATATCTCTTCGCCTTCTGGGAGGTGGTGGACGAGCTGCTGAACTCGGTGCTGTTCCTGCTGATCGGGCTCGAGGTTCTGGTGATCGCCTTCGATCTTTCGCTTTTCTGGTTCGCGCTCCTGGCGATCCCGATCGTGCTTCTCGCCCGGTGGGTTTCGGTCGCCGTGCCGATCTCGCTCCTGTCGATGCGCAAGGCTTTTTCGCGCGGCGCCATTCCGATCCTGACCTGGGGCGGCCTGCGGGGCGGCGTGTCGGTGGCGCTCGCGCTGACGCTGCCGGACGAGGGGCCGAAAGCCCTTTTGCAGGCGGCGACCTATGGCGTGGTGATCTTCTCGATCGTCTTCCAGGGCCTGACCATCAAATGGGTGATCGGCAGGACGACCGACGTGCCCGTGGCGGACGGCTGAAGGTTTCGCCGGTCAGGCGGCGCGGACGGTGATCCGCAGACCGAGGCTCTTGAGCACGCCGAGGAAGGTGGTGAGCCGCGGATCGCCATCCGGGCTCAGCGCCTTGTAGAGGCCTTCCCGGGTGATGCCGGCATCCCTGGCGACCTTCGACATGCCCTTGGCGCGAGCGACGACACCGAGAGCATGGGCCAGATATTGCGCGTCGCCGCTTTCGAGAGCGTCGCTGATCAGCTCGGCCTGCGATTCCGGCGTGTCGAGATACTTCGCCGCATCGAACTGCGTGGTTTCGATTGTCATGATCCTATCTCCCGGGCCATCGCCAAGGCGCGCTCTATATCGCGGCTTTGCGAAGCCTTGTCGCCGCCGCAGAGCAAAATCACCAAGGCATTGCCCTTCTGAACAAAATATACCCGATATCCGGGGCCGAAATCGATCCGAAGCTCGCCAATCCCGTTGAAACGCTTCACATCGCCCATGAGCCCCGCTTCGATACGGACGATACGCTGGGCAATCTTGCGCGCCGCCACCCTGTCTTTCAGGCGGTCAAGCCACAATTCGAACTCGGCAGTCTGGCGAACCTCGATCACATGTGAACTATAGTTTACAAAACGTCCACGTCAAGGGCGCTGCCTCATTCGTGCCGCAGCGCCTCGATGGGGTCGAGGCGGGCGCCGCGCAGGGCGGGGAAGAAGCCGAACACCATGCCGATCAGCCCCGAGAAGCCGACCGCCAGCAGGATGACGGAGAGGCTGGGCGCGAACGGGATCCCCAGCGCCAGCGCGGCGGCGCCCGCGAGCGCCAGGCCGAGCGTGATGCCGATGAGGCCGCCGAGCAGGGAGAGCACCGTCGCTTCCACGAGGAACTGGACCAGGATGTGTCGCTCATGGGCGCCGATGGCGAGCCTGATGCCGATCTCGCGCGTGCGCTCGGTCACGGAGACCAGCATGATGTTCATGATGCCGATGCCGCCGACGAGCAGGCTGACGCCGGCCAGCGCGCCGAGCATGCCGGTCATGCTCGTGGTGGCGCTGGTCATGGCGTCGGCCACCTGCGTCATGTCGCGGACGGAGAAGTCGTCCTCCCTGTCCGGCGGCAGGCGGTGGGAATCGCGCAGGATGTCCGTGACGCGGTCGACGAGTTCCGTCGTGGTCGTGCCGCTGTCGGCGGTGACGTAGATCGTATCGATGTCGCGGGTGCCGGCGACGCGCCGCTGGAAGGCGACGAGCGGCATCAGGACGACATTGTCCTGGTCCTGCCCGAAACCCGAAAATCCCTTCGCTTCGAGCAGGCCGACGACCTTGCAGCTCATGTGCCCGACGCGCACGACCGAGCCCTCCGGATCGCCGGCTCCGAAGAATTGCTGCCGCACGGTCTCGCCCAACAGGCAGCTCGAGGCGCCGCCGCGGATTTCCGATTCGGTGAACGGCCTGCCGGACACGATCTTCCAGTCGCGCGCGTCGAGATAGCCGTTGTCGGTGCCGGTCACGGAGACGGTGAGGCTTTCCGTGCCGGAAACGACGCGCACCTGCTTCTGCGAGGCCGGCGACACGACCTGCGCGCCGGTGAGATGCGTCAGGAGGGCCCGCACGTCCCTTTCGTCCAGTTGGCGGACGGCTGCGGAAGGCGGCGAGCCGGGGACCGGCGGGCGGCCCGCCCTGACGACGAGCAGGTTGGAGCCGAGCCTGGAGATGTCGCTTTTCACTTTCTGCGTGGTGCCGGAGCCGATGGTGAGCATGGCGATGACGGCCGCCACGCCGATGACGATGCCGAGAAGGGTGAGCACCGAGCGCAGCGCGTTGCGCCGGACGGATTGCAACGCCAGGCGGACGGTCTCCCAGATCACGGGCGCACCTCGACGGCGGCAGGATCCGACGGGAGGTCAGCAGGCGGGAAGGCGTCCATCAGGCGGCCTTCAGGTTCGGAACGTCGGAAGCCACCCGGCCGTCGACGAAGGTGATGATGCGCTGCGCATAGGCGGCAATGTCGGTCTCGTGCGTGACCATGACCACGGTGAGGCCAAGCTCCGCGTTCAGCCGCACGATGAGCTGCATGATCTCGTGGCTACGCTGCGTGTCGAGATTGCCGGTCGGCTCGTCGGCGACCAGCAGGGCGGGGCGGGTGACGATCGCACGCGCGATGGCGACACGCTGCTGCTGGCCGCCGGAAAGCTGTGCGGGCGTATGGTCCTCGCGGCCGGCGAGGCCGACCTGGCGCAGCGCCTCCATGGCGATCATGCGCCGCTCTGCGGCCGGCGTGCCGCGATAGATGAGCGGCAGCTCTACGTTCTCGGCCGCGGTGGTGCGCGGCAGCAGATTGTAGCCCTGGAAGACGAAGCCGATATAGAGGTTGCGCAGCGCGGCGCGCCGGTCGCGGTCGAGCCGGCCCGCGTCCACGCCGCAGAAGTCGTAGCGGCCGGCGGTCGGGGTGTCGAGACAGCCCATGATGTTCATCGCCGTCGACTTGCCGGAGCCGGACGGACCCATGATCGCCACGAACTCGCCGCGGGCGATCGAAAGCTCGACGCCGGCCAGCGCGTTCACCTGCGCCTCGCCGCTCCCGTAGGTCTTCCAGACGTCGGTGAAGGCGATGAAGGGCTCGCCGGTCATTCCCGGGCCTCGCTGGAGCCGACGATCACGGCCGCGCCCTCGTCCAGGCCGGAGACGATCTCGGTGCGCTCGCCGTCCGTCGATCCGGGTTTTACGCGCAGCGGCTTCGGCTTGCCGTCCTCCAGGACATAGATGGTCCGCAGCCCGTCGGCCGCGTCCGCGCGCTGCTGGCGCGGGCGCGCCGCGCGCGGCGGCCGCGCCATGAAGAGGCTGGTAAGGCTCCACCCGCCGCGGCGCTGCCCGGTTTCCGGGGGGCGGAAGCGGAAGGCGGCGGCCGGCACGGTGACGACGTCCTTCGCCTCGCGGGTGACGACCGAGACGGTCGCGGTCATGCCGGGCCGCAGGAGGATCTCCGCATTGTCGACGTCGAGCCGGGCGTCGTAGGTGACGACGCCGTCCGTCGTCACCGAAGCGTAGGCGATATCGCGTATCGCGGCGTCGAAGACCCGGCCCGGGAAGGCGTCGACGGTGAAATGCGCCTTCTGGCCGGCGGCGACCATGCCGATGTCGGCCTCGTCGATGGCGGCCTTGAGCTCCATCCTGCGCAAATCCGCCGCGATCACGAAGAGCACGGGCGCCTGGAGCGACGAGGCGACCGTCTGGCCGGGATCGACCGAGCGGGTCAGCACCACGCCGTCGATCGGCGCATAGATCCGGCTCTTCGACAGATCGGCCTGCTGGAGCTTGAGCTGGGCTTCGGCGCTCTGGATGTTGGCCTTGGCGACGGCGACCGCCGCTTCCGCGCGGTCCCGCTCGGCCAGCGCGCTCTCGACGGACTGGCTGGTGCCGGTGCCGTTCTTGGCGAGCTGCCGGGCACGGGCAAGCGTCCGCTCCTTCTCGGCAAGCGTGGTCTCGGCCTGGCTGAGCTGGGCCCGCGCCGAGGCGGCGGACGCCACGGCGCCGTCCACGAGGGCGGAAATGCGGGCGGTGTCGAGCTCGGCGAGCACGTCGCCCTTCTTCACCTGCTGGTTCTCGTTGACGAGGACGTTGCGCACCACGCCCGAAAGCTCGCTCGAGATGTCCACCTGGATGAGAGGCTGGAGGTTGCCCGTCGCGGTGATCTCGACGGTCAGGTCGGTTCGCGCCGCCGGTTCGGTCTGGAAAACGGTCCGCGTGGCCGGCTGCGCCATCCAGTACCAGACGCCGCCGACCATGGCGGCGAGAACGAGGAGCAGGAAGAGGCGCGACCAAAGGCGCCGGCGCGTGCGGCGCGCAGCCCCCTTGCGGTCGAGGCCGAGCGCAGCCTCGATCGGCGGCAGGGCCTGCGGCTGCGGACGGTTGACGAGCTGATCTATGACGGACCCCTATGTGATGCGGCACATCCCGACAGGATAGAAATCGGGTGGCGCGGCCGTCATTGCAAATTAAACTTTTGCCATGTTCGCACGGCGCCCCGACTCCGACACCGGTCGCGCCGAGGCCATGGCGCTTCTTGCGGCGGAGCCGGAACGGGCAACCCGATCCGGAAGAGGATCGGGGCGTCTCCCTGAGGATTGTGCTAAGGGTTGCGCGTGAGAATCCCGAGAGTGGGAATGAATATGGGCTTTCCGGAGTTTCGGGAAGATTTCGAGGCGTTCAAGAAATTGCTTCCCGATCCGAGCATGGTGGCGAGGCATCCGTTTATCGACGAGCTCCCCGATGCCGATCATGCGCTCGAGCATACCGAGATCATGTTTTATCGCTGGTGGGCCCTGATGGTGAACGCCGGCGATGAATTCAGGCTTCTGATCCAGAAGCAGGACGGCGAGGCGCGGCGCTATGGTCTGAGCATCGGCGTGCCGTACATTCTGGCGCGGGTCGATTGGGTCATTGCCTTTCTGGAGGGCCTTCCGCCGGTGCCGGACTGGAACGCCCCGCACATAGATATCGGACAGCGGGTCGATCTGATGAACTTTGCGAAGAAGTACCCTGCATCGATCCAGCGATGGCTGACACGCGCCAGAAAGCTTCGTGAGTCGATCCAGTCGATCGCCGAAGATTATGACCCGGACAGGATGTCCGGGCGGTCAATTTCCTGAAGGGCGTTGCACTTCACTGCCTCTGTATCCCGCCTTTCTGGCGGCCGAGGCGTGACGCCGCGGTGGGGCTCCAAGCGGGCAGACGGCCGCGTTATTCCGGTCAATCCTAAAAATAGTAAATGAAATCAACTGTTTGTTTGGTGGGTGTGCACAGGATCGAACTGTGGACCCGCTGATTAAGAGTCAGCTGCTCTACCAACTGAGCTACACACCCGCTGCCCGAAGACAGTGGCCGCGCATATAGCCACCGGCTACGGCGCTGTCCAGTCCAAAGAAGAGGGAAAGATTCCTGCGCGGGAGCGGGTCACAATGCGAAAAAACACGGCCATGGCATTTTGATGCCGCTTTTGCCAATCTTCTGCCGCAACCAAATCCAATAGCAGCAGTTAAGGCCTTGGCTTGGCCTGCTGGTGGGACGCATTTCATGAATATCCAATCCGAACCGTCGGCCTTCACGACGGTTGTGAAACCTCTGCCTCCCCAAGCCGAAATCCCCATCCGCTCCATCGTCCTCAATGAGGAAAACCTGCGCCGCCTCGGCGAGGCCGCGGGCAGGGGGGAGTCGGTCAACCTGACCGGATTCGAGGCCTTCGACTTCAAGGCGCGCATTCGCGAGGACGCCGCCCTCATCCTCAACGCCTATCGCAGCACCAACGAGGCGCAGGCGCGCGGCGAATCCATCACGCCCGCCGCGCAATGGCTGCTCGACAACAACTATCTCGTCGAGGAGACGATCCACGAGATCAAGCGCGACGTGCCGCAGCGCTTCTACCGGCAATTGCCGATGCTCCGCCTGCCTGGCGGCGCCGAGATTCCGCGCGCGCTGGTGCTGGCCTGGCTCTATGTGGCGCATACCGACAGCACGATCTCGGCGGACGGCTTCGCCGCGATCGTCGACGGCTACCAGAAATACGAGCCGCTGAAGATCGGCGAGCTGTGGGCGCTGCCTTCGCTGCTGCGCTTCGTCCTGATCGACAATCTGCGGCGCCTCGCCATGCGGGTGGTGCGGGCGCGCGACATGCGCCGCACCGCCAATGCGCTCGCCGACCGCGTGCTCTCCTCCCAGAAGGGCGACGACGCGCACGACGCGCTCGGCGAATTCGCGGCGCACGCCCGCGATACGACCTTCGCCACGCAGTTCCTCTACCGGCTTCGCGACGGATCCAAGAATGCGGGCGATGCGCTGGTGTGGCTGGAAAACGAGCTCGAGGCGGCGGGAACGGACGCCGAAGAGATCATCATCGCCGAGCACCGCACGCTTTCCAGCGGCAATGTGACGACCGGCAACATCATCCGCGGCCTGCGCCACATCAACGATGTGAGCTGGACCGTCTGGTTCGAGAATATCAGCCGGATCGACGCGCTGCTGCGCGAGAGGACGAACCTGAGCGAGCTCGATTTCGCCTCCCGCGACCAGTACCGCCGCTCCATCGAGACGCTCGCCCGACGCTCCCGTCTGACCGAGTACGAGGTCGCCGACTGGGCGACCCGCCTTGCCGGATGGCGCGAGGCGGGTGCGGCGGAAGAGGGTGCGGCGCCCGTCGATGTCGGCTTCTTCCTGGTCGGCGAGCGGCGCGGCGAGCTCGAGCAGGCGATCGGCTATTCCGCCTCCTTCGGCGAAAGGGTGCTGGAAGGGCTGCGGTCGGCCGACTGGACCGGTATCGCCATACCGGTCCTGGGCATGACGATGCTGCTGCTGGTGTCCGCCGGATTCGCGCTGCAGGTGGCCGGCATCCCGGCGCCTGCGATCCTGCTGCTGCTGCTCCTGTTCTCGGTGCCGGCGAGCGAAGGGGCGCTGGCCTTCTTCACCACGATCGTGCTGGTCTTCCTGAAGCCGTCGCGGCTGGTCGGCTTCGAATATCCGGACGGCGTGCCTGAAACGGCGCGCACGCTGGTGGTGGTGCCCTCTCTCATCTCCTCGCGCGACGACGTCGAGGAAAGCGTGCGCAATCTGGAGGTGCATTTTCTCGCCAACATGCGCGGCGACCTGCATTTCGCGCTTCTGTCCGATTGGCCCGACAGCACGGTCGAGCAGGACAGCGCGGACCTGGAAATCCTCGACTATGCAAAGGACTGTGTGGAGAAGCTCAACCTTCGCTATCCGCTGGAGGGCTCGGTGCGCTTCCATTTGCTGCACCGCCGCCGGCTCTACAACGAGCAAGAAGGCCGCTGGATGGGCTGGGAGCGCAAGCGCGGCAAGCTCCACGAGCTCAACCTCCTGCTGCGCGGCGACAGCGACACGACCTTCCTGCCGCCGGCCGAGCCGCTGCCGGAAGGCGTCGTCTACGTGATGACGCTCGACGCCGACACGCGCATGACGCGCGGCGCGGTGGCCCGCCTCGTCGGCAAGATAGAGCATCCGCTCAACCGTCCCGTCTTCGACGCGGCGCGGCGGCGCGTCGTCAAGGGCTACGGCATCCTGCAGCCGCGCGTCACGCCGTCGCTCACCACCGGCGACGAGGCGTCGTTCTTCCAGCGCATCTTCTCCGCCAACCGCGGCATGGACCCCTATGTGTTCACGGTGTCCGACCTTTACCAGGACGTGTTCGGGGAAGGGACCTTCACGGGCAAGGGGCTCTATCAGATCGACGCCATGGAGGCGGCGCTGAAGGACCGCATCCCGGAAAACGCGGTGCTCAGCCACGATCTCCTGGAAGGGGCCTATGCGCGCGCCGCGCTGGTGACGGATGTCGAGGTGGTCGAGGACTACCCGACGCGCTACGCGGTCGACGCCTCGCGCCAGCACCGCTGGGCGCGCGGGGACTGGCAGCTGCTGCCCTTCCTTCTGCGCCCCGACCCCGGGCTTCCGGGCCTTTCCCGCTGGAAGATGGTCGACAATCTGCGGCGCTCGCTGACGCCGATCTTCTGGGTGCTGGCGTCGGTGGCGGGCTGGACCTTCCTGCCGTTCACGCTGGCCATCCAGTGGCAGGCGCTGCTGATCGTCAGCCTGTTCATGGCGCCGACCTACGACATCATCAACTCCATCTGGCCCGACAACCCGGACGTGACGCTGCGCGGCCATCTGGTCTCGCTCGGCCGCGACATCGCCTTCGGGTCGGCGATGGTGGCCATGCGCGTCGTGCTGATGGCGCATTCGGCCTGGATCATGGCCGACGCGATCCTGCGCACGCTCTACAGGCTCTTCGTCAGCCGCAGGCACCTGCTGGAATGGCGGACCGCCTCGCAGGCGCAGAAGTCCGGCGCGAACTCGATGCCCGACTACTACCGCACGATGGCCGGCGCGCCGCTGATCGCCGTGCTCGGCCTCGCCATCCCCGCGGCGGCGCATTCGACGGGCGCCTTTGTGGCGCTGATGTTCGCGGTCTTCTGGGCGCTTTCGCCGGCTTTCGCATGGCTGGTCAGCCGCTCGGCAGAAACGGAGGACCGGCTGGAGGTGTCCGAGGCCGACCGGGCCGTGCTGCGTTCGGTGGCCCGCCGCACCTGGCTCTATTTCGAGACCTTCGTGACGCCGGAGGACAACCATCTGCCGCCCGACAACTTTCAGGAGACGCCGACGCCGGTGGTCGCGCACCGGACCTCGCCCACCAATATCGGCGTCTACCTGCTGTCCATCGTCTCGGCGCGCGATTTCGGCTGGATCGGGCTCAACGACGCGATCGGGCGCATCGACGCCACGCTGGCGACGATCGAGAAGATGGAGCGCTATCGCGGCCATCTCTACAACTGGTACGAGACGGGTACGCTGCGGCCGCTCTCCCCGCTCTACGTGTCGGCGGTGGACAGCGGCAACCTGGCCGGCCATCTCGTCGCGCTCTCCTCGGCCTGCAACGAATGGGCGATGGCCCCGGCGGCCCACCTGCAAGGCGATTTCGACGGCATCCTCGACGTGGTGGGGATCCTCCAGGACACGCTGGACGCGCTGCCGGACGATCGCCGCCAGCTCCGGCCGCTCAGGCAGCGCCTGGCGGACCGGATCGGCGGCATGCGGCGCGCCGTCGAGACCATCAAGAACGAGCCGGAGACGGCCGCGTTCCGGACGCTCAACCTCGCCATCCTGGCCGGCGACATCCGCAAGCTTGCCGCCGCGATCCACAGCGAGACGAATTCCTCGGCGAGCAACCTGCTGGCGCGCTGGGGCGCCCGGCTGGAGGCGACCTGCGAGGCGCATGTCAGCGATTCCCACATGGACGAGCGCGCCGTGGAGGGACTGCGCGGCAGGCTTCTCGGCCTGCGCGACCGGGCGCGGCAGTACGCCTTCGAGATGGACTTCTCCTTCCTGCTCAGGCGCGAGCGCAACCTCCTGTCGATCGGCTACCGCGTCCAGGAGCAGCAGCTCGACGAGTCCTGCTACGATCTGCTCGCCTCCGAGGCGCGGCTGACCAGCCTCTTCGCCATCGCCAAGGGCGACATCGCGACGGAACACTGGTTCCGGCTCGGCCGGCCCGTGGTGGAGATCGGCTTCCGGGGCGCGCTGATGTCGTGGTCCGGCTCGATGTTCGAGTACCTGATGCCGCCGCTGGTCATGAAGGAGCCGTATGGCGGCATCCTCAACCAGACGAATCACCTCGTCGTTCAGCGTCAGATCCAGTACGCCCGCTCGAAGGACGTTCCCTGGGGCATCTCGGAGGCGGCCTACAACGCCCGCGACCGCGACATGAACTACCAATACACCAATTTCGGCGTGCCGGGGCTCGGGCTGAAGCGGGGCCTCGGGCAGAACACGGTGATCGCGCCCTACGCCACCATCCTCGCCGCCCAGTACATGCCGCAGGCGGCGGTCGCCAATCTGGAGCGGCTGAACGGCGTCGGCGCGCTCGGCCAGTACGGCTATCACGACGCCGTCGACTACACCCCGCAGCGCGTCCCCGAGGGCTCGCGCTGCGCGGTCGTCTACAACTACATGGCCCACCATTCGGGCATGTCGATCGTCGCGATCGCGAATGTCGTGTTCGAGGGACGGATGCGCGAGCGCTTCCACAGCGACCCGGTGATCGAGGCGGCCGAACTCCTTCTCCAGGAAAAGGCGCCGCGCGAGGTGCCGGTGGCAACGGTGCGCACGGAAGCGGAGGAGCGCGTCGGCGGCGGCGCGCCCGAAGAGAATTTCGAGACCAGGATCACGCTCAATCCGCATCGCGCGCTGCGCTCCACCAACGTGCTCTCCAACGGCCATTATTCGGTGATGGTGACGGCCACGGGCTCCGGCTACAGCCGCTTCGACGACTGCGCGGTGACGCGCTGGCAGCCGGACCCGACCGAGGACCGGCTGGGCAGCTACATCTTCTTGACCGACACCGCGACCGGCGACTGGTGGTCGGCCACCTCGGAGCCGAAGCGGGCGCCCGGCGAGACCAGCCAGGCGATCTTCTGCGACGACAAGGCGACGTTCGTGAAGACGGTCGGCGACCTGCGCTCGGAGGTCGAGGTGATCGTCACCTCGGAGGCGAGCGGCGAGGGGCGGCGCGTCACGCTGATCAACAGCGGCACGGCCGACCGCTTCATCGACCTGACCTCCTACAGCGAGATCGTCATCGCGCCGGAGGTCAGCGACAACGCGCACCCGGCCTTTTCCAAGATGTTCGTGCGGACCGAGATCGACGGCGGGCGCAACGCCATCTTCGCGGCGCGCCGGCAGCGGCAGCCGGGCGAGGAAACCCTGTCCTACTGCCACTTCGTCACGGCGAGCACCGGCTTCACGCGCGAGACGGAGGCGGAGACCGACCGGCGCGCCTTCATCGGGCGCGGGCGAAGCCTGCGCGATCCGGCCGCCTTCGACCGCGACGCGAGGCTGACGAACAGCGACGGCTTCACGCTCGATCCGATCGCTGCGCTGCGCTGCCGCATGCGCGTGCCGCCGGGCAAGAAGGTCTCCGTCACCTTCTGGACCGTCGTCGGCGAGCATCGCTCGGAGGTGGAGGCCGCGGTCGAGCGGCTGGACCATCTGGAGAGCTTTCAGCGGCAGGCGACGCTTGCCTGGACGCGCTCGCAGGTGCAGACGCGCCATGTGGGCCTCAGTCTCGCGGACGCGGCCAACGTTCAGAAGCTCGCGCGCTATCTGCTCTATCCGGAGCCGTGGACGCGCGCGCCGTCCGAGACCATCATGTCGGGCCTCGGCAGGCAGTCGGCGCTCTGGCCGATGGCGATCTCGGGCGACTTCCCGATCTTCCTGCTGCGCATCGGCGACGTCGCGGACATCGAGATCGTCGCCACGGCGCTGCGCGTGCAGGAATACATGCGCGCGCGCGGCATCGTGGCGGACCTGGTGATCCTCAACGAGCAGGCTTCCTCCTATGTGCAGGATCTCCAGCAGGCGATCGAGCATATGTGCGAAAACAGCCGGGCGCGCGGCACCGAGCAGGGGCCGCGCCAGCACATCTTCGCGGTGCGCCGCGACCTGATGGACGAGGAGGCGTACAGGACGCTGATCGCGGCGGCCCGCATCGTGCTCCACACCCGCAACGGCACGATCTTCGACCAGATCGAGCGCGCTGAAATCGCCGAGATGGAAATGCGCGACAAGCTGCTCGCGGAAGAGGGCGCCTCGACCGAGCGGGCGGCGACGGCCCCCGCGCGGGAGCGAGCGGCCGAAGCGGATGGGAAGGGGCTCGCCTTCTGGAACGGCATAGGCGGGTTCGACCGCGGCGGCAGGGACTACGTGGTCCGCCTCGACGGAGGCGCGGTGACGCCGCAGCCATGGGTGAACATCATCGCCAACGAGGCGTTCGGCTTCCACACCTCCGCCGGCGGCGCCTCCTTCACCTGGAGCCGCAACAGCCGCGACTTCCAGCTCACGCCGTGGTCGAACGATCCCGTGAGCAACCGCCCCGGCGAAGCCATCTACGTCTTCGACAAGGCGAGCGGGTCGGCCTTCTCGCCTTTTTCCTGCGTGCTGCGCGACCCCTCGCTGATCTACGAAACGCGGCACGGGCAGGGCTTTTCCACCTTCACCGCCAGCCGCGACGGCATCGAGGCGAGCGCCACGCAGGTGGTGGATCCGAAGGATCCGGTGAAGATCACCCGCCTCAGCATCCGCAACGACCGGCCCGAGGCGGCGACGCTGCGCGTCTATGCCTATGTGGAATGGGTGATGGGCAACAATCGCGGCCGTTCGGCGCCGTTCATCCTGCCCGCCTTCGACCGGACGACGGGCACGCTCCTGGCACGCAACGCCTACAACCTCGATTTTTCCGACCGCACGGCTTTCCTCGCCGGCGACGCGCCGGCGGGAAGCGTGACGGCCAGCCGGCAGGAATTCATCGGCCTGCACGGCTCGGTGCAGTTTCCCGAGGCGGTGATGTCGGGGAAGCCGCTGTCGGGAGCGGTGGAAGCCGGGCTCGACCCCTGCGCCGCGCTCTGTCGCGACGTGGAGGTGCCGCCGGGCGAGACGCTGGAGCTGATCTTCATGCTGGGCGACGCCGGCTCGGCGGAAGAGGCGCTGGAACTCGCCGCCAGGCATGGGCGCAAGAGCTTCGAGGAGCGGCTGGCCGAAAACGCCGAGGCGTGGGGGTCCTTCCTCGGCACGCTCCAGGTCGAGACGCCGGATCCGGCGTTCGACGCCATCGTCAACGCCTGGCTGCCCTATCAGAGCCTGGCCTGCCGCATCCGCGCCCGGTCGGCCTTCTATCAGGCGAGCGGCGCCTTCGGCTTCCGCGACCAGTTGCAGGACACGCTGGCCTTCCTGCTGCACGATCCGTCGCTGGCGCGCGGGCAGATCCTCAACGCCGCGCGGCGGCAGTTCCCGGAGGGCGACGTCCAGCACTGGTGGCTGCCGAAGAGCGGCGCGGGCGTGCGCACCATGATCTCCGACGACGTGGTGTGGCTGGGCTACGGCGTGGCGCACTATGTCGCCGTCACCGGCGACAAGGCGATTCTCGACGAGAAGCTGCCCTTCATCCAGGGCGACGCGCTGAAGGAAGGGCAGCACGATGCCTTCTATACGCCGGAGGTCCTGAAGGAGACCGTTCCGCTCTACGACCATGCCGTCAGGGCGCTGGAGCTGGCGATCAAGCGGACAGGCCCCGACGGCCTGCCGCTGATCCTCGGCGGCGACTGGAACGACGGCATGAATGCCGTGGGCGAGCACGGCAAGGGCCAGAGCGTCTGGCTCGGCTGGTTCCTCGCCAAGACGCTGACGGACTTCCAGCCCCTGATGGCCGAGCGCGGCGACAAGGCCCGCGCCGCGGCATTCGCCAAGCATGCGGAGGCGCTGGGCAAGGCGCTCGAAGCCAAGGCCTGGGACGGCGAATGGTATATCCGCGGCACCTATGACGACGGGTCGCCGCTCGGCTCCAGCAGGTCTGACGAGTGCAAGATCGACCAGATCGCGCAATCCTGGAGCGTCATATCCGGCTTCGGCGATGCAAAGCGCTCCGCAAAGGCGCTGGATTCGGTGCAGAAGCTCCTGGTGGACCCGCAGCTGAAGATCGCCAAGCTGTTCACGCCCGCCTTCGAGAACACGACGAAGGAACCCGGCTACATCAAGAGCTATCCGCCGGGCGTGCGCGAGAACGGCGGCCAGTACACCCATGCGGCGACATGGCTGGTCGTGGCGCTCGCCCAGGCCGGGAGGGCGGATGCCGCCTTCGACCTCTTCCAGATGCTGAACCCGGTCAACCATGCGCTCGACCGGGATGGCGCGGAGCACTATCGCGTCGAGCCCTATGTCGCGGCGGCGGACGTCTATTCCGGCGACAAGGGCGGACGGGGCGGCTGGACCTGGTACACCGGCACCGCCGGCTGGCTCTACCGGGCCGCCGTCGAGGCCATCCTCGGCATCCGCAAGGAAGGCGACAGGCTCTTCGTCGAACCCGTCCTGCCTTCCGCATGGCCCGGATTCTCGGCGCGGCTGCGGCTGGGCGGGGCGATGTTCGACATAGCTGTGGAGCGCCATGCGGCCGACCGGACCCGGATCGAGATCGACGGGAAGGCAAGCCGCAAGCGCTGGCTGGACATTCCGGAGGGCGGAGAGGTCAGCGTCGTCGTGAAGGTGCCGGGCTGAGCGCTTCCGGTATTTTCACAGACGAACGCTCCGCTGCCACAATTTCGCCTTAGCGAGGTCATTTTTCCTTTAAACTCAATTCTTTATCCGATCACGGCACTTTACCGAATGTTGCGAAAGTTTGCCCCCCGATCCGGAACGGACTTGAGCCAGACACATTGTGCTGCGACCCCTCAGTGCGTATGTCCTATTGTGCACTGCACAAATCCGCAGCGATGAGGTAAAAGCGTGTCCCTGCTGGAAATATACCTTCGGGCCATCCGGTATCTGGCCGTGGAACGGACGAAGGTGATGGTCATCTGCGCCGCCAACGTCGCGCTCGCCATCGTCACCATCGCGGAGCCCGTGCTCTTCGGCCGCATCATCGACGCCATCTCGGACCGGAGCGACGTCTTCGCCAGCCTCGTCGCCTGGGCGGCGCTGGGGGCCTTCAACATCGTCGCCTACGTGCTGGTCGCGCGCGGCGCCGACCGGCTGGCGCACCAGCGGCGCACCGGGGTGCTGGCCGATTCCTTCGAGCGGGTGATCACCATGCCGCTCGCCTGGCATCACGAGCGCGGCACCTCCTATGCGCTGCACACGCTGCTGCGCGCCGTCGAGACGCTTTTCGGCCTGTGGCTGGAGTTCATGCGCCAGCATCTGTCCACGGCCGTGGCCCTGCTGCTGCTGATTCCCACGGCTCTTTCCCTCGACCTTCGCATGTCGATGGTGCTCTTCGGCCTGGCGATCGTCTACTTCGCCATCAGCAACGTCGTGATGCGCAAGACGAAGGAAGGCCAGGCGGAGGTCGAGCAGCACTATCACCGCGTCTTCGCGCATGTCAGCGACAGCGTGAACAACGTTTCCGTGCTGCAAAGCTACAACCGGATCGGCCAGGAGACCATGGCGCTGAAGAGATATGCCGGCCAGCTTCTCGATGCGCAGTTTCCGGTGCTCGACTGGTGGGCGCTCGCCAGCGCCATGCAGAAACTCTCCTCGACCATCTCGATGATGGTGGTGCTGCTGATAGGCGCCTATCTGGTGACGCATGGCGAGCTGCGCATCGGCGAGATCGTGGCCTTCACCGGCTTCGCCTCGCTGATGATCGGCCGGCTCGACCAGGTGCGCGCCTTCGTCAGCCAGATCTTCGAGGCCCGCTCCAAGCTGGAGGATTTCTACGCGATCGAGGATGCCTCGGCCGTCCGCGCCGAGCCCGAGGGCCTGCGCGAGCTGCGCAACGTCACCGGCCATGTGCGCTTCGAGAATGTCGGCTTCCGCTTCGGCAATTCCGGACAGGGCGTGGAGAACGTCTCCTTCGAGGTGGCCGCGGGGCAGACGGTCGCCATCGTCGGCCCGACGGGCTCCGGCAAGACGACGCTCATCAACCTCCTGCAGCGCGTCTACGACCCGGCTGAGGGCCGCATTCTCATCGACGGCGTCGATACGCGCGGCTGCACCCGCCGCTCGCTGCGCCATGCGGTCGCCACCGTGTTCCAGGATGCGGGCCTGTTCAACCGGTCGATCGAAGAGAATATCCGTGTCGGCCGCGACGATGCGGACTACGAAGACATCCATGAGGCGGCCTGTGCGGCCGCCGCGCAGGATTTCATCCTCGCCAAGAGCGAGGGCTACGACACGGTCGTGGGCGAGCGCGGCGGACGGCTGTCGGGCGGCGAGCGCCAGCGCATCGCCATTGCGCGGGCGATCCTGAAGGACGCGCCGATCCTCGTGCTCGACGAGGCGACCAGCGCCCTCGACCTGGAGACGGAGATGCGCGTCAAGGAGGCGATCGACAAATTGCGCGAGGGCCGGACCACCTTCATCATCGCGCACCGCCTGTCGACCGTGCGCGACGCCGATCTCGTGGTGTTCCTCGACAATGGCCGCATCGTCGAGGCGGGCGGCTTCGCCGAGCTGGCGGCCAACAACGGTCGCTTCGCGGGCCTCTTGCGCGCCGGCGGCCTGCTCAGCGACGAGGACGTGCGCAAGCTCGCCCGCATCGCCGCACCCAGCGAGGCGGCGTAGACGCTCAGCGCGGTGGGTCCGGGCTGTATTTGAGGCGCGGCACGGCGGCGACGAGGGCGCGGGCCGCCTCCGAACGCGGCGCGCGAATGAGATCCTCAGGCGAAGCGATCTCGACGATCCGGCCCTTGTCCATCACGGCGACGCGGTGCGCGACGCGCCGCACCACCGCAAGATCGTGCGAGACGAAGAGATAGGCGATGTTCCGCTCGCGCTGTAGGTCGGCCAGCAGTTGCAGCACTTTTGCGCGCACCGAAACGTCGAGCGCCGACACCGCCTCGTCCAGCACGACAAGCTGCGGGTTCGTCGCGATGGCGCGGGCGATCGCGACGCGCTTGCGCTGGCCGCCGGAAATCTCGTGGACGTTGCGGCCGGCCAGATCGGCCGGGAGCCCGACCCGCCCC
>JAFKJW010000078.1 GCA_017305925.1 Hyphomicrobiales bacterium | reverse complement strand
CGCCGTCCGCTTCTTCATCGACGAAAGTCTCCTCGCCGGGGAGATCATCAACGCCCATCCGCTCACCAACGAGGCGACCACCTCCATCCGCGTGGCGGATGTGCTAAAGTTCGTGGAGGCGACGGGTCATGCCGTCAATCCCTTGAAAGTCGCGCCCTGATCGCCACATCCAGCGCACCAGACGCAGCCAACGATTGCAAGCACCGGACGGATACTCCATGGCCATCGACGACAATCCCTACAGCGCGGGCGCAAGCGCCTATGTGCCGAGCCTCCAATTCGGCGACTCGGCGCCAGAAGCGGACCTGGTGAAGGATACGACGACCGCCGGCTTCAATACCGACGTGATCCAGGAATCCCGCAGGCAGCCAGTTCTCGTCGATTTCTGGGCTCCCTGGTGCGGCCCCTGCAAACAGCTTGCGCCGGCCCTCGAAAAGGCGGTGAAGGGCGCGCGCGGTCGCGTCAAGCTGGTCAAGATGAACATCGACGATCACCCCTCGATTCCGGGCCAGCTCGGGATCCAGTCGATACCGGCGGTCATCGCCTTCAAGAACGGCCAGCCCGTCGACGGCTTCATGGGCGCCGTTCCGGAGAGCCAGATCACGGCCTTCATCGATCGTGTCGCGGGCAAGGACGCGCCCGGCGGCCAGATCGCCGATGCGCTGGCGGCGGCCGCGCAAGCCCGGCAGGCCGGGGACGCCCAGACCGCGGCTGACATCTATCAGGCGGTCCTCGATCAGGTGCCTGATCATGTCGAGGCCATCGCGGCGCTGGCCGACCTTCTCTTCGAAGGCGGCGAGACGGCCGCCGCCGAGCAGCTCCTGGCCACCGCGCCCGACGACGCGAAGAGCCGGGACGCCCTGAGCGGCATCCGCTCCAAGCTCGCCCTCGCGGCCCAGGCAGCGGAGCTCGGCGACGCAGCCGAGTTCCAGAGACGCCTCGCCGCCGATCCGAAGGATCACGAGGCCCGCTTCGACCTTGCCATGGTCCAGAACGCCGCCGGCGACCGCATGGCGGCCGCCGACAACCTTCTGGAAATCGTCAGGACGGATCGCACCTGGCGGGACGACGGCGCCCGCGCCCAGCTCCTCAAGTTCTTCGAAGCTTGGGGAATGACCGACGAGGCAACCCTGTCGGCGCGGCGCAAGCTGTCGTCGCTGCTTTTCTCCTGAGCGGGGCATCGAAGCGCGACGGCATTGCGCTCTCGAGCGGCAGATATTGTTTTCCGCCGCCTGGGTGCTTGCGCAGTGCGCGATCCGCCCCATCTTTGGAAGGACCAGAGCATGTCGTCGCTCCGGGAACCGGTTCCCGGAGCGACGACAGGGGCAAGTCGGGAATCTGAAGCGCAAGAGCGGTCCAGGGAATCGCGATACGCTTGACGGAGGCGGGTTTGCAGGCCGGCAACGCATTCTACAGGGAAATCGGGGACCTTCCGCGGATCGTCCCGATCTTTCCCTTGTCCGGCGCCCTTCTCCTGCCCGGCGGGCGCATGCCTCTCAACATCTTCGAGCCGCGCTATCTCCAGATGATCGACGATGTCGTGAGCGGTGGCCGGATGATCGGGATCATCCAGCCGAGACTCGACGGCAGCCGGCGCGACGATGGCGAACCGGAACTGTGCGAGGTGGGCTGCATGGGGCGCCTGACGTCGCTGATGGAAACCGGCGACGGCCGCTATCTCGTTTCTCTCCATGGGGTGGCGCGCTTTCGCGTCGCCGGCGAGAAGGAGGCCGACAAGCCCTACCGGCTCTGCTCCGTGCGCGCCTTCGCGTCCGATCTCGTCGAGGAGTCCGGCAAGGATGTCGATCGGAATGCGCTGCTCGGGACGTTTCGCGCCTATCTGGAGGCAAACAAGCTCGAGGCGGACTGGGCAGGCATCAACCGCGCCCAGAACGCGGCGCTGGTGAATGCGCTGTCGATGATGGCGCCCTACGGCCCGGCGGAGAAACAGGCGCTGCTCGAGGCGCCGGACCTGAGATCCCGCGCCGAGACCCTGATCGCCATCACCGAGATGGCGCTGCGCTCCGACGACCAGGGCACGACCCTGCAATAGGCCGCTCTCGCGTTCCGAAGCCGCCTTTCGGTTCGATGCCCACGCCTTGCTTTCCGGCCTGCCTCGGGTAAGTCCTTTTTTCATATCATCACAGGGACGGACCGATGGCGCCGGCAAGGCAGAATCTCGAACCGAAATTCCTGGAGCTTCTGTGCTGCCCGCTGACGAAGGGGCCGCTGCGCTGGGACGAGGAGCGCTCGGAACTCGTCTCGCGGCTGGCCAGGCTCGCCTATCCTGTCCGTGACGGCATTCCCATCCTGCTTCCCTCGGAGGCGCGTGCCATCGATCCGGACGAAGAGGTTCCGGACGCCGCTGATTGATGCGAGCCGGCACGGGCAATCCCGTCCCGGCTCGCATCACGCTTTACTCAGCCTTCTGATCGGCCGGTCCTTCATGCATGATGGCGTCGTTCTCCGGCCCGTCGACGATGAGGTATCCGGCCAGCCCGCGCTCGGCCCGGGAGAGGGCATGATCGACCAGCACAGAGTGGCCACCGCGATCGATCTTGAAGTCGACGATCGTTGCGCCGCCGGGCGGTACGGTGACCGTCTGCACGCCGGTCAGCGGCGGCGACGTCACGCTCCCCATCGAGTAGACGTGATCGAAGATCTCTCCGATGACGTGGAAGGACGAGGTGTAGTTCGGACCGCCGACGCCGAAATAGATGCGCACCGTCTCGCCGGCATTGGCATAGAGGGGATGCGACTTGGTGAGCGCGCCGACCGAACCATTGAACAGGAAGTATTCCGGCCGCTCGGAGCTCAGCTTGTCGTAGTCCATCTCCATGTCGCCCTTCGTGCCGAACGGCTCGACGGTGTAGAGCTCGCCCTGCATGACGTAGAACTCGCGGTCGACCTGCGGCAGCCCGCCCTCCGGCTCGACGAGGATCATCCCGTACATGCCGCTGGTGATGTGGTGGGCGACGCTGGGCGTCGCGCAGTGATAGACGAAGATTCCAGGCTTCAGGGCCTGGAACGTGACGATTTTCTCCTCTCCCGGCGCCGCCTGGGTGAACTCCGCGCCGCCGCCGGGGCCCGTGGCGCCGTGGAAATCGACGGAATGCATCATCACGCTGTCCGCTGCGTTCTTCATATGCACCTCGACGGTGTCGCCGACGCGTACGCGGATGAACGGCCCCGGAACCTTCTTGTTGAAGGTCCAGTAGACATAGGTCGTCCCGTCGTCCAGCCTGCCCTTCAGCTCGACGGTCTCGAGATCCACCCGCACCACTTGCGGAGGCCGCGTCCCGATCGGGCCCGGCAGGTCGGCCGGATCGTGGACGACGTCCGCGGCATCCGTGTCCATCGCCTCCCTCGGCCCGGCCATGACCTTGATCAGGCCTTCCATGCCGGCCTGACGGTGTCCGGCGATCGAGCAGAAATAGGCGAACTCTCCGACCTTCGTTGCGACGAAGGAAAAGGTCGACGAGGCGTTCTTGCCGACGACGACCGACGAGCGGGCCGCATACTGGTCGATCACCACGTCATGCTCGGCGCCTTCTCCGTTGATCAGGTTGATCTGAACGGTCTCGCCTTCATGAACCATGATGTCGGGATTGACCTTGCCGTCGATGTCGCCGCCGACCCCGATATAGACCATGCGGCCGCCGGCGATGCCCGTCCGCAGCGTGAAGATGGTCGCGCTGTGATAGCTCGACCCGCCGGCCATATCGGTATTGGCTTGCGAGGCGTTCGCCTGGACAGGTGCGGCTTCCTCCTGCGCGGCAGGATGCTCATGGTCCTGCGCGTAGACCGGCGCAGACAGAAGAAGCATGGCGGAAAGAGCCGCCACCACCCCCGAGGAGAGTCGCCGGGTCGACGGAATGACCACATTCGCCATGCTTGGGATGGCGGGATCGGTCGAGAGGCGTGTGCGTTTCATCGGAGTATCCTTTCTGACGTGCCGCTCTGATGTGCCGCGGTTTCTCTACGGCGGGAGGGTGGGTCAAACTTTGCGCAAGCGCAATGAGCCGGAGCTTTCCGAGCGGCCGCGCATCCGGAGCTCTCCAGCCCGACCGTGACGAAAGGATTGCAATCCTGCGACGCGGTCGCGACACTGGCGGAAAGCATCTGGGTAGCCATCATGAGTCTTCGAATCAAGCGCGTCTACGAGGCGCCGGCGGATGATGACGGGTTGCGCGTTCTCGTCGACAGGCTGTGGCCGCGCGGGCTGAAGAAGCAGGAAGCCGCCGTCGACCTCTGGTTGAAGGAGATCGCCCCGAGCACGGAGCTCCGCCGGTGGTTCGGGCACGATCCGGAGAAGTGGACGGAGTTCCGCCGCCGGTATCGCGCCGAGCTCGACGGGAAGAAGGAGGAGCTGGAGACGTTGCGCAGGCGGGCCGACGAGAGGCGCGTCACGCTTCTCTATGGCGCCAGGGACGAGGAGCACAACCAGGCCGTGGTGCTGAAGGACCTCCTCGAAGGCAAGGCATGACTACGGCGATTCCGCCGCCTCGTCGGTGGCGATGAGGGTCCAGGCAGCCCCCTTGGCCGGCAGGGCGCGGGAGAACGTCCAAAGATCGGCCGTCGCGACCACGGCGGCTTGATCCCCACGGATCACCGCGCCCGCGGGCGAGCGCTCCACGCTGATGATCTGCGCACGAAAGACGACGGCGACCTCGACCGCCTCGTCGTCGATCTCGACACTCGCGATCTCGGCCGAATCGATGCCGACCAGCGACAGATCCAGCGTCTCCCGCCGCTCGCCGCGCGCGGCGCGGACATCCGCGAAGGCCTTCAGGACTTCCGCCGAGAGCAAGGGCGCAGCGCCTCCATATCGCCGAGCGCATAGGCCTGGACGATCGTCTCATAGGCGCGTCGCGCGCCGCCCAGGAACGCCTCCATGTCGAATTGCGGATCGAGCTCGCGAAGCCCGGCCAGGACCGGGCCTGCCCCTGCGGCCGGTGTCTCCGCGTCCTGTGTCCCTGCTCCCTTCCGCTCCGCCTTGCCGGCCTCCCGCGACCCGGAAAACGGAGCCATCGACAGCAACGCCCACCAGAACGAGAGCAGGACGATGGTGATCAGGTTGCCGGCAACGTTGGCGGCGTCGTCCATGATACGCCTCCTCAGCGTATCTGCGGCAGCGAGGTGAACTGATGGAACGGCGGCGGCGAAGGCAGGTACCATTCCAGTGTCGTTGCCCCCTCCCCCCATGGGTTCGCACCCGCGACGCGCTTCCTGGCGAAGGCTTCCGCCACGGCGACGAAGAAGATGAGCAGCCCGAAAGCCGAGATATAGGAGCCGACGGAAGAGACGAAGTTCCAGCCGGCAAACGCGTCGGGATAATCGGCATAGCGGCGCGGCATGCCCGCCAGCCCGAGGAAGTGCTGCGGGAAGAAGACCAGGTTGACGCCGACGAACGTCACCCAGAAATGCAGCCGGCCGAGCTTCTCGCTCATCATGTACCCGGTCATCTTCGGGAACCAGTAGTACCAGGCCGCGAAGATGGCGAAGGCCGCGCCCAGCGACAGCACGTAGTGGAAGTGCGCCACCACGTAATAGGTGTCCTGATACAGCCGGTCGACGCCGGGATTGGCGAGCTGCACGCCGGTCACGCCGCCGATCGTGAAGAGCAGCACGAAGCCCGACGCCCACAGCATCGGCGTCTTGAAGCTGATCGAGCCGCCCCACATGGTGGCGAGCCAGGAAAACACCTTCACGCCCGTCGGAACCGCGATCACCATGGAGGCAAAGGCGAAATAGCGCTGGGTATCCACCGACAGGCCGACCGTGAACATATGGTGCGCCCACACCACGAAACCGATCAGGCCGATCGCCACCATCGCGTAGGCCATGCCGAGATAGCCGAAGATCGGCTTCCTCGAGAAGGTGGAGATGACGTGGCTGACGATGCCGAAGCCCGGCAGGATCATGATGTACACCTCCGGATGGCCGAAGAACCAGAAGAGGTGCTGGTAGAGGATCGGATCGCCGCCGCCTTCGGGCGAAAAGAAGGTGGTGCCGAAATTGCGGTCGGTGAGCAGCATGGTGATGGCGCCCGCCAGAACCGGCAGCGAGATCAGCAGCATGAAGGCCGTCACGAGCAGCGACCAGGCGAAGAGCGGCATCTTGTGCAGCGTCATGCCCGGCGCGCGCATGTTGAAGATCGTCGTGATGAAGTTGATCGCCCCGAGGATCGAGGACGCACCGGAGAGATGGATCGACAGGATGACGAGATCGACGGCGGGGCCCGGCTGGCCTTCGGTGGAATAGGGCGGGTAGAGGGTCCACCCCCCGCCATGACCGTTCGCTCCGGGGGCGCCAGGAACGAAGAAGGACAGGAGGAACAGCATGAGGGAGGCGACGAGCAGCCAGAAGGAAACGTTGTTCATGCGCGGGAAGGCCATGTCCGGCGCGCCGATCATGATCGGGATCATCCAGTTGCCGAAGCCGCCGATCAGCGCCGGCATGAGGACGAAGAAGATCATCACCAGTCCGTGCGCGCTGACCACGACATTGTAGAGGTTCGGATCGGAGAAGATCTGCAGCCCCGGTTCCTGCAATTCCATGCGCAGGGCCACCGACAGGCCTGTGCCGAGGATGCCGGACAGCATGGAAAAGATCAGATAGAGGGTCCCGATGTCCTTGTGATTGGTCGAGAACAGCCAACGGGAGACGAAACGGGGCTTGTGGTCTTCTGCTAGAGCTATGTCCGACATCGCTTCCTGCCTTTCCTTCTATCAGGCAAGGCGGTTCCGGAACAGGACGGCGTCCCGGGGTCGTCGTCACAATAAGCGAACCAGGCCTTGCCTGTGTCTCGTCGTTCAGTCCGTAACGATCACGTCCATGGGAATGTCGTGGGCCTGCGGATAAATCGTCGGGATGCGGCTTTCCGCGTAGCCGATGCCGATCTTCAGGGGCTTGCGGGGCATGATGGCGAGCGTGCGGTCGAAGAAGCCGCCGCCATAGCCCAGGCGATACGAGGCCTCGTCGAAGCCGACGACCGGCGCGATCACGACGTCCGGCTGGACGGCGGGACCGCGCGAGGGGACGAGGATGTTCCACACGCCGCGCTCCAGCGGGTCGCCCGGCGTCCAGATCCGGTATTCGAGCGGCCAGCCCTTCTGGATGACGACGGGAAGAGCGAGACGGCCGCCCCGCTCGATGACCCTGATGCCCCAGTTGCGCAGATCCGGCTCGCCGCGGAACGGCCAATAGGTGCCGATGACCCGGCCGCTGAACTTGCCGATCGTCAGGTCGAGCATGCTGGCGATGCGGCCGGAGCGCGCCTGGCGTTCCTCGACGCTGAGCGCAAGGCGCTGGTCGAGAAGGCGCTGGCGCTCGGCCTTGCGCCACCTGGAGACGTCGCTCCACGCATCGGACGGGGATTTCACGGTCGAATAATCGGGCATCAATTCATGCATGAAGCACGGAGGCGACGCATATTCGGTCGTTTCAGCTTCGTCTGCCATTCCTCGGCTCTCACCATGCCGCCGTGCAGGATAGTGCGAGCTTCGAAACGGGAAGGCAAACGGAATTAAATGCTGTATCAATGCAAAAAAATTGCATTGAAGGAAGCCTTGCCATGGATATCGACCGCGCCCGGACATTTCTGGAAATCGTCCATACCGGCAGCTTCCTCAAGGCGGCGGACCGCCTCCATGTCACCCAGACGACGGTGAGCGCGCGCATCCGCACGCTCGAGGAGGGGCTCGGGCGGCAATTGTTCGTCCGCACGCGCAACGGCGCCGCGCTGACGCCGGCAGGCCGCGAGTTCGAGCGCTTCGCGCAATCCTTCGTCCAGATATGGGAGCGGGCCCGACAGCAGCTCACCGTCCCGCGCGGATACACCAGCGTGGTGGCGCTGGGCGGCGAGCTCAGCCTGTGGAACCCGCTGCTGCTCGACTGGCTCGTGTGGATGAAGAAGCAGCAGCCGAAGATCGCGATCCATGCTCATGTCGGCGTGCCCGACCAGTTGCTGGAACAGTTGCGCACGGGCGTGCTCGACCTGGCGGTTCTGTATGCACCGAAGCTCCTGCCCGGCTTCAAGGTCGAGCTCATCGAGGAAGAGCGGCTCATCCTGGTCAGGACGCCGCTCAAGGGAGACGAGCCGCTGGACTACGTCCATGTCGATTGGGGACCCCAGTTCGCGGCGCAGAGCGGCTTCGGGCAGGCGGCATCCGGAGAGCCGGGGTTGCAGGTCGGGCTCGGTCCGCTCGGGCTCAACTACATCCTGCGCGCCGGCGGCATGGGCTATTTCCGCAGAGGGGTGGCGGCGCCCCACATCGCGGCCGGTGAGCTGGAGCTGGTCGAGGGAGCCCCGGAATTCACCTACCCCGCCTATGCCGTCTATTCCGAAACGGCGGAAGCGCGGGCCGACGTGCAGGAGGCCCTGCGCGGACTCAAGGAAGCCATGATCAGCTCATGACCGCGGGACGGCGCAGCTTCTTAAGGATTCGTGTCGTCCAGGCGGGCCTTCAGCAGCGTGTCGATCACCAGTTCGCGGCCGGCCCGGCTGATCCCGATGCCGTCCGGCCGTGCCACGGCGAGCCCCAGGCCGGTCAGCCGCTCTCCCAGTTCCTGCGAAAGGCCGGGATAGAAGCCCCGGTTGAGACGCTTCAGCGCCGTCCGTTCGGCCTCTGTGAGATCGTCCCAGGAAACCTCTACGGCCGGTTCCGGCGCGTCCTGCGGGGCGGCCTCGGCCCGCCGGCGCGAGCGGAGCGAACCTGGCCGGAGGGTCACGGCACGTCGTCCATGGCGACGGTGCCGCCTTCGCCCTCGAGGGTGGCGATGCGCCGGACATCGGCGCGGCTGAACTTCAGGCGCACGCCGGCGCCGCCGCCGTTTTCCGGAATGAAGACGGCGCCGGCCGCTTCCAGCGCCTTGCGGATCCGTTCGCAGGCGTCCTCGTCCGGATTACCCAGCTTGCGCTCGAATGCCTCGATCGTCCGGGCATCCACGCCGGCGTTGCGCGCCAGCGTCTCGCGCGCCCACTCCACCAGCGCGCGTGCGGCGCGGCATTGCGGTCCACTGATCATCTCCCACTCCATCCGGTTCAAGGACACCATGTCGCCGGCCTGACCGGCTTGCAAGGACCATGCGGGGCGGTCGGACGAGCCATGAAGACAGCCGTACCGGCGATCGGGCCGGTTCTCGCCGATCCGGGCAAAAAATTTTACAAAGGCCCTCTGGAAAGTTCTCCCAAGAAAAGCAGTTTCGGCAAAACGTCGAATCGGCCGGCGACGCGATCCGTAGAAAGGTCGCCTCAAACCGCTTTCAGAGCAATTTTCTTGCACGTACCTAGCAAGATCATTCATTTGTCAGCCCCTCGAACCGCCGCCAAATGTCGCCCGCGACGAGCCGGGAAGGGCCGGATTTTCCGGCTCCGGACAGGACGAAAGGCGCGTTTACGGCATGACGGCGATCGGACTCATCGGGCCCAGCCTGAACGAGGATCAGTGGCGGCAGATCAAGGCGATCGCCACTTCCCTGAAGCCGGAGCAGGCGCTCTGGCTCAGCGGCTATTTCGCCGGCTATGCCGATGGCGGGCGCGCCGAGACGCTCGATCCGCTGCCGCTCGGCGCCCTCCCCGGCCTGCCCGCGGGTGCGCCGGCTGCAACGGCCGCAACGCGTACGCTCACCATCCTCTACGGCAGTGAGACGGGCAACGGCGCGGGCGTTGCCCGGCTGCTGGCGGAGAAGGCGCGGTCGAGGGGGCTGGAGCCCGTCCTCGCCGACATGGCCGATTACAAGCCGCGCCGGCTGAAGGAAGAGCAGGATCTGCTGATCGTCGCCAGCACGCATGGCGAGGGCGACCCGCCGCTGTCCGGCATGGGGTTCTTCGAGTTCGTGGAGGGCCGCAAGGCGCCGCGGCTGGAGGGCGTGCGCTATGCCGTGCTGGCGCTCGGCGATTCCACCTACGAGCATTTTTGCGGCGCGGGCAAGCGCCTGGACAAGCGGCTGGCCGAGCTCGGCGCCACGCAGCTTGCGCCGCGCGTCGACTGCGACGTCGACTATGACGAGCCGGCCGCGGCCTTCGTCGAAACCGTGCTCGACAGCCTCGGCCCGAGCCCGCAAGCCGCGCGTCTAGCCGCCGCGCCGATCCCCGCCGCAGCGCCCGCCTCGGCTTTCGACAAGCGCAACCCCTTTGCCGCGACCGTGATCGACAATGTCGTGCTGACCGGCCGCGGCTCCTCGAAGGAGACGCGGCACGTCGAACTGGCGCTCGACGGCTCTGGCCTCTCTTTCCAGCCCGGCGATGCGCTGGGCATGCTGCCGCGCAACGACCCGGCGCTCGTCGCCTCCCTGCTCGACACCCTGTCGCTTTCCCCCGGGGCGCCGGTCGCGGTGAAGGAGCGCGCGACGACGCTCGGCGACGCGCTTGCGCAGGATTTCGAGATCGTGGCGGCCACGCCGCGCTTCATCGACCATTGGGCCGCCTTGAGCGGCGTGGGCGAACTGGAAGCCCTGCGCGGCGAGGCCAACGCGCCGGCCCGGGCCGCCTATCTGCGCACCCACCACGTCATCGACATCGTGCGGCGCTTCCCCGTCGCCGGCATCGATGCAGAAAACCTCGTCGCCGGCCTGCGGCCGCTCCAGCCGCGCCTCTATTCCATCGCCTCCAGCGCCGCCGCCGCGCCTGACGAGGTGCATCTCACGGTCTCGACCGTGCGCTACGCGCTCCATGGCGAGCCGCGCACCGGCGTCGCGACCGGGCATCTCGCCGCGCGCGCCGAGCCGGACGCCGCTCTGCCGGTCTATGTTCAGCCCAACCCGCATTTCCGCCTTCCCGACGACGATGCGCCGATCATCATGATCGGCGCCGGCACCGGCGTGGCGCCGTTCCGCGCCTTCCTCCAGGAGCGCGAGGCGCGCGGGGCTTCCGGGAAATCCTGGCTGTTCTTCGGAGAACGCAACTTCGACAGCGATTTTCTCTACCAGACCGAATGGCAGGGCTTCCTCAAGGACGGCGTGCTGTTGCGCATGAACGTCGCCTTCTCTCGCGACGGCGCGGAAAAGACCTACGTCCAGCATCGGCTCGCCGAGCACGGCGCCGACGTCCATGCCTGGCTGGAGGAAGGCGCGCATCTCTATGTCTGCGGCGACGGCGCGAAGCTCGCGCCGGATGTGCACGCCGCGCTGGTCGAGATCGTCCGCACGCAGAAGGGCGGCAGCAAGGCCGCGGCGGCCGACTATGTCGGCGCGCTCCAGAACGACCGCAGGTATCATATCGATGTCTACTGACACGCTGGC
This sequence comes from Hyphomicrobiales bacterium, assembly GCA_017305925.1. Classification (GTDB taxonomy): domain Bacteria; phylum Pseudomonadota; class Alphaproteobacteria; order Rhizobiales; family Rhizobiaceae; genus Arvimicrobium. The sequence goes on along the minus strand of JAFKJW010000078.1, from coordinate 11,785 downwards.
GCCGCGGGCGCCGGTCGACCGCAGCCGCGACCTTTCGCAGCCGCTGGAAAAACTCGGCCCCGACGAGACGCTGAAGGCCAATTCCGACCAGCTTCGCGGCACCATCGCGGAAGGGCTGGAAGCCGAGCTGACGGCGGCCGTGCCGGGCAACGACATCAAGCTGATGAAGTTCCACGGGCTCTACCAGCAGGACGACCGCGACATCCGCGACGAGCGGCGGCGGCAAAGGCTGGAGCCGGCTTATCGCTTCATGGCGCGGGTGCGCCTGCCCGGCGGCGTGCTCTCGCCGACGCAATGGCTGAAGCTCGACGCGCTCGGCCGTGCCTATGCCGGCGAGACCCTCAGGCTGACGACGCGCCAGACCTTCCAGCTCCACCGCGTCCACAAGAAGGATCTGCGCGCGGTCATCCAGGGCCTGCGCGACGTGCTGCTCGACACCAAGGCCGCCTGCGGCGACGATTCGCGCGGCGTCATGGCCTCGATCAATCCCGAGCTTTCGGCCCTGCACGCCGAGGTCCATGCGCTGGCCAAGCAGGCGAGCGACCACGCCATCCCGAAGACCGGCGCCTATCGCGAGATCTGGTACGGCGAGGAGCGCGCGGCGCCGAGCGGCGAGCCGGAGGAGCCGCTCTACGGCAAGACCTACATGCCGCGAAAGTTCAAGATCGGCTTCGTCATTCCGCCGATCAACGACATCGACGTCTATGCGCAGGACCTCGGCTTCATCGCGATCTCGGAAGGCGGGGAGCTGAAGGGCTTCAACGTCGCCATCGGCGGCGGCATGGGCCGTACCGACCAGGCTCCGAAGACTTATCCGCGCCTCGCCTCGGTGATCGGCTACATCCCGAAGGACAAGGTCATCGCGACCTGCGACGCCGTCATGCAGGTGCAGCGCGACTATGGCGATCGGGTCGATCGCGGCCGCGCCCGCTTCAAATACACGATCGACGACAAGGGGCTCGACTTCATCACGGCCGAGATCGAAAGCCGTCTGGGCTTCCCGCTCGAACCGGCGAAACCCTACCATTTCACCTCCAACGGCGACGCCATCGGCTGGCAGCGCGGCGAGGACGGGCGCGAGCACTTCACGCTTTTCGTGGAGAACGGCCGCGTCAGCAACTTCGCCGATTTGGCCCTGTTCGACGGCCTGCGCGCCATCGCCGAGATCCACAAGGGCATGTTCCGCGTCACGCCGAACCAGAACCTCGTCATCGCCGACATTGAGCCGTCCGACAGGCCGGCCATCGAGGCGCTGCTGAACGAGTACCGGCTCGACGCGCTGAACAGGGGCAGCGGCCTGCGCCTCAACTCCATGGCCTGCGTGGCGCTGCCGACCTGCGGGCTCGCCATGGCCGAGAGCGAGCGCTACCTGCCTTCGCTGGTCGAAAAGATCGACGCGATCCTGGCCGGGCATGGTCTCGCCGAAGAGCCCATCACCATCCGCATGACCGGCTGCCCGAACGGCTGCGCGCGCCCCTACATCGCCGAGATCGGCCTGACCGGCCGGGCGCCCGGCAAATACAACCTCTATCTCGGCGGCGGCTTCCACGGCCAGCGCCTCAACAAGATGGTGCTGGAGAATGTCGGCGAGCAAACCATTCTCGAATTGCTCGGCAAGGTGATCGAGCATTTCGCCCGCGAGCGCCAGCCGGAAGAACGGTTCGGCGACTTCGCCATCCGCGCCGGCTACGCTGCCGAGGTCAAGGAAGGCAGATTTTTCAACGACTGACCGGCGCGGCCCGGACAGCGATCGGTATTTTCTGGAAAGGATATGGAAAAATGACCAAGGCAGCGACGAACTCCCTCGTGACGGCGGACTGGCTGAAGGACCATCTCGACGATCCCAAGGTGCGGGTCTTCGAGGTCAGCGTCGATCCCGGCGTCTACGAGAAGGGCCACATTCCCGGCGCCACCAATTTGAACTGGCACACCGACCTCGTGGATACGGTCAACCGCGACATCGCCTCGCGCGAAAAGCTTCAGGGGCAGCTCCGCAAGGCCGGCGTCGAGGACGACACCACGGTCGTCATCTACGGCGACCACAACAACTGGTTCGCCGCCTGGGGCGCCTGGGTGCTCGACGTCTACGGCTTCGGCGAGCGCGCCAAGCTGCTCGACGGCGGCCGCAAGCTGTGGGAGGCGCGCGGCCTGCCGCTCACCGACGCGCTGCCGTCCTTCAAGGCGTCCGCGCTGGAGCTGCCGGAGCGCGACAACAGCCTGCGCGCGCGTCTCTCCAACGTGCTCGACTTCGTCGAGGGCCGCATCGACGGCGCTCTGATCGACATCCGTTCCCCCGATGAATATCTCGGTCGGATCTTCGCGCCGGAAGGCGTCAAGGAGCTGTCGATCCGCGCCGGCCACATTCCCGGCGCCGAAAACGTGCCGTGGGCGACCATCGTCAACGAGGACGGCACCTACAAGCCGCTCGACGAGATCCGCAGGATCTATGCGGAGAAGGGCGTCGACGGCTCGAAGCCGGTCATCACCTATTGCCGCATCGGCGAGCGCTCGAGCCACACATGGTTTGCATTGAAGCGCCTGCTCGGCTACGACGCGCGCAACTATGACGGCTCATGGACGGAATACGGCAATTCCGTCGGCGTGCCGGTGGAAAACAAGAGCGGCACCGTCTGGCTCGGCAAATAGCCGCCGCCCGCCCGATGCCGGCAGGCGAAGGGCAGGAGGGACAGATGGCGGAAGGACGGGACCCGCGGACCGTCGCGGCAGCGAACGGTATCGCCTCCGACCAGCGCTTCGGCGCGGTGACGCCGCCGATCTACCTCTCCAGCACCTTCGCCTTCTCGGGCTACGAGCAGCATCGCGGCTATGAGTACAGCCGCACCGCCAATCCCGGCCGCGACCTGCTCGCCGACACGCTGGCCCAGCTCGAGGACGGCGCGGGCGCCGTGGTCACCTCGTCGGGCATGGCGGCGGTCGACCTCGTTCTGTCGCTTGCCGGACGCGGCGATCTCGTCGTCGCGCCGCACGACTGCTACGGCGGCACCTACCGGCTCCTGTCGGCGCGCCGCGACCGCGGTCATTTCGACCTTCTCCTGGTCGATCAATCGGATGCAGCCGCGCTCGCGGCGGCCCTGGCGCGCAAGCCGAAGCTGGTGATGGTCGAGACCCCCTCAAACCCGCTGATGCGCGTCGTCGACATAAGCGCGATCGCTGCGGAGGCGAAGGCGGCCGGCGCGCGGGTCGCGGTGGACAACACCTTCCTGTCGCCGGCGCTGCAAAAGCCGATCCCGCTCGGCGCCGACTTCGTCATCCACTCCACCACGAAATACCTCAACGGCCATTCGGACGTCGTCGGCGGCGCGGTGGTCTGCGCGGCCGAGGCCGACCTGGAGCCGCTGCGCTTCTGGGCCAACATCACCGGCGTCACCGGCTCGCCCTTCGACGCCTACCTGACCCTGCGCGGCCTGCGCACGCTCTTTCCGCGCGTCGAGCGCCAGCAGGCGAACGCCGCGGCCGTGGCGGCCTTCCTGGCCGCCCATCCGGCCGTGGCGGCCGTGCACTATCCGGGCCTGGCCTCGCATGCGACCCATGCGATCGCGAAAGCGCAGCAGACGGGCTTCGGCGCCATGCTGAGCTTCGACCTCGCCGGGGGAGCCGAGGCAGCGCGGCGCTTCGTCGAGGCCGTACGGGTCTTCACGCTGGCCGAGTCGCTCGGCGGCGTGGAAAGCCTCGTCGCCCATCCGGCCACCATGACCCATCTCGGCATGGGCGCGGAGGCACGCGCGGCTGCCGGCATCGGCGACGGGCTGTTGCGCCTGTCGGTCGGGCTTGAGGCCGAGGCCGACCTGCTGGCCGATCTGGAGAGCGCACTCGCAGCCGCAGGCTGAAGATCGGCCGGCCGTCAGGCGTCCATCGCGCGAAGGCTGACCAGTTCCTCGCTCGTGATCGCATTGCCGTCATTCACGATGGCGCGCCAGGCAGTCCGGCCGCAACGCACGGTGATGCGGCGGCGTCCCGCGTCCGGTCCGGTGCCGGCCTCCACGAGGCTGGTGACGAGCCCGATCTTCATGCGCCGCTGCAACTCCTGCGGCGTGAGGCAAAGCTTCCTCGAGAGAAAATCGGGATCGACGAAGAGATCGCCCTTCTCGTTGCATTCCAGCCGCATGGCAGTCAGGTCCTCGTTGCGCGGGGCGCGACTAAAAGATATATTGACAGTATATATTTTAACCAGAAGATCCAGGCCGATCGCAGGACGTGGATTGGTCCAATGAGCATCCTGAAAGCAGCGTGGTGGCATTCGGCGCTCGCCATGGCGGGCCTCGTTCCCGGTGAGCGGTCGCGGTCGCCGGAACGCATCCCGTCCAAACGGCCGCCGCGCGGCGAGACCGGCCGTGCCGCGCAGGGCGGCAGAGACGGCCGCAAGGCAGGCCGGCAGGCGACACCGGACGGACGGCGGCCATCGTGATCGGAGCGTCACTCTCGCGCTGGACGATGGCCTTCTTTGCCGTGGCGCTGGCGTCGCTGCTCGTCGCCGAAGGCCTGATGGCCGCCGGCTACGGCTTTCCCGCCGGCGCCATCGACGCGCCCGAGACGCTGGTGGTCGTCCATCTGGTAGCGATCGGCTGGCTCAGCCTGCTGATGTGCGGCGCGCTTTTCCAGTTCGTGCCGGTGCTGGTCGCCCAGCCGCTCCGCCGCCCCGTTCTGGTCCTGCCGGTTCTGGCCTGCCTGACGGCGGGGCTTGCCTGCCTGCTGGCGGGCTTCCTGCAACTCGCCGGAGATCTTGAGACCGACATGCCGTTCCTCATTATCGGCGGCTGCCTGCTGCCGGCCGGATTCGTGCTGGCCGCGTGGGTGCTGGGGGAGACGCTCTGGAGCGCGCGGCCCCTTGTGCTGCCCGCCCGCTTCGTGGCCGTGGGTCTTGCCTGCCTGCTCGTCCTCGCCACGCTCGGTTCGCTGCTCGCACACCTGCGGTCGGGCGTGATTTCCGCCGATGCCATCGCCGTGCGCCGCGGCGGGCTGGTTCCCCTGCACGCCGCGCTCGGCATCGGCGGATGGCTTACCTTCTCGGCCATCGGCGTCAGCTACCGGCTCCTGCCGATGTTCATGCTGGCGCCCGACCGGGAGCGCGCGACGTCGCGCTGGGCCTGGGCGAGCGGCAGCGCGGGGCTGCTCGCCGCCGCATTCTTCGCCCCGCTCGAACTTGTCTTAGGGACCGGAACGATCCCCTCGCTTTCTCTTGCCGTCGGAGGCGCTTTCGGGTCGGTCGCGCTCTTCCTCTACGGCATCGACCTCGCCTTCTTCTATCGGAACCGCAAGCGCAGGCAGGTCGAGCTGAACATCAAGGCCGCCGGCGGCGCCTTCGCTGCGCTGGCCGCCGCCGCCCTGCTCTGCGCCGCCCTGGCGGCCTGCGGGATGCTGGACCGGCATGTCGGCGCCGTCGTCTACCTCGCTTCCTTCGGCTGGCTGGGCGGCCTTGGGCTTTCCCAGCTCTACAAGATCGTTCCCTTCCTGACCTGGCTCGAATGCTACGGACCTGTGATGGGCCGCAAGCCCACGCCGCGGGTTCAGGATCTCGTGGCGGAGCAGCGCGACGGCCCGTGGTTCGGCCTCTATTTCGCCGGTGTCTTCGTCGCGACGGGAGCCCTGCTCGCCGGAGAGCCGGCGCTTTTCCGCTTCGGCGCGACGGCGACGTGCCTTGCCACGGCCGCGATTGCGATCGAACTTGTCCTCGCCCGCCGCCTCGCCAATGTGTCGGCCGCGCTGCGGCTTCCGGAAGGCGCGCACCTGCCGCGTCTCTTCGTGGCGTCCCTCGGCAACCGGAGATAATCCATGGACCATCCGCCCTACGACCTCGATGTCCGCCCCATCCTGCGTGAGGGAGGCGAGCCGTTCAGCGCGATCATGGAAGCGGTGGCCGCGCTCGCGCCGGGACAAAGCCTGCGCCTGCTCGCGACCTTCAAGCCGCTGCCGCTCTTCCAGGTTCTGGGCGCGCGAGGTTTCGAAGCCGCGGCAAGGGAGATCGGCAATGGCGACTGGGAGGTCCTCTTCACGCCCGTCCGGCCCGCGGGTCCGCAGGCGGAAGCGCCGCAGGGTGCATCGGGCGAATGGCCTGAGCCTTCACAGCGGATCGACTGCCGCGACATGGTCCCGCCGGAACCCATGGCGAAGACGATGGAAGCCGTCGAGGCGCTGGTCCCCGGCCAGACGCTGGAAGCGCTGCTGCCGCGCGAGCCGCGCTTCCTGTTCCCCGAGCTCGAAGGCCGGGGGCACGCCTGGAAGGGCGAGGCGCAGCCGGACGGGAGCTACCGCATCGTCATCCGCCGTGGCGGGAGGACGGAGGCGACATGACCGGCCGGACGAAGGAAGAACTGAGGCGGGATATCCTCGACTCGCTGCGGATGGTGATCGACCCGGAGCTCGGCGAAAGCCTGGTCGATCTGGGCTTGATCTACCGGATCGAGGTCGGCGACCGGGCGAAGGCGCGTGTCGAGATGTCCACGACGACGAAGGGCTGCCCGGCGGCAGCCTATCTCAGGGATGCCGTGCATTCGGCAGTCTCGATCGTGCCCGGCATCGAGGACGTCGAGGTCCTGCTCGTCTACGAGCCGGCATGGTCGCCCGACCTGATGGCCGAGACCGTCAGGCACAGGTTCGGTTTCGGCAGGGGAGAAGTCCGTCGATGAATGAAGCATCCACCCGCCGCCGGTCGATCGTCGTCGACGGCAAGCTCCTGCCAGACCTGCTCGACGAGGACATGATCCGCGACGTGGTTCACGGCTTCTACGACGAGATTCGCAGGGACGATCTGGTCGGGCCGATCTTCAACCATGCCATCGCCCCCGGGGACTGGCCGCGCCACCTCGCGAAGATGTGCGATTTCTGGTCGGCGACGCTTCTGCGCACGGGGCGTTACGACGGGCGGCCCCTGCCGCCGCATCTGGCCATTCCCGGTCTCGGCGAGGAGCATTTCACGCGCTGGCTGACGCTGTTTCGCGCCACGGTCACACGGCTCTGCCCTCCGGAGGTCGCGCGGCTTTTCATGGAGCGCGCCATGCGCATCGCCCATTCGTTCCGGCTGGCCATCGCCTTCAGCCGCGGCGAGGACACGCTGTCGGTCGAGCCCATAACGGAGCGGGATCTCGACGCGCCGGAACGGGTGGCCTGAGATGCGGCTGACCAACTTCTCCGACTATGCCCTCAGGATGCTGATGTATGCCGCCTCGGCAGGAGACCGGCTGATCACCATCGAGGAGGCGGCCAGAACGTTCAACGTGTCGAGGACGCACCTCAACAAGGTGGCCAACACGCTGACGCGCGCCGGCTACCTGCGGGCGGTGCGCGGCCGCAGCGGCGGCCTCGCGCTCGGACGGCCCCCCGAGGACATCTGCATCGGCGAGGTGGTGCGGCTCACCGAGCCCGACTTCGCCCTGGTCGAGTGCCTCACCACCGGCAACCGATGCGTCATCACCCGCAGTTGCAAGCTGCAAAAGGTCCTGATCCAGGCGGCCGCCTCGTTCCAGGCGACGCTCGACCGCCATACACTCGCCGACATCGTGCTTGAGCCGCGGGATTTCCTGGCCGGCGCTCTCGCCGAAAATCCCGCGACGGCCGCCTGATCATGCCGGAAGTTTGCTTGAGCGCAAACAAGGCGGGCGCGGCCATCGTCTATGATCATGCCTTCCCGCGACGGAGGAAGGACAATGATCGAGCGCTACAGCGACGATCTGGTGATGGACGACATCATGCGCCGCTGGCCCGCCACGATCGAAGTCATCCTGCGCCACCGCCTTCTATGCGTGGGCTGCCCTGTCGCGTCTTTCCATACGGTCGACGACGCGGTCCGCGAGCATGGGATCGACGGCGCGGATTTCCGCAGCGATCTGCTTGCGGCAATCGCGCGGAGCGATCGCGCGCAGGATCAGTCCTGCCGCGAGCGGCCCTCGGCCAGCAGCAAGAGGCGGTGAGGCTCCTTGATCGTCACCTGCTGGCGGCCGCTGCGCACCAGCCCCTTCTCCTCCCACGCCGTGAGCAGGCGGCTGACGGTATGGAGAGTCGTGCCGGTCATCTCGGCGATGTCCTGGCGCGTGATCGGGAAATCGATGAGGATGCCCGCCTCGGTTTTCCGCCCGGACTGCTTGATCAGGCGCAGCAGGCTGTGGGCCACGCGCCGCTCGACCTGCTCGGTCGCCATCTCCACCACCTGCGTCTGCACGTCGTTGAGCCGGGCTCCGACGGTCTTGTAGGTGTTCATGCCGAAGGTGGGATAGGCCGTGGCGAACTCCGGCCAGAGCCGTCCCGGCCAGGCGAGCACCACGCAATCCAGCACGGCGATCGCGCTTGCCGGATAGGTCGTCCTGCCGAGCGCCTGGGCGATGCCCATGAGCTCGCCGGGAACGATGTAGCGGACGATCACCTGCTGCCCGTCCGCCGTAGACTTCACCACCCGCGCGCGGCCGTCGAGCAGGACGAAAAAGGAATGCGCCTCGCCGCCCTGCTCGAAGATGGGGGTCTCCTTCTCGATCCGCAGCGAGCGGGCGCTCTGGAGCATCCGGTCGAGATCGTCCGCCTGCAAACCTTCGAATACGGGCAATCCGGAAATCAGGGAGCGGTCAAGGCGGCTCACGTCAATCGCTCCTTCCGACGGTCCTTTCGTAAAGGGATGGAGTGTCGGGACACCTCCCCTTATTCCATGAAACCGGCACGGACGGCAAGCCGGGAAGGCCGCCCGAGTCCCTTCTCGCTTCTCGGTTTCATTTGCGATTTATCAAAGTCGGTGACATGCCGCTGCCCTAGAAGCAGCGCGACGGCAAGCGCCATAGGACAAGGAAAGGAAAGATCATGAGGTACACATTCGCGATCGCCGCGGCTTTTGCGGGTCTGCTGCTGAGTGGGGCCGCGCAGGCGGCGGATCATCAGGTGCAGATGCTCAACAAGGGAGAGAAGGGTGCGATGGTGTTCCAGCCCGACTTCATCGTCGCGGCGCCCGGAGACACGGTCACGTTTGTTCCGACCGACAAGGGCCATGATGCCGAGAGCATCAAGGACATGATCCCCGAGGGCGCCCAGCCCTTCAAGGGCAAGATGAACGAGCAGATCACGGTGACGCTGGACAAGGAAGGCGTATACGGCGTCAAGTGCACGCCGCACTACGCCATGGGCATGGTCGCGCTGATCGTCGTGGGCAAGCCCACCAATCTGGAGCAGGCGAAGACCGTCAAGCAGGCCGGCAAGGCCAAGAAGGTCTTCGAGGGACTCTTCGCGCAAGTGCCCGCCAACTGAGCGGATGAGGCCGGCAGAACCGATCGGGGATGGAAATGGCAGTGCCACGCACCCGGCAGGGAAACTATCCGGCTGTGCTCTCCTACGGCTTCCGGCCGTTCTTCCTCGCCGGGGCGGCCTATGCCGCCCTGGCGATCCTTTTCTGGCTGCCCCTGCTTTACGGATATGCCGAGACGGAAAGCCTGTTCCTGCCCGTCGACTGGCACATCCATGAAATGCTTTTCGGCTATCTGGCGGCGATCATCACCGGCTTCCTGCTGACGGCGATTCCGAACTGGACGGGCCGCCTGCCGGTGCAGGGACTGCCATTGTTCCTGCTGTTCCTGCTCTGGCTGGCGGGACGGTTCGCGATCCTGTTCTCGGCAAAGATCGGCTGGCTCCCCGCCCTCGTCGTCGACAGCGCCTTTCTCGCGGCCGTGGCCGCTGCCGCCGCGACCGAGATCGTCGCGGGGCGGAACTGGCGCAACCTGAAGGTCCTCCTGCCGCTGGCGGTGCTTCTGGCCGCCAATGTCCTGTTTCATGTCGAGGTCAGGATCGCCGGCATATCGGAGATCAGCCGCCGGCTTGCGATCGCGGCCGCCATCATGCTCATCATGATCATCGGCGGGCGCATCATCCCGAGCTTCACGCGCAACTGGCTGGTGCGGGAAAATCCAGGGCGGCTGCCGCAGCCTTTCGACCGGATCGATGTCGCCGTCATCGTGCTGTCCGGCCTGGCGCTCGCCGCATGGACGGTCCTGCCCTGGCGGCCCGAAACCGGCGGTCTCCTGATCGCCGCCGGCATCGCCAATGCGGCGAGGCTCGCCCGCTGGGCCGGCTACAGGACCTTGCGCGACCCGCTCGTTCTCGTGCTGCACGCGGCATTCCTGTTCGTCCCGCTGGGGTTCCTGCTCGCCGGCGCGGCCGCACTCGCTCCGGATCGCGTCCCCTCCGTCGCCGGCGTCCATGCTTTCGGTGTCGGGGCGGTCGGGACGATGACGCTCGCGGTCATGGCCCGTGCCACGCTCGGGCACACGGGGCGCGATCTCGCCGCCGATCGCGCGACATGCGCGATGTTCACGGCGGTGATCCTCTCGGCGCTGCTGCGCGTCGCCGCGGCGTTCCTTCCGGATTCGCCTGGCCTGCTGTATGGCTCGGCCCTGCTCTGGTCGGCCGCGTTCGGCGCCTATGTCGTCATTTTCGGACCGATGCTTGTATCTCCCCGCCTGCAACCGCGCGCAGCCTCAGGAGGAGTTCGCCGATCATGATCGCCGCTATCGCGAACGCCGGCGGGCCGGACGCCCAGATCGTTTTCACCGAGGCGGCGGCGACATGGCGCAAGCTGGGGCTGCGGGTCGCAGGCACGATCGCCGTACACGCCGACGACGAGGGACCGTGCAGCGCGGGCTTTCTTCTCGACATCGGCTCCGGCGAGCGGTACGCCATCCGCCTGGACGAAGCTCCGGCCGGAACCGCCTGCCATCTCGACGCGGCGGGCATGGAAGAGGCCTGCGCCGCGCTGCTTGGCCAGATCCCCTCGGCGGATGTCGTCGTCCTCAGCAAGTTCGGCAAGCTGGAAGCCATGCGGCTTGGCCTGTGGGGCGCGTTCTCTGCATCCCTGGAGGCCGGCAAGCCGCTGCTGACCAGCGTTTCGCCGAAACATCTCGCCGCCTGGAAGGCGTTCGCCCCGGAAGCGACATGGGTCGACGCCGATCCCGCGGCGATCGAGGAGTGGCGGCGGACCGCCGCGAATCCGCGCTGAACATATCACCCGGAAGCGGAAGTCGGCTTCGGGATGACGACATAGGGCGCCCCAGAGCCTGGATCTGCGGACATCCGGCACCCGGCGATCTGATCAGGCTGCTTCCCGGCGTGCGATATCGTCTGCCGCAGCTCGGCGGACGACCGGCCTGAAGACGAGACTGAGAACCATATTGGCGCCGGTCCGGGCCTTTGGCGGTTCGTAGACGAGGGTGCCGGCGGCATCGGGCGCATGGAACAGGCCGGGCGCGGCCTGCGTCAAGGACTCGGGCGCGGCCGCCGCCGGCACTCCCTTGTCCGCGCCGCTCATCGCATCCTCGACGGGCTGGAAGCAGGCCTCCTCGACCTGAAGCCACTCCGCGAACGCGCCGACCCGGATGCCGGCGGAAAACCGCGCGGGCCCGATCGGGACGAGGGCATGAAAATAGCCGTCGACGGTCGGCACCGCGTCGACCTCCAGCGCGTGCCGGGCGCCGTCCTGGCCAAGCCAGACCGGCAGCTTGAAGGCGCCCGCGTCGAGATCGCTCTTCGACAGGTTCAGCGACAGGCAGCGCGCGCTCATCAGGGCGAGATTGAGCGAGAGGCCCTGCGGCTGGATCTCGCCCGGCAGATAGAGACCCTTTGCCGCCGCGCCATAGAAAAGCCCGCGCCGCCGCAGGCCCCGCCCCGCGGCGGCGAAATTCATGACTTCCAGCGTGTCGTCGGTGCTGAGATTGACGTCATGGTGGAAATTGCGAAGGATCGCGACTTCGCTCGCGAGGGGCAGGTAAAGGAAGCGGGCCAGCGCCGCCGCCGCCATGTGCCT
>JAFKJW010000077.1 GCA_017305925.1 Hyphomicrobiales bacterium | reverse complement strand
AGGGCGGTCTTCGCGTCCTGGCTGGGCGTACGATCACGGCGGCGCGCGGGCGCAACGCCGTCCAGGGCGTCCTGCTGGACGACGGCACGACGCTTGCCGCCGACTGCATTCTCGTCTCTGGCGGCTGGACACCCACCGTGCACCTGTTCTCGCAGGCGAAAGGCAAACTCGCCTGGAGCGACCAACTTGCGGCCTTCATCCCCGGCGAAGCCATCGATGGCATTGGGGTCGCCGGCGCCGTGGCTGGCACGGTCGCGCTTTCCGAAACCTTGGCCAGCGGCGCCGCGGCTCTCGACGCGTTCGGCTCATCGTCGGCCGCGCCTCGCGGCACGGGCGCGGAAGCAACACTCGGCGTCGTCAGCCTATGGCCGAAACCCAAGGCCAGGGGCCGCGTCTGGATCGACTACCAGAGCGACGTCACCGCCAAGGACGTCGAGCTCGCGGCGCGTGAGAACTTCGTCTCGGTCGAGCACCTGAAGCGCTACACCACGCTCGGCATGGCGACCGACCAGGGCAAGAGTTCAAACGTGCCGGGGCTGGCCATCATGGCCGAGACCCTCGGCAAGCCTATCCCCGAGGTCGGCACGACGCGTTTCCGCCCGCCCTATGCGCCGGTGTCGCTCGGCTCCATCGCCGGCGAGCGCTTCGGCGACCTGAAGCCTGAGCGGCTCACCCCGATGCATGACTGGCACCTCGCGCAAGGTGCGGAGATGATGCCGGCGGGCCTATGGATGCGCCCGCGCGTCTACGCGGAGCCCGGCGAGACGATCGAGCAGGCCTATGTGCGCGAGACCCGCGCAACGCGCAACGAAGCGGGCATCGTCGACGTCTCGACGCTGGGCAAGATCGCCGTGCAGGGTCCGGACGCCGCCGAATTCCTCGACCGCGTCTACACCAACGTCTTTTCGACGCTGCCGGTGAACAAGGCGCGCTACGGCCTGATGCTGCGCGAGGACGGCTTTGCGCTGGACGACGGCACGACCTGGCGGCTGGGCGAGCACGATTTCCTGATGACCACCACCACGGCCAATGCCGGCAAGGTCATGCAGCATCTGGAATATCTGCTCGACGTGGTCTGGCCGGACCTGAAGGTATCGCTCACCTCCACCACCGACCAGTGGGCCGGTGCGGCGATCGGCGGGCCGCGCGCCCGCGAGATCCTCGCCGCCTGCGTGACGGGCACCGAGGTCGGCAATGAAGCCCTGCCCTTCATGGGCATCGTGCACGGAAAGATCGACGGCCTGCCGGTGATGATCTGCCGCCTCTCCTTCTCCGGCGAGATGGCCTTCGAGGTTTATTCCGGCGCCGGCCACGGCCAGCATGTCTGGGATGCTTTGATCGAGGCCGGAAAACCCTTCGGCCTCCTGCCCTACGGCATGGAGGCGCTGGGCACCATGCGCATCGAGAAAGGCCACGTCACCGGCGCCGAGATCGACGGCCGCACCACCGCGCGCGACCTGCATCTGGACTGGATGCTGTCGAAGAAAAAACCCTTCGTCGGCTCCGCCATGATGAACCGCGAGGGCCTGACCGCACCCGACCGCCTGCAACTCGTCGGTCTGGTGTCGCTTGACGGCCGCGCGCTGAACGGCGGCGCGCATGTCGTAGAGAGGATGGACCCGGAAAATCCGGAAAACTCCATCGGCCACATCACCGCGACATGCTACTCGCCCTCGCTCGGCAAATATGTCGGACTGGCGCTGGTTTCTGGCGGAAAGGAACGGCGCGGCACGCGCGCGTTCACCTCCGACCCGCTGCGCGGCCGCTTCGGGCCGGTCGAGATCGTCAGCCACCATATGTTCGATCCGGAAGGAACCCGCCTGCATGGTTGAGTGCGTTTCTCCCCTGGAGCCGGTCTATCGCAACGGCCGGCATGGCCGCGCCGGCACGCAGCCCGGCGCGACGCTGGAGGACGTGCGGCCGGGCTCGATCATCCAGCTCGCCTGCTGGCCGGGCCATTTTCCGGTGCTCCGGGATGCCGTGAAGGCGGTGACGAAACTTGACCTGCCGGCCGGACCCGGCGCGGGCGCCTTTGCCGAAGAAGGCCGGGCCTTCTCCTTCGCGCCGAACCGCGTGCTGGTCGCGGGCGATGCGGAAGACTGGCCCGCTCGGCTGGCCGCCGCCCTGCCCTCCGAATCGGGTACGGTCACGGACCTCAGCCACGGTCGCACGGTGATCGCGGTGGCCGGTCCGAAGGCCGCATGGGTGCTGGCCAAGCTCTATGCGATCGATTTCTCGGAAACGCCCTTTCCGGTCGGCCGCGGGATCGCCACGGCGCATCACGACGTGTTCACCCAGATGCAGCGCACCGCCGAAAACCGCTTCGAGCTCTATGTCTTCCGCTCCTTCGCGCGCAGCTTCTGGAGGACGCTCTGCGATGCGGCGGAAGAGGTCGGCTACGAGGTGCTCTGACCCGTCCCGGCATCATCCGGAACCGACGTTCCCATGGCTGTGCCGTAGATGGAAAATCTCCACACGTTCCGGCAGCTCGATCAGATATTCTGCGTCACGCGGCAGATGATGGATCGCCCCGGCGTCTCCGCCCGTAAAGGACGCCATCGCGTCGAAATTCGCCCAGTATGAGATCGTGACGAACTCCGTCTCCCCGCCGTCGTCGCGCCGCATCGTCTGGACGCCGAGCGCCTTCTCGATCAGCGGTTTGATGCCGACATCGTAATTGTAGGCCTCGTATTCGTCAGCCACGATCGTCCGCGTCCGGCCTCGCCAGACGCGGACGATCGTCGGATGGATGGTTTCTCCAGCGGTCATCGCAGTCTCCTTCTCGCATCTCACGGTCCCGGATATCGTCGACGAAAGCCCGCCGCGACAGCCTCCGCATGAAAATCACTGACATCCCCATGTCAGCATGTTTCGCATAGCGGCCTGGACCATGAAATTTCCCTTGAAAATTTCACGCACTTGTTGTCCATGAAATATCGGGAGGAATTTTCATGCGCCCTGCGCCGACCAGACCCTTGGCCGAACCCGACAGCGCCGCCATGCTGCTGGCGCGCGACATCCGCGCTCTGCGCCGCGCGCGCGGCCTGACGCTTGCGGAAATGGCGCTGCGGCTCGGCCGCTCCATCGGCTGGGTCAGTCAGGTCGAGCGCGGCCTCTCGCAGCCGGCCATCGAGGACCTTCGTCGCCTCGCGGGCGCCTTCGGCGTGCCGCTCAGCATGTTCTTCAGCCACGATGCGGCGACCGAAGCCGAGCGCGGCGTCGTGGTGCGCGCCGGGCACCGCCGCTCGCTGGGCTCCACCGAGACCGGCCTGACGGAGGAACTCCTGTCTCCGGATCTCGGCGGCGCCTTCGAGCTGATCCGCTCCGAGTTCGCGCCGGGCGCAGAGCGCAGCGTCGAGGTGTGCCGCGACACGGAAGACGCCGGCTACGTCGTGTCGGGGCGCTTCGACATCGAGATCGGCGGTGTCTGGCACAGCCTCGGCGAAGGCGACAGCTTCCGCTTCAGCAACCGCACCTATCGCTGGCGCAACCCCGGCAGCGAGCCCGCCGTCGTCATCTGGGCCGTCAGCCCGCCGGTATATTGAGGCCATGTCGTTTTCGCAGGAGCCTGCACATGCCTGACTTTCCCTCCTCCGCGCGCGTGGTCATCATCGGCGGCGGCGCCGTCGGCGTCTCCGCTCTTTATCATCTGGCCAGGGCCGGCTGGACCGACTGCGTGCTGCTCGAACGGAACGAGCTGACATCCGGCTCCACCTGGCATGCGGCGGGCAACGTGCCGACCTTCTCGACGTCCTGGTCGCTGATGAACATGCAGCGTTATTCGGCCGAGCTCTACCGGGGCCTCGCCGAGGCCGTCGACTATCCGATGAACTACCACGTCACCGGCTCCGTGCGGCTCGCCCACACCAGGGAGCGCATGCGCGAGTTCCAGCGCGCCAGGGGCATGGGCCTCTACCAGGGCATGGCGATCGAGGTGATCGGCCCCGACGAGATCAGGGCGAAATACCCCTTCCTCGAGACGCACGACCTCGCCGGCGCGCTCTACGATCCCAATGACGGCGACATCGATCCGGCCCAGCTCACCCAGGCGCTCGCCAAGGGCGCGCGCGACATGGGCGCGCGGATCGTGCGCTTCTGCCCCGTCACCGGCGTGCGGCGCGAGCGAGACGAGTGGGTGGTGGAGACCGGGGAAGGCGAGATCCGCTGCGAATATGTCGTCAACGCCGCCGGCTACCGCGCCGGCGAGGTGGGAAAAATGTTTGGCCGCGACATCCCCATGATGGTGATGAGCCACCAGTATATCCTGTTCGAGGAGATCCCCGAGCTGAAGGCGTGGTCGACGGAAGTCGGACACAAGCTGCCGCTGCTGCGCGACGTGGACAGCTCCTATTATCTCCGGCAGGAGAAGTACGGCATGAACCTCGGCCCCTACGAGAAGAACTGCCGGGCGCATTGGGCGAGCCCCGACGACCCGATGCCGGACGATTTCTCCTTCCAGCTCTTCCCCGATGATCTGGAGCGGCTGGAATGGTATCTCAACGACGCCATCGCGCGCGTGCCGATCCTCGGCACGGCGGGCCTGTCGCGCGTCATCAACGGCCCGATCCCCTATGCGCCGGACGGCAACCCGCTGATCGGCCCGATGCCCGGCGTGCCCAACGCCTTCGAGGCCTGCGTCTTCACCTTCGGCATCGCGCAGGCGGGCGGGGCGGGAAAAGTGCTGGCCGAATGGGTGACGGAGGGCCGCACCGAATGGGACATGTGGTCCTGCGACCCGCGCCGCTTCACCGCCTTCGCCTCCGCGCCCGACTACGCGGTGGCCAAGGGCATGGAAGTCTACGGCCACGAATACGCCATCCACTTCCCGCGCCACGCTTGGCCGGCGGCGCGCGAGCGAAAGCTTTCGCCGATCCACGACCGTATCGCCGCGCTCGGCGGCCAGTTCGGCGCCTTCAACGGCTGGGAGCGCGCGCTGTGGTTCGCAAAGCCCGGCGACGACGTCTCGGAGGCCGCCACCCAGACCTACGACCGCGACGGGCCCTGGCAGAAGCGCGTGCGCGAGGAGTGCCTTGCCGTGCGCGACGCCGCCGGCATCCTCGACCTGCCGGGCTTCTCGCGCTTCCGCCTGAAGGGTTCGGGCGCGCGGGCGTGGCTGTCGGGCCTGATCACCGGCATCGTGCCGAAACCCGGCCGCATCGGGCTGGGCTATTTCGCCGACGACGACGGCCGCATCGTCACCGAAATGTCGATCATGGCGATCGAGGAGGATTTCTTCTTCCTCATCACGGCCGGCGTCGCACAGCTGCACGACTTCGAGTGGCTTCGGAAACATCTGCCGCAAGCCCGTGACATGACTCTCGAAGACGTCACCGACACCTTCGACTGCCAGATCCTCACCGGACCAAAGGCGCGGGACATCCTCGCAAGCGTCACCGACGCCGACCTCTCCCTTTCCTGGCTGTCGCACCAGTCGGCGAAGATCGCCGGGCGCTGGCTGCAACTGGTGCGCGTCTCCTTCGCCGGCGAACTGGGCTGGGAACTGCACACCAAGGTGGACGACACCGGCGCCGTCTTCGACGCGGTGTGGGAGGCGGGCAAGGCGCACGGGCTGGAGCCCTTCGGCATGTTCGCGCTGGATTCGCTCAGGCTCGAAAAAAGCTACCGCGCCTGGAAGCAGGATCTTTCGACCGACTACACGGTCCTGCAAGGCGGGCTGGAGCGCTTCGTCAAATGGGACAAGCCCGACTTCAAGGGCAAGCAGGCGTTGCAGAGCGAGAAGCAGCAGGGCGTGAAGAAGCGCTTCGTCACGCTGGTCCTGGACGAACCCGGCACCTGCGACGCACCCTACATGTCGACGCTCTGGCATGACGGAAAGATCGTCGGCGAGACGCTGTCGGGCGGCTACGGCCACCGGGTGGACAAGGCGATCGCGCTCGGCATGCTGCGGGCCGACCTAGCCGAGCCAGGC
This sequence comes from Hyphomicrobiales bacterium, assembly GCA_017305925.1. Taxonomy (GTDB): domain Bacteria; phylum Pseudomonadota; class Alphaproteobacteria; order Rhizobiales; family Rhizobiaceae; genus Arvimicrobium. Next base: position 17,154 of record JAFKJW010000077.1, on the reverse strand, counting down.
GCGCGGGTGGAGATCGAGATCTTCGGCGAGCGCATGGGCGCCACGGTGCAGCCCGACAAGCCGCTGTGGGATCCGGAGAATGCGAGGCTGAGAGGATAGCGCCATGCCAAACGCCTCTTCCCGCATCCGCGGCATCCTCCCCTCCGGCAAGGACGGCTGGGAGGTGCATTTCACGGCCCATGCCCGCAAGGAAGCGGGCGAGGACATCATCATGCTCTCCGTCGGCGACCATGATTTCCCGACGCCGGCCGAGACCGTCGAGGCGTGCGTCACCGCCCTCAGGGAGGGCCATCACCACTATACCGAGCTTGCCGGCCTGCCGCGGCTGCGCGCGGCGATGGCGAAGATCTCGACCCGCGCGACCGGCGTCGCGACGGGCCCCGAGGATGTCGTCGCCACGCCGGGCGGACAGGCCGCGCTCTACGCCGCCGTGCAGGGCGTGCTCGATCCTGGCGACCACGCGGTCGTCGTGGCGCCCTACTATGCCACCTATCCCGGCACGTTCCGCGCCGCCGGAGCGGATTTCAGCGTCGTCGAGACGGAAGCGAGGAACGGCTTCCAGCCCGATGCGGAGGCCGTCCGGGCAGCGCTCAGGGCCAATACGCGCGCCGTCCTGATCAACTCGCCCAACAACCCGACCGGCGCGGTCTATACCCGCCGCTCGCTGGAGGCGCTGGCTGCGCTCTGCGTCGAGCGCGACCTCTGGCTGCTCTCCGACGAAGTCTACTGGACGCTCGGCGGAGAGGCCCACCTCTCGCCCCGCGCGCTGCCAGGCATGGTCGAGCGGACGCTGGTCATCAACTCCATGTCGAAGAGCCACGGCATGACCGGCTGGCGGCTCGGCTGGCTGACCGGGCCGGCATCCTTCATCGCGCTGGCGATCGGCCTCAACCTCGTCACGACCTACGGCCTGACCGATTTCGTCTCGCGTGCGGCGATCGAGGCGCTGGAGAACGATTACGGCGTCGCGGAAATCGCCGCCCGCTATGCGGCGCGCCGCACCGCCTTCCTTGACGCGCTGCGCGGCCAGAACGATCTCGTGGTGCGCGGCTCGGAGGGCGGCATCTACGCGATGGTCGACATCCGCGCCGTCGAGGCCCACTGCGAGAAGTTTGCCTGGGCGCTGCTGGATGCCGAGAAGGTCGCGGTGATGCCGGGCGCCAGCTTCGGCGACGCGGCAAAAGGACATATCCGCATCAGCCTGTGCCAGCCCGAGCCGGTGCTGCGCGAGGCGGCCGCGCGGCTGCGGCGATTTGCGAGCGAATACAAGAAGAAGGTAGCCTGACAAAATGACCACCCTCCCCGCCAAGGCCCGCGTCGTCATCATCGGCGGCGGCGTTTCCGGCTGCTCCGTCGCCTATCATCTGTCCAAGCTCGGCTGGACGGACGTCATCCTGCTGGAGCGCAAGCAGCTTACCTGCGGCACGACATGGCATGCCGCGGGCCTGATCGGCCAGCTGCGCGGTTCCAAGAACATGACGCGGCTGGCGAAATATTCCGCCGACCTCTACGTCAAGCTGGAAGAAGAAACCGGCGTCGCCACCGGAATGCGGCAGGTCGGCTCGATCTCGGTCGCGCTCACCGAGGAGCGCAAGCACGAGCTCTACCGTCAGGCGACCGTGGCGCGCGCCTTCGACATCGACGTGCGCGAGATCTCGCCGCGGGAAGTCAAGGAAATGTACCCGCACGTCAACGTCTCCGACGTCGTCGGCGCGGTGCACCTGCCGCTCGACGGCCAGTGCGACCCGGCCAACATCGCCATGGCGCTCGCCAAGGGCGCCCGCCAGCGCGGCGCCAGGATCGTCGAGGGCGTGAAGGTCACGAAGGTCCATGCGAAGGACGGCCGCGTCACGGGCGTCTCCTGGGAGAAGGATGACGAGCAGGGCACGATCGAGACCGACATGATCGTCAACTGCGCCGGCATGTGGGCGCGCGAGCTGGGCTCGCAGAACGGCGTCTCCATTCCCTCGCATGCCTGCGAGCACTTCTACCTCGTGACCGAGGCGATCCCCGGCCTGACGCGGCTGCCGGTGCTGCGCGTTCCCGACGAATGCGCCTACTACAAGGAGGACGCCGGCAAGATGATGCTCGGCGCCTTCGAGCCCAAGGCCAAGCCGTGGGGCATGGACGGCATTCCCGAAAGCTTCTGCTTCGACCAGTTGCCGGAGGACATGGAGCATTTCGAGCCGATCCTCGAAATGGGCGTGAACCGCATGCCCATGCTGGCGACCGCCGGCATCCACACCTTCTTCAACGGCCCGGAGAGCTTTACGCCCGACGACCGCTACTATCTCGGCGAGGCGCCGGAACTCCGCGGCTACTGGATGGCGACCGGCTACAATTCCATCGGCATCGTCTCCTCGGGCGGCGCGGGCATGGTGCTGGCGCAATGGATGAACGACGGCGAGCCGCCCTTCGACATCTGGGAGGCCGACATCCGCCGCATGCAGCCCTTCCAGAAGAACCGCCGCTACCTGAAGGAGCGCGTGTCCGAGACGCTCGGCCTGCTCTATGCCGATCATTTCCCCTACCGGCAGGTCGCCACCGCGCGCGGCGTGCGCCGCTCCCCGCTCCACGAGCATCTGAAAGCCCGCGGCGCGGTCTTCGGCGAGGTGGCCGGCTGGGAGCGCGCCAACTGGTTCGCGCGGGAGGGACAGGAACCGGCATACAAATACTCCTGGTGGCGGCAGAACTGGTTCGACAACCAGCGCGAGGAACATCTGGCCGTGCGTAACGGCGTCGGCCTCTTCGACATGACCTCCTTCGGAAAAATCCGGGTCGAGGGCCGCGATGCCGCAAAATTCCTCCAGAAGGTGTGCGCCAACGACATCGACGTGCCGGCGGGAAAAATCGTCTACACGCAGATGCTCAACGGGCGCGGCGGCATCGAGAGCGACCTGACCGTTGCGCGGCTCTCGGAGACGGCTTTCTTCCTCGTCGTTCCCGGCGCCACGCTGCAACGCGACCTTGCCTGGCTGCGCCGCCATGTCGGCGAGGACTTCGCCGTCATCACCGACGTCACGGCGGCCGAAAGCGTGCTGCCCGTCATGGGGCCCCGCGCCCGCGAGCTGATGCAGAAAATCAGCCCGAGCGACTTTTCCAACGAGGCCTTCCCGTTCGGAACCTTCCAGGAGATCGAGGTCGGCATGGGCATCGCCCGCGCCCACCGCGTCACCTATGTCGGCGAGCTCGGCTGGGAGCTCTACGTCTCCACCGATCAGGCCGCCCATGTCTTCGAGGCGATCGAGGATGCCGGCCGCGATGTCGGCCTGAAGCTGTGCGGCCTGCATACGCTCGATTCCTGCCGCATCGAGAAGGCCTACCGGCATTTCGGCCACGACATCACCGACGAGGACCATGTGCTGGAAGCCGGCCTCGGCTTCGCGGTGAAGGCGGCCAAGGGCGACTTTATCGGCCGCGACGCGGTGCTGCGGAAGAAGGAGGCCGGGCTGGAGCGCCGCATGGTGCAATTCCGTCTGAAGGATCCGCAGCCGCTTCTCTTCCACAACGAGGCGATCCTGCGCGACGGCAAAATCGTCGGTACCGTCACCTCGGGCAATTACGGCCATCATCTCGGCGGCGCCATCGGCATGGGCTACGTGCCCTGCGCGGGCGAGAGCGAGGCGGACGTGCTTGCCTCGGCCTACGAGATCGAGGTGGCGGGCGAGCGCTTCGCGGCCGAAGCCTCGCTGAAGCCGATGTACGACCCGAAATCGGAAAGGGTGCGCGCCTGATTCCTTCTCTTTCGTCCCATCCCCCATATGATAGAATGTCAGGTGATGGAGAACAAAAATGGCCGATGAGAAGGTCGATCTCGCCTTCCTTGCCCGTCAGCAGGATGCTGTCCTGAGCGAACTGCGCACCCTGCGTGAGGACATGACGGTCATGATGGAGATCATGCGGCGTTTAGACCATCGAGTCTCGGCGCTCGAAACTGCCGTGCAATCCATCGGCACGCAGCTTACCGACATGCATGCGTACAACCGGCGTGTTGAACAACGCGTCCACAAGCTCGAGGAATCGCGCCTGTAGGGTCGGCAGACCATTTCGCTCGAGGAGCGGTGATCACCAGCGCCCCACTTTCCTGCGCACCTTTTCCAGGAACCGCGCCCGCGTCTCCGGCGTCGAGGCGTCCATCTCGTAATGCGCGAGATAAAGCGTTCGGCATCCTTTGCCGGCCAGCATCCACGCCCCGCGCAGCAGCGTCTTCCGCCCCGGCTGGCCGATCAGAAACGAGATCCACCACGGCGCGCCGCAGGTGGTGATGACGCCGATGCGGCCGATATGCGGGACCAGCGAAACGATGCGGCCGCCATCGGGCGGGAGCTTGAAGGCGACGTCCGTCCACCAGACGCGGTCCAGCCAGCCCTTCAGCATCGCCGGCAGGCCATACCACCAGGTCGGATAGACGAACAGGATGGCCTGGGCCCATTTCAGGTTTTCGATATGCGGCGCGAGCTTCGGATCGGTCGGAGCGTGCTCCATGTTGCGCCGCTCGTCGGGGCTCAGCACCGGATCGAACCCTTCCGCGTAGAGATCGGTCAGCCGCACGTCCCAGCCTCGCTCCGACAAAGCCGAAAGGGCCGCGTCGCGCAGAGCCGCACCGAAGCTTTCAGGCAGCGGATGGCAGTAGACGACAAGACAGCGCATCAGAAAGCCTCCATCGTTCGCCGCACCTTGTCCATGAACCTATCTCGGCTCGCTTCCGTCGACAGGTTCATGGAATAGTGCGCGAGATAGTCGACAGGCGCGAACGGCTTGATGGTCGAGCGCAGGAGCCGCTTCGCCAACTTGCGCGGCGGATCGCCCATCAGCATGGCGCGCAATCGGCTGCCGCCATAGCTGGTGATGACCGCCGCCTTGGTGATGTTGTGCAGGCTTGGCGTCGCCTTGCCGTTGACCAGATGGAACGACACGCCGGGCAGGAAGACGCGGTCGAAAAAACCTTTCAGGATGGCCGGATAGCCGTAGTTCCAGACGGGAAAGCAGAGCACCAGCGCCTCGGCCCGCCTCAGCCGCTCCACATAGGCACGGACCGGCTCGATGTTGCGCGCCGTGTCCTGATAGGCGATGCGCTCGGCCCTCGTCAGGCGCGGATCGAAATCCTCGGCATAGAGGTCGCAGTCGTCGACCGCGTGGCCGCCCGCCGCAAGTCTCTCGACGATCATGCGATGGAGCGCGGCGTTGAAGCTCGTCTCGACCGGATGGGCGTGGAGGACAAGGACGTTCATGCGCAGGGCAAAGGCAGATTGCGACGCGTCGGCGCTCTACGGCGCCCCTCTCCGTCCTGCCGGACATCTCCCCCACACGGGGGGAGATCGGATGTCATTTCGGGTTTCGCCAATCGCCAACGTTGCAAGATTGGCGGGAATATCGAAGCTCCCGATCTCCCCCCGTGTGGGGGAGATGTCCGGCAGGACGGAGGGGGGCGCCGTAGAGCGCCGGCTATTCCCGCATTCATCCCGCCATCCTCCTCCAACCCCTCACCGTGCCAGCCCCCTGAACAGGAAAGTCCTGCCGCTCGCATAGTCGTATTGCGGGTCTTCCCAGGCGATCATCTTGCCCGGATTGAGCAGCCCTTGCGGATCCGCCTCGCGCTTGAAAGCGAGCTGGACCGCGTCGGTCTGCTTCATGCCGCCCTCCTCCAGCGTGTAGCGGTGCGGGTTGAAGATCGGGCAGCCGTTCTCCTCGAAGATGCGGATGATCTCCTCCAGCCGCTCCTCGGTCGTGAACTTCACCAGCGGCAGGCCGAAGCAGGTGACGTCGCCGTCGAAGCGGACGAATTCGAGATGCGAAAAGACCTCGCCGGGAAACATCCCGTCCATCTTCTCGACCAGCGCGAGCTGGTTGGGGAACGGATAGAGCGATTGCAGGTAGGTGATGGACGGATCGACGCGCAGCGCCCTCAGCGTCGTGTGGTTCCAGGCAAGCTCATAGGCGGGCGGCAGGCCGCGCTTCTCCTCCTCGGACGCCGCGGCCGCATTGTAGACGACCGCGCCGCCGGCGCGCCGCGTGAAGGCGAGGAACGCGTCCAGCGCATGCGGCGCCACCATGCAGGCACAGATGCTCATGTCCTCGCGCAGGAACTTCTGGTGCCGCTTGAGATAGAGCCACGGCACGGGGGCGGCGATCGGCGTGACCAGCTTCAGGAGCAGGCCGTCCTGCCGCGCCAGCGCGTTGCCGTAGCGCGCCGCGCCCATGAAACTGTCGAAGCCGACGATCACGTCCACCCAGTCATAGGCGGCCGTCAGCGGCATCTCCACTTCCGTGATGATGCCGTTCGTGCCGTAGGCATGCGTCGCCTTGTGGAGGTCCTCGCCCGTAAGGTGCAGGATGCGCGGCTCGGCCTCCATGGTGATGACGCGCAGCGACAGCACGTTGCCGAAATCGCGCAGGCCGCCGAAGCGGATGGAGCCGACGCCGCCCGAGCCGCCGGCCACGAAGCCGCCGATCGACGCGGTGGCATAGGTCGAGGGAAAGAGGCGGAATTCTTGGCCAGAATGCGCGCGTGTCTCGCGGTCCACATTGGCCATGACCGCGCCCGCGCCGCAGACCACCCGCCCCGGTGCGATCTCCTTGACCTGATTGAGCTCCGAGAGCGACAGCAGTACCCCACCCGACAGCGGCATCGCCTGCCCGTAATTGCCGGTGCCGGAGCCGCGCGGCGTCACCGGCACACCGTGGCGGTGGCAGGCGGCGAGCACGCGGATCACCTCCGCCTCGTCGCGCGGCGTCACCACGATGTCCGCCGTCACATGGTCGAGCTGGCGCTTCAGCACCGGGCTGTACCAGTAGAAATCCCGGCTCTTCTGCTGGACGATTTTTGGATTGTCCTCGATCTTCAGCCCGTCGAGGTCGCTCCGCAAAGCGGCAATGTCCATCAGGTCCACCCCATCAGGTCGTCGAGTTCGGCGTAGTCCGGCGGCCGTGCCTCGATCGCCCGGCCGCCGCGCACCACGATCCGATCCGATTCCGGCCGCGACAGCAACTCCGTCAGGCTGCGGCCTTTGAACACGACGAAATCGGCGGCACCATTGACATCGAGAACGCCGAAGCCGGGAAGCCGCATGATCTCCGCCGGCGTTGCCGCCACCGCGCGCGGCCAGTCGCCGACCGGATGGTCGAGATGCAGCACGCGGGTCGCCACGCGATAGACCTCCAGCATGTCGAGGTCGCCATAGGCATAGAACGGATCGCGCGTGTTGTCGGAGGCGACGGCGACGGGAATGCCGCGCGCCTTCATCTCGTGCAGCAGCGTCACACCGCGCCAGCGCGGTGTCGTACCGTCCGTGCGGCGGTCCTGGAGGTAGAGGTTGCAGAGCGGCAGCGACACCACAGCCAGCCCCGCCCGCGCCACCTTGTCGAGCGTGCCGAGCACCACCGCATCCGGCTGCCGCGCCAGCGAGCAGCAATGGCCGACGAGCACCTTGCCCGAAAACCCGTTGCGGATCACGGCATCGGCGATCCGCGAGAGCGAGACCGAGCCTTCGTCAGCCGTCTCGTCGGCATGGAAATCGAGGTCGAGCCCGTGCTCGCCCGCCAGCGCCACCACGCGGTCGAGCAGGTCGTCGAGGTCGGGCACCATGTAGGTGAAGGCGCCGAGCACGCCCTTCGCCGCCGCGACGCGCCTCGCCAGCCCGGCGAAGCCTGCATGGTCGCGCGCCTCCTCTATGCCGATCAGGCAGGCGCCCTGCAATTCGACGCGGCCCCGCCAGCGCTCGCGCATCGCCTCGAAGACCGGCCAGGAGATTTCCGCCTGCGGCGCGATGCTGTCGAGATGCGTGCGGACCGCGCTCGTGCCGTGGGCGTAGGCGCAGCGCAGGGCGAAATCCATGCGGCGGCCGAGATCGGCACCACTCCAGCGCGCCGCCTGATCGGCGGCGGCAGCACCCAGCGCTCCGGCGAACGTGCCGTCCGGATTGGGCGTGCGCGGCCAGATATGCCCCTTGTCGAGATGCGTGTGGCAATCGACGAAGCACGGCGTGACGATGCGGCCGGCAAGGTCGACGGCGCCCGGCGAGACAGCCGGATCGTGCGGCGCGATGGCCTTGATCCGCCCGTCCGCGACGGACATGTCGGCAAGCGCGAAGCCGTCGGCGTCGGTTGCGGCGGCGAGGCCGGGCGTCAGCGAGGCATGCAGGCGGACGCGCGACAGCGCGTAGCTGCCGTTGGCGGGGATGACCGGCGCGGTCATGCGGCGGAACGATAAGAGCGGGAAGGATGGCGTTTTTTCGCGCCCCCCTCTGTCCTGCCTGATGGCGCTTTCGTGCCAGCGGCGCAGGACGAGGTGGGAGATCAGCGACAGCACCAGGAAGATGATGATGCCGGTGAGCGAGATGAGGATCAGCGCCGCGAAGAGCCGCGGGGCATTCAGCCGGTAGCCCGCCTCGATGATGCGCGAGGCGAGCCCCGAGGCCTGGCCGCTCGACCCCGCCACGAACTCCGCCACCACCGCGCCGATCAGCGACAGCCCGCCGGCGATCTTGAGGCCGCCGAGGAAATACGGCATCGCCGCCGGCAGCCGCAGGTAGCGCAATTCCTGCCAGCGGGTGGCGCCGTTCAGCCGAAAAAGGTCGCGCAGATTGCGGTCGACCGAATTCAGACCGAGCGTGGTGTTGGAAAGGATCGGGAAGAAAGCGACGATCCAGGCGCAGAGCAGGAGTTTTGCCGTCTGGTTGTTCACATAGATGTTGATCAGCGGGAAGATCGCCACGATCGGCGTCACCTGCAGCACGATCGCGAAGGGGAAGAACGACATCTCGACCCATTTCGACTGTGTGAAGATCACCGCGAGCCCCACCCCGCCGATTACCGCGAGCAACAGGCTGAGAAACGTGATCTTGAGCGTGAACAAGAGCGAGCCGAAAAGCAGCCCCGCGTCCGTATAGAGCGTCTGGAGCACGATATGCGGGCGCGGCAGGATGTATTGGGGAATGTCGTTCCAGACGCAGATGCGGTCCCAGGCAAGGACCGCCAGCGCCATGATGACGAGCGGGAAGAGCCAGCGTCCCGTCCGCTCCAGTTGCCGGGCGCGCAGCCGCCGCGCCTCCTCCGGATCGAGCGCGACGGAAGCCGCGCGCTGCTCAATGGCCGTCATGTCCGCCTCCCGCATGCATGGCGTCGGCAAGCACCTGCGAGGCGTCGCGGCAAAGCGCGGCATAGTCCGCCGAGGTGCGGAACGCCTCGTCGCGCGGATAGGGCGCGTCCACCTCGATCTCGCGGAAGACGCGGCCCGGCCGCGCCGCCATGACCACGATGCGGTTCGACAGGAAGACGCTCTCGAACACGCTGTGGGTGACGAAGATCGCGGTGAAGCGCGCCTCCTGCCAGAGCGCCAGCAGGTCGTCGTTCAGCCGGAAGCGGGTGATCTCGTCGAGCGCCGCGAAGGGCTCGTCCATCAAGAGCACGCGCGGCTCGGTGACGAGCGCACGCGCGATCGACACGCGCATCTTCATGCCGCCCGAAAGCTCGCGCGGCACCGCTTCCTCGAAATTCTCCAGATGCACGCGTTTCAGCATGGCGCGGATGCGATCCGCCGCCGCCGCCCGCGTGACGCCGCGCAGCCGGAGCGGCAGCCAGACGTTGTCGAAGACGCTCGCCCATGGCAGCAGCGTCGGCTCCTGGAACACGAAGCCGACCGCCTCCCTGCCGACCTGCCGATGCCACTGGACCTGTCCCACGGTCGGCGTGGAGAGACCTGCGACGAGCCTCAGCGCCGTGGACTTGCCGCAGCCGGACGGCCCGAGCAGACTGACGAAATCGCCCTCCCCGATGGTCAGATCGACATCCGACAAAGCGGTGACGCCGTTGGAAAACGTCTTTCCGACGGCCCGCAGCGAAAGCAGCGGCGGCGCGCGATCGCCGCCGGCCCGGCGTTCCGGCAAGGGATCCAGGAGCATCCGAAGCCTTATTTCTTCAGGTCCATGCCGACGCCCTTGTTCACGAAATCGAGCGTGTAGGCCTTGGAGATGTCGATGCCCTCGGGCTCCACCTTGGCCTTCACCATCTTGTCGTAGAAGTCCTTCATGTGGGCGTCCGTCATCGCGCCGATGCCGAGCTTCTCTGCATCGCCCGAATCGACGATGCCGTATTTCTTGAGCTGCTCGATCGTGAAGGCGATCTGCTCGTCGGTGATGTCGGGATTGTCCTTCTTGATCAGCTCGTTGGCGGCCTTGTTGTCGCCGTAGAGATATTTGTACCAGCCCTTGGCCGAGGCATCGACGAAGCACTGAACCACCTCAGGCCGCTTGTCGATCGTGTCCTGCATGGTCTCGACCGTCGTCGAATAGGTGCTGTAGCCGTAGTCGGCGAGCAGGAAGACGTTCGGCATGAAGCCGCCCTCCTTCTCCACAGCGAAGGGCTCCGACGTGACGTAGCCCTGCTGGATCGACTTCTTGTTGGCGATGAAGGGAGCCGGGTTGAACGTGTAGGGTACGCGCTTGCCGACGTCGAAGCCGTATTCCTCGGCCATCCACAAAAGGAAGCTCTGCGCGCCCTCGTCGCCGACGATATACTGCTCGGCCTTCGGCAGGTCCTCCCACTTGTCGAGCCCCTCGCCCGGATGGGACATCATGACCTGCGGCTCCTTCTGGAAATGCGCCGCCACGACGCGCAGCGGAATCCCTTGGGCCACCGCGTCGAAGGCCTGCTGCATGTTGCCGCCCATGTAGAAGTCGATCTTGCCGGCGAGCAGCAGCGGCCGGCCGGCCACCTGCGGCCCGCCCTGCTGGATCGTCAGGTCGAGCCCGCAGGCCGCGTAATCCCCGTCCGCGACCGCCTGGTAGTAACCGCCGTGCTCGGCCTGGGCGAGCCAGTTGGTGCCGAAGATCGCTTTTTCGTTGGCGCTCGCGGCGACGGAGAAACCGATCGTCAGCGCCGCCGCGGCAACCGGGACGCGCAGGAAATTGCTCATGAACACCACCCTCGTTCGCCCGCGGCCGGCCGCGGCATTGTTGTCACGATCGTCCGGACAAAGCCTGTCCCACAAAGCCCGTCAAGATATCGTGCCCACTTTTTCGACCCATGTCCATGCGCGGGCGGCGCGTTGCACAGGAGCCTGCGGACGGGCTACGGTAGCCGGCGATGGAGACTCGCATGCTGACACCGCTCGCGCCGGATTCGATCCGGCCGCCCTTCGCGAAATACAGCCACGGCGTGGAGGTGGCGGCCGGCGCGCGGCTGGTCTTCTGCTCCGGCCAGCTCGGCATCGCGCCGGACGACCGCGTTCCGGAGGACGCCGGCGAGCAGGCGGAGCTGTGCTTCGTCAACATCGCCGCCATCCTCGCGGCGGCCGGACTGGGGCTGGCGGACATCGTCCGCATCAACGCCTATGTCACCGACCGCGCCCATATGCGCCCTTACATGGCCGTGCGGGACCGGCTTTTTTCGGGTTCGGGCCCGGCTTCGACCCTGATGATCGTGTCGGGTTTCACGCGCGAGGAGTTCAAGGTGGAGGTCGAAGCCGTGGCGGCGGGGAATTGAGATGACGGGCAGGCCGATCTGGTGGGGCGATTTCCCGACGACGAAGTTTCGCGACCTCGATCCCGAGGCGACGATCGCCGTGCTCCCGGTCGCCGCGATCGAGCAGCACGGGCCCCACCTTCCGGTCTCGACCGACACCTCGATCATGCAGGGAATGCTGGAAACGGTGATCCCGCTCGTTCCGGCCGATCTCGACATCCGCATCCTGCCGATCCAGTCGGTCGGCAAGTCGAACGAGCACGTCCATGCGCCTGGCACGCTGACGTTCTCCCCGCTCGCCGCCATCCAGAGCTGGGCGGAGCTCGGCGCGGCTGTCTCGCGCGCCGGCATCCGCAAGCTGGTGATGGTCAACTCGCATGGCGGCAACGAGGAGATCATGGGCATCGTGGCGCGCGAACTGCGCGTCGCCTTCGGCATGATGGCCGTGAAGACGAGCTGGATGCGCTTCGGCATGCCGGACGGCATGTATCCCGACAGCGAGACCCGCTACGGCATCCACGGCGGCGACGCGGAAACCTCGCTGATGCTGCATTTCCGGCCCGAACTGGTGGACATGACGAAGGCCGAGGATTTTCGCTCCAATGTCGAGAAGGCGGAGAAGAGCTTTGCGCTCCTGCGTCAGACCGGCACGCACGCCTTCGCCTGGATCGCCAGCGACCTCAATCCGCATGGCGTCGTCGGCAACGCCAAGGCCGCCACGGCCGAAAAAGGCCGGCTGACGGCGGCGCATCAGGCGGCGGGCTTCGTCCGCCTGCTCCAGGACGTGCGCAACGCAAGGCTGGCCGACTGGCTGAGCGTCCCGGGCTGACGCCGTCCCATCGACCGGCGGTGGCCGTCTCGTTCATGCTCGCTGGACCTTCTGGCATAACAGATTAATCCATAGAAAGGCGCGCGGAGAGGAAAGCCTTGCCTCGTTCGCCGCTGCGTCGGGCCATATCGTGCCCGGCATTCTCCCGGAGAGGACCATGCCCGACTTCACGTTTTCCCGCCGTTCGCTCCTGAAAACCACCGCTGCCCTTCTCGCCTCGACGGCCCTGCCGTCGGCCGTGTTCGCCGCGGAAGCGAAGGCTGGCGGACGCCTCGTCGTGGCCGCCGATTCGGAGCCGAAGAACCTGAATCCGGCCATCGTCGCCTCGAACGGCGTTTTCTTCATTTCGAGCAAGGTCGTGGAACCACTGGCCGAAGCCTCCTATGAAGGCGAGAACGGGCTCGCGCCCCGGCTTGCGACGAGTTGGGAAGGATCGGCGGACGGCCTTTCCGTCACCTTCAAGCTGCGCGAAGGCGTGACCTGGCACGACGGCAAGCCCTTCACGTCGGCCGACGTCGCCTTCTCGGCGCTGAACGTCTGGAAGCCGCTCCAGAATCTCGGCCGCGTCGTCTTCAAGGATCTGGAGGCGGTCGAAACGCCCGACGACCACACCGCGGTTTTCAAGTTCTCGAAGCCGACGCCCTTCCAGCTCATCCGCAACGCGCTGCCGCCGCTCACCAGCGTCGTGCCGAAGCATGTCTTCGAGAACGGCAAGATCGAGGAGAACCCGGCCAACACCGCGCTCGTCGGCACGGGCCCCTACAAGTTCGCGGAGCACAAGTCAGGTGAATACTACCGGCTGGAGAAGAACCCTTCCTACTGGGCGAAGGACCGGCCCTATCTCGACGAGATCATCTACCGTGTCCTACCGGACCGTGCCTCGGCCGCCGGCGCGCTGGAGGCGGAGGAGATCCACCTCGCGGCCTTTTCCGCAGTGCCGCTGGCCGACCTCGACCGCATCTCGAAGGAGCCGGGCATCGTGGTCATCTCCAAGGGCTACGAAGCGCTGACCTACCAGCTCGTGGTCGAGATCAACCACCGCCGCAAGGAGCTGGCCGACCTCAGGGTGCGGCAGGCGATCGCCCACGCCATCGACAAGGATTTCGTCGTGAAGACGGTGTTCCTCGGCTATGCGGCCGCTTCGACCGGCCCGGTGCCGAAGAACGACAAGCAGTTCTACACGGCCGATGTGGAGCAATATCCCTTCGACAAGGCGAAGGCCGAGGCGCTTTTGGATGAAGCGGGCTACAGGAAGGGCTCGGACGGCAAGCGCTTCTCGCTGAAGCTCCTGCCGGCGCCCTATTTCAACGAGACAAAGCAGTTCGGCGACTATCTGCGCCAGGCGCTCGCCGCGGTCGGCATCGACGCCGAGCTCGTCAACAACGACGCGGCCGCGCATATGAAGGCGGTCTATACGGATCACGCCTTCGACATCGCGGTCGGCCCGCCCGTCTATCGCGGCGACCCGCAGATCTCCACCACCATCCTCGTGCAGGGCGGCATCCCGGACGGCGTGCCCTTCTCCAACCAGGGCGGCTACGACAGCAAAAAGCTCGACGACATCATCGCCAAGGCCTCGGAGGAGATCGACGAGGCGAAGCGCACGGAGCTCTACAAGGAATTCCAGAAAGAAGTCGCGGCCGAGCTGCCGCTGATCAACGTCGCCGAATGGGGTTTCATCACCGTCGCCCGCGACAGCGTGAAGAACGTGTCGAACAATCCCCGCTGGGCGGTGTCCAACTGGGCCGATACGTGGGTGGACGCATAGCCGATTGCGAAGTCGTTTCGCGGGTGATGTAGTCGCGCGCGTGCCTGCTCTACGTCGCCCCCCTCTGTCCTGCCGGACATCTCCCCCACACGGGGGGAGATCGGCAGCTTCATTCTCGGCGTCCACCTTACTACTCCGGAGATTGGCGAAATCATTCATGACGTCCAATCTCCCCCCGTGTGGGGGAGATGTCCGGCAGGACAGAGGGGGGCAACGCAGAGCACCCGGCCCTAAATCCCATGGGGCGTGTCCTCCCCCATGACCCGCGCGCTCCGCCTCGTCCGCCGCCGGCTGCTGACAGCCATTCCCGTGCTGCTGATCGTCATCGTCGGCGCCTTCGGCCTGCTCGAACTGTCGCCCGGCGACGCGGTGGACGCCTATCTGGCGTCGAGCGGCGGCGGCGACGCCCAGATGATCGCGGAGCTGCGCCAGGCCTGGGGGCTCGACCAGTCCGCCACGGCGCGCTTGCTTGCCTATCTCGCGGCACTCGCCCATGGCGATCTCGGCTGGTCCGTCAGTCTCGACCGGCCGATCCGCGACGTCGTCATGGAGCGCCTGCCCAACACGCTGCTCCTGATGGGGGCCGCGACCGCGCTTTCCTTCGGGCTCGGCTCGGCGCTCGGCATCGTGGCGGGCGCGCGTCCCGGGTCGTTTCGCGACCGCTTCCTCTCCATCGGCTCGCTGGCGCTCTATGCCGTGCCGGGCTTCTGGCTCGGGCTGGTCCTCGTGATCGTCCTCTCCATAAGCCTGCGCTGGCTGCCACTGGCCGGCATCGAGACGATCGCCTCCGGCAAGCATGGCCTTGCGCGCGCGCTCGACGTCGCCCAGCATCTCGCCCTGCCGGTCGCCTCGCTCGGCATGATCTACCTGGCGCTCTATCTGAGGCTGATGCGGGCCGGCATGGCGGAAGTCTGGCGGCAGGATTTCATCCGCGCAGCCGCCGCCCGCGGCCTGCCGCGCCGCCGCATCGTGCTGGCCCACGTCGCGCGCAACGCGCTCCTGCCGCCGATCACCATGCTCGGCCTGCAATCGGCCTCGATGCTCGGCGGCAGCGTCGTCATCGAGAGCGTCTTCGCCATTCCCGGCCTCGGTCGCCTCGCCTCGGAGGCGGTCGCCGCCCGCGACACGCCGCTCCTGCTCGGCATCGTCCTCGTCAGCGCGGTGGTGGTCATCCTCGCCAACCTGCTGGTCGACATCGCCTACGCGCTGCTCGACCCGCGGGTGGGCTCAAACGAGCCCGCCTCATGACGATGTTCCGGCACTTCCTCCGCACGCCCGAAGGACGGGCCGGCGGGCTGATCCTGGCGCTGATCGCGCTGGCGGCGCTCGCCGCGCCAGTGCTGTTTCCCGGCGATCCGCTGGCGATCGCGGCGCAGCCGATGCTGCACCCCTTCCAGAATGCCGCGGTGCCGCTCGGCACCGACCGTCTCGGCCGCGACGTGCTGGCCGAGCTGGCGCACGGCACCCGCACCTCGCTCCTGGTCGGGCTGGCGGCGGCCGGCGCGGCGGTTCTCGTCGGCGCGGCTGTCGGCACGGCCGCGGGCTTCGCCGGCGGCATCGTTGACGAAGCGCTGATGCGGCTGACCGAAGCCTTCCAGACCGTGCCGGCCTTCCTGCTGGCGCTCGCCTTCGTCAGCGTGATCGGCCCGTCGCTGGCGACCGTGATCGTGGCGATAGCGCTGTCCGCCTGGACGCAGCCGGCACGCATCGCGCGGGCCGAGGTGCTGTCGATCCGCGAGCGCGACTATGTCGCCGCCGCCCGCGCCATCGGCATGCATCCGGCGGAGATCGCCTTGCGCGAGGTGCTGCCCAATGCGCTGCCGCCCGTGCTGACGCTCGCCTCGGTGATCGTCGCCAACGCGATCCTGATCGAGGCCGCGCTGTCCTTCCTCGGCCTCGGCGACCCCAACCGGGTGACATGGGGCGGCATGATCGCGGAGGGCCGCGTGGTGCTGCGCGCCGCGCCCTGGCTGTCGGTCATTCCAGGCATCGCGCTGGTCCTGACCGTGCTCGGCGTCTATCTCGCCGGCGAAGGCGCGGTGGAGGCGATGGCGCGGCGGCGGGGCGCGCCATGACGCTGCTTGCGATCCGCGATCTTTCCGTCCGCTATGCCGAAAACGCCCCGGCCGCGCTCGACGGCATCACACTGGAGGTGCGGCAGGGCGAGCGGCTCGGCGTGATCGGCGAAAGCGGCTCGGGCAAAAGCACGCTGGCGGCGGCGATCGCGGGCATCCTGCCGCGTTCCGCCGCCCTCTCGGGGGCCATCGAATGGCCAAAACTCGGCCGTCCGGCACGAGCAGGCGCCGATGTCGGCATCGTCTTCCAGGATCCCTCCTCCAGCCTCGATCCGGTCATGCGGGTCGGCGAGCAGGTCGCCGAGGTCGCGCACGCCCATCTCGGCCAGTCCTGGTCCGCGGCGCGGGCCGCGGCCGCCGATCTTCTGGATCGCGTAAAACTGCCCGATCCGGCCGCGCTCGCCCGCGCCTGGCCGCATCAGCTTTCGGGCGGCCAACGGCAGCGTGTGGCCATCGCCGCGGCGATAGCGGCCGAACCGAAGCTGCTGATCGCCGACGAGGCGACGAGCGCGCTCGACACCATCGTGCAGGCCGGGATCGTCAGGCTGCTCGACGGCCTCGTGCGCGAACGCGGCATGACGCTGATCTTCATCAGCCACGACATCGCGCTCGCCTCGCAACTGGTCGACCGTATCGCCGTACTGAAGGATGCCCGGCTGGTCGAGATCGGCCCCACCGAGGAGGTGCTGCGCCGCCCGAAAAGCGCCTATGCGCGCTCGCTGATCGACGCCTGCATCGGGATCGACACATGAGCCTGCTCGCCGTCGAGGGGTTGGCAAAGACCTTCCGGAACGCCAGCCGGACGGTCGCCGCGCTGGGCGGCGTGTCCCTGACGCTAGAGGCCGGCGAGACGCTCGCCCTGATCGGCGCCTCCGGCAGCGGCAAGTCCACGCTGGCACGCGCAGTTCTGCGGCTGATAGAGCCGGATGCGGGCTCCATCCGTTTCGAAGGGATCGACCTGAGAGCCCTGCGGGGCGCGCCGCTGCGGCGCCTGCGGGCCCGCCTTCAGATCGTGTTCCAGG
>JAFKJW010000076.1 GCA_017305925.1 Hyphomicrobiales bacterium | reverse complement strand
TGAAGCACTGGATGCGACAAGCAGCCCAGCGAAGTGTCGAAACCGTTCACAACGCCATCGCAAATGTCCTCGATGCCGTCACCCCAACAGAGTGCAGGAACTACGTCGAAAACGCCGGCTATAAGTCAACATAAATGCGAAATGATCTATCCGAAGCCGCGACAATGGCGCCATTGCCCTGCGGTCGGGTTTTCGCTATCAGCGCAGGACCGGCACAGAGGGATTTTCGCGATGTCTGACCATTCGCCAACCGGACCGCTCGAACTGGGCGCCGCGATGGACTATTCGGAGCACGAGAAGACGTACAAGCGTTTCCTCGGCCTTGCGAAATATGGCAGCCTCGTCTGCGCTGCGGTGCTTGTCGCCATGGCGTTCGGCTTTTTCGCAGGCGGCGGCTTCATCTCCTCGACCATCGTCTTCCTGCTCGTCTGCGCGGTCGGCGGTTTCATCCTTCGCTGACCCGCCCATGACGCTGCCCCGGTAGCGGCCTCGACTGCCGCCGGCGGCTCCTCAGGCGTTGTCGGCCCATGCCGGGTCCGCCACGAGCCGGACGGCCGCGGCGATGCCTACCGCCGCCAGCGGCAGGAACGCCAGGAACACCCAGACGGTGACATGGGCGGCCGTCTGGCGGGCCAGGCCCTCCGAGAGGCCAGCCGCGTTGGCGATGATGCCGGTCGCGGCCGCGCCCACCGCATAGCCTATGCGCTGCAGGGTCGGGACGGCGGACGAGGCGATGGTGCGCTCGTCCGGAGGAGCGGCTGCCACGATCGCCCGCGTCAGGAAAGGCCACGCCATGCCGAAGCCGCCGCCCTGCAGGAGGGCGCAAAGCAGGATCAGCCAGATCGATCCGAGGGGGATCGTGTAGGCGAAGCCGGCGACGCCCGCCACGATCATGACCGCGCCGGCCAGGATGATCGGCCTTTCGTGCCGCGGCGGTGCATTCGCCACGGCGATCGAAAGGATGGACCAGGAGATCGATTCGGCCGCGATGATGTAGCCGGTGGTGAGGATCGATATGTCGTGCAGCGTGGTGATCAGCAGCGGGCCGTAGATGGCCAGCGCGCAGGTCGAGACCGAGAGCGCCGCCACCATGGTCATGCCCGTGCCGACCGGCGTGCGCCAGTCGAAGAGGCGCGAAGGGAACAGCCTCGCCTCCCCGTTGCGGGCGTCGAGGCGGAAGAAGAGGATCAGGCCGAACAGCCCCGCCGCGAGCAGCAGGGTCGATCTCAGCGGCATGATGCGGACGCCCGCCGTGGCGATGAGGATGATGGCCGCGGCGAGCACCGCCAGCGTGGCGAAGGGGAAGGGCGCCGCCGTCCCACCGCCTGGACGACGGCGCGCGCCCGGCGTGTTCAGAACGGTGAAGCTCGCCGCCGCCATCGTCGCGCCGGCGACCGAAAAGAGGCCGAGCGCCCAGCGCCATGACAGGGCATCGCTGATCAGGGCGCCGATCAGCGGCCCGCTGAAGGCGGCGACGCCCCAGACGGCGGAGATGATGCCGAAAAGCTGCGGCCAGATCCTCGGCGGGAACAGCCTTTCCACGGACACGAAGGCGAGCGACACGAGGGCGCCGCCGCCGAGTCCCTCGATCAGCCTTCCGGCAAGAAAGAACGGCATCGTCGACGCCGTCGCGCATATCAGCGCGCCGGCGGCATAGATCAGCGCCGCGGCGGTCATGTTGGTGCGCAGCGCGACGTAGGAGACGAGCCGGCCGGCGGAGGCGCCCGCGACGATGGAGCCCAGCTCATAGACGGCGAGCGACCAGCCGACGAGTTCGATCCCCGACAGATCCCCCACCATGGCCGGCATGATCGTGGCGATCATGGTCTCGTTGGTCGCGTGGAGCAGCACGCCCAGGCTGACGAAGCAGAAGCGCGCGAGGTCGCCGCTCGCCCACAGCGCGCGCCAATCGATCCGACCGTCCTCCCCCTGCTGCATGGAACCCTCTCTCCGGCCGCAAGGCGACCGTCGAGGCATCTAGCATTCCGGGCGCCACAGCGCTCAGGACATGCGGTCGACGATCTGTTGTGCCAGGATGCCGGCGGTGCGAGCCGTGCCCGCTGTCCGTGGCGAGGTTGGTTGGTCAGCCGCCGCGGGTGCGGGCCAGGCCGTCGGACGCCGGCCTGTAGTTCGGATCGAGTTGGACGGCGCGCGCGAAGGATTTTGCGGCGCGCGCCTTGTCGCCGCGCTTCTCGTAGACAAGCGCCTGGTTCGCCCAGCTCTCCGCCAGCCGGTCGTTCAGCTTGATGGCCATGTTGAAGTCGGCGAAGGCGTTGTCGTCGTTGTTGAGCGCGAGATAGGAGACGCCGCGGCCGTTGTAGGGCTCGGGCGATTCCGGCGAGAGCGAGATCGCCTTGGAAAAGTCCTCGATCGCCTGCTGGTGCTGTCCCTGGCTCTGGTAGATCAGGCCGCGGCGATGATAGGCGCGGCCGTCCGTCGTATCGAGCGCGATCGCCTTCTGGAAATCGTTCAGCGCCTGCTGGGGCTGGCCGGCGCGGCGGTAGAGGTCGCCGCGCCCGATATAGGCCGTATCGTAGCTCGGGTTGATCTGCAGCGCGCGGTTGTAGTCGGCGAGCGCGTTCTGCTGGTCGCCCAGGTAGCGGTAGATGAGGGCGCGGTTGGCATAGGCCTGATAAAAATTCGGGTTGAGCTGGATGGCGCGGTTGAAGTCCTGAAGCGCGTCGCGGTACTTGCCGCCGCGGCCGTAGGCCGAGCCGCGGACGTTATAGGCCTCCGGGTCCTGCGGATTGCGGGAGATGACGGCGGACAGCGAGGAAATGTTCTCGGAGGAGGCCTGCGCCGTGTCGATGGTGGCGATGTCGCTCGCGCCGGGCGACTGGCAGGCGGTCAGGACGGCGGACATGGCCAGGATCGCGGCGCCCTGCCGCAGGGAAGTGCTGGCCTTGGCCACGGATGCGTTCATTTCGGAATTCCCAATGCGCCGCGGCAGGGGGCGCGCCTGTTCCGGAAACTGTATCGACCCCCCGAAAGCAAAGAGGTGGTGGCGATCGGAAAATCGCCCCACCTCTGTCGCTAAATCCCGAAAGGGACGAAAACTTGGCGCTAGGAGCGCGGAGCGCGCGCCGACTGGGCGGCCGCGGCGGGGCGGGCGCCGGGCAGGAGACCTTCGCGCTGGGCGCGCTTGCGGGCCAGCTTGCGGGCGCGGCGCACGGCCTCGGCCTTCTCGCGGGCGCGCTTCTCCGAAGGCTTTTCATAATGCCCGCGCATCTTCATCTCGCGAAAAATGCCTTCGCGCTGCATCTTCTTCTTGAGCGCGCGGAGCGCCTGGTCAACATTGTTGTCGCGAACGAGTACCTGCACTGGCGATCCTGTTCCTTCGGATTTTCGGGTCAATGGGCGGCACGACAACCAGCCACTTCGACCGATAGCATGCTGTCTTCGCAGCGGAAACACCGCGAACTGGCGGCGCACATAGCAGAATCAGCCTGTGCTGTCTACTGCCTGGATCGGATCCGGGGGAGGTTTCTCCCGCGGCCCTCATGAGGCGGGACCAAACAGCCGCAGCATGCCTGAATCGACACGGCGCCTGAGATGGCGGTCGATGGCGGCGCGGTCCTTGCAGGCATGGAATTTCCCGTTGCAGAGCTCTTTCAGCGCGATCAATTCCTTGTACATCGGCGAGGCGGGAAGGTGCGCCGCTTCGATCAGGGCCGGTCCGAGAAAGCCGATGTCGAGCGGACCGTCGCCGAAGGCCCGCATGTCGAGGTCGTACCGGTAAGCGTGTACCGACGCGAAGGTGCGGTAGGCGATGGAGCCCAGATCGGCAAGCGCATTGCCTTTCGCCAGCTTGTCCGCCATCGGCTTGGTGAAATAGGGATGGTGGTCGCCATACTCGACGACCACCGAACCGCGCGGGCCGGTCTCCTGTTCGATGACGGCCCGATAGCCCGCGACATCGGCGCGCGACAGCGCGACGCGGCTGAAATACTCCTGGATTATGGGATCGGAGGAGAAGCGCTGCGCCCCGCCGCCAGCCTCGGCGGAAAGAGCATCGTTATAAGGTGCATGCGAAAACAGGGTCTGCATGGCCAGGAACAGCGGGCGGCCGTCCGTTTCGCGGTGGTTGCGGAGGAATTCCTCGGCGGCGTGGAAATAGAAGTCGTCGCGTTCGACCTCCTGCGTGGCGCCGATGTCTTCCCGTCCCAGGACGGTCTGGAAACCGATCGATTTCAGGAACCGCCCCTCGTTCACGAAGCTCTTCTCCACCGGCAGGATGGCAGCCGTCCTGTAGCCGCAAGCGGCCAGCATTTCGGGAAGGGCACCGCCGAGCTTGCCCTCGAGGACGGCGGTGAGATAGGGCGCCTGAAAGCCGAAGTCCGCGGTCGAGAGACCGGTCATGACGGACAGGTTCGACATCCAGGTGCCGCCGCCGAACGTCTCCACCTGCAACGGATGCAGGCGTCCGTCCTGTGAGAGGAAATTAGGCGCCAAGGCCTGCGCTTCGGCCAGCTCGGGAAAATATGCGGGCGACATCTGGCTTTCCGAAAGCACGAGGAAGATGTCGGGACGCCGGCCGCTTTCCGCACATCCCGTTTCGGCCGGGTAGGGGGGCTGCGGCGGCTGCCCGGCGAGGCGCTTCGTGAGTTGTGTGTCGGTCACCAGATGCTGAAGATCGAGCATCGAGACGAAAAAGGTCGAGGCGTCGAAGCCACCGACATAGTATCGTTCGCGGTTCTGGTCGGCCGAGAGCGGATAGGACGGAAACAGGCAGAACGCCACCGCCGTCGCGAGGATTCCGCGCGTCCACCATGGCAAATCCGATTTCGGCCCGACACGGGCGAGCCACACCAGCGTGACGATGCCGAGGACGAGCATCGACAGGAAGGGCACGACCACAAAGGCGTACTCCTTTGCGAGAAACACCATCGCCGCCGGATCGAGGCCGGTGAAGACGAAGTCGAAGACATGCAGCCCGAAACCCATCAGCCTGTATTTGATAAAGGATGCGATCGCGATCAGGCTGACGGTCGCCGCCGCCGCATAGAGCGAGAACGCCGCGCGCCTGCTCATCAAAAACAGGACGGCCGCCATGGTGCCGGCGACAAAGAGGACAAACGGCATATGCGAGGCGTGGCCCTCCAGCCGATAGAGGCCCGCGGTGACCGCGATCAGCGTGCCCGTCACCGTTGCGGGGTGCAGCAGAATTCGGGCAAGTTTCGATATCGGGCTGGTCATGCATATGCCTCTTACGCGCCCACTCGGGGCATTCGCCGTCGGTTCTATAGCGCCCACGCGGCGGCCGAGCGACAGCCGGCTAAGCTTAACCTTAACCGGAGGCGGGACGGTCCGCAGGCCATCCACGGCCGGGATGTCATTCAATCCGCAGCGGTGCGCAAATCGCCATGTGCCGTCGCAAACAGCAAAAGGATGACAGGCCCGTTTCGCTAGTGGTAAACCCCGCCGATCGGACGCGAGGCGTGCCGGGCAATCACGAGGCTGGCGGCATTGAAGAAGTACTCCATATTCGCGATCGCGCGCGAGGCCATGCGTGGCCAGAAGGGCTGGGAAGAGCAGTGGTCGTCGCCCGATCCGCGGGCGGAGTATGAGGTCGTCATCGTCGGCGCGGGTGGCCACGGGCTCGCCACCGCCTACTATCTCGCCAAGGAGCACGGCATCACCAATGTCGCGGTTCTGGAGAAGGGATGGCTCGGCGGCGGCAATACGGGCCGCAACACCACGATCATTCGTTCCAATTATCTCTACGACGAATCGGCGGCCATCTACGACCATGCGGTGAAGCTGTGGGAGGGGCTTTCCCAGGAACTGAACTACAACGTCATGTATTCGCCGCGCGGCGTCATGATGCTGGCCCACAATGTCCACGACGTGCAGGTCCTCAGGCGGCACGTCCATGCCAACCGGCTGAACGGCGTCGACAACGAGTGGCTGAGCCCGGAAGAGGCGAAGGCGTTCTGCCCGCCTCTCAACATCTCCAAGAACGCGCGCTATCCCGTCGTGGGAGCCGCCCTGCAACGGCGCGGCGGCACGGCGCGCCACGACGCGGTCGCCTGGGGCTACGCGCGCGGCGCCAGCGCGAGGGGTGTGCACGTCATCCAGAATTGCGAGGTGACGGGAATCCGCCGTGCGGCGGACGGACGCGTCAGCGGCGTCGAGACCACGAGGGGCTTCATCGGCGCCAAGAAGGTCGGCGTGGTCGCGGCGGGGCATACCTCGGTGATCATGCAGATGGCCGGCGTGCGCATGCCGCTGGAGAGCTATCCGCTGCAGGCGCTGGTGTCGGAGCCGGTGAAACCCTGCGTCCCCTGCGTGGTGATGTCGAATACCGTGCATGCCTACATCTCGCAGTCCGACAAGGGCGAACTGGTGATCGGCGCGGGCACGGACCAGTACGTCTCCTATTCGCAGACGGGCGGGCTGCACATCATCAACCACACGCTCGACGCCATCTGCGAGATGTTCCCGATGTTCACGCGCATGAAGATGCTGCGCTCCTGGGGCGGCATCGTCGACGTGACGCCGGACCGTTCGCCGATCCTCGCCAAGACGCCGGTGCCGGGCCTCTATGTCAATTGCGGATGGGGAACGGGCGGCTTCAAGGCGACGCCCGGCTCCGGAAACGTCTTCGCCCACACGATCGCCCGCGACGAACCGCATCCGGTCAACGCGCCCTTCACGCTGGAGCGCTTCAGGACCGGGCGGCTGATCGACGAGGCGGCGGCGGCGGCCGTGGCGCACTGACGATGGAGGCGCTTGCCATAGCGGCCGCGCTGGTGATGGCCGGCGAGCAGAGCCTGCTGCACATTCCGGGCGCGGAGGAAGTCCGCTTCCAGAAGATCGAACGGACCGGCAACGAGACGCAATGGCCGTTCAGCGTCGACAAGGGCCTGCTCGCCTGCGTCTGGGGCACAGGCCAGCGCCTGACCTATTTCTACGAGGATCCGCAGCGGGCGGAAGCGGAAGGCCGCCCGCCGCGCTTCCTTGTGCTGTCGGTCAACCCGTTCGATCTTGCCGTGCTCAACATCGCCCATCGCGGCCTGTTCGCGGAGAGCGGGAGCCTGGAACAGCGCATGAAGCTGGTCGCGCCGTTCATCGCCACGGCGCAGAGGCTTTGCGACCAGCCGCCCGGCACCCATGTGGGTACGGGAGAATTGTGAGGAAGAGACATGCTTCTCATCCATTGCCCCTATTGCGAGGAAGAGCGCCCGGAACTGGAGTTCCGCAACGGCGGCGAGGCGCATATCGCCCGCTCCGCGGCGATGGCGGACCTCAGCGACGACGATTTCGAGACCTTCTTCTTCATCCGCTCGAACGGCAAGGGCACGGTCTTCGAGCGCTGGCGGCATGTCCATGGCTGCGGCCGCTTCTTCAACGCGGCGCGCGACAGCGTCACCGACAAGTTCCTCGCGACCTACAAGGCCGGCGAGCCGAAGCCCGATTTGAAGGGAGCGGCGAAATGACGGGACGTAGAGCGCGAACAGTCATGGGGCGCATCTGATGGCCGAGACCTTCCGCATCGCCGGCGCCGGGCGCCTGACGCCGGCGCGCACGGCGCGCTTCACCTTCGACGGGCAGTCCTATGCGGGGCTGGCGGGCGACACGCTCGCCTCCGCGCTGCTTGCCAACGGCGTCCATCTCGTCGGCCGCTCGTTCAAGTACCACCGGCCGCGCGGCATCCTGTCGGCGGGCGCGGAGGAGCCCAACGCGCTGGTGACGATCGAGCGCGACGCCGCGCGCAAGACGCCCAATGTCCGCGCCACGGTGCAGGAGCTCTATGACGGGCTGTCCAGCATCTCGCAGAACCGCTGGCCCTCGCTCTCCTTCGACGTCGGCGCGGTCAACGACCTTGCCTCGCCGATGTTCTCGGCGGGCTTCTACTACAAGACCTTCATGTGGCCGAAATCGGCCTGGAAGAGCATCTACGAGCCGAATATCCGGGCGGCGGCCGGTCTGGGCGTCGCGCCCGACCAGCCGGATCCGGACCGCTATTCGTGGCGCTTCGCGCATTGCGACGTGCTGGTGGTGGGCGGCGGCGCGGCCGGGCTCGCCGCCGCGCTGGCGGCCGCCGAAGCCGGCGTGCGCGTCATCCTCGCCGACGAGCAGGCGGAATTCGGCGGCGCGTTGCGCTTCGAAAACGGCGCGGCAATCGAGGGCAGGGACGGCTGGATCTGGGCGCAGGAGACCGCGGCGAAGCTTGCCGCGATGGACAATGTGCGCGTGCTGGCGCGCACGACCGCCTTCGGCTACTACGCGCAGAACATGGTCGGCCTGGTGGAGCGCGTCAGCGACCATCTGCCCGATCCGGGCCGAGAAGTGCCGCGCGAACGGCTCTGGCAGGTCCGCGCCAAGCGCGTCGTCATCGCGACGGGCGCGATCGAGCGGCACATGGTGTTCGCCGACAACGACAGGCCGGGCGTGATGCTGGCCTCGGCGGCGCGCACCTATCTCAACCACTACGGCGTCGCCGTCGGCCGCAATGTCGGCGTCTACACCGCCAACGATTCCGCCTATGCGGCGGCCATCGACCTGAAGAAGGCCGGCGTCAACGTCGCCGCGATCGTGGACCTGCGCGACACGCCGAGCGGGCCGATGGTCGAGGAGGCGCGCGCGCTCGGCATCGAGATCAATCCCGGCCGCGCCGTCGTCAAGGCGAACGGCAAGCTGCGCGTCTCCTCCATGACGGTGCAGCCGAAGAACGGCGGCGCGCAGCGCACCATTCCCGTCGACGCGCTTCTGATGTCGGCGGGCTGGACGCCGTCCGTCCATCTCTTTTCGCAGTCGTGCGGCAAGGTCGCCTTCGACGAGGCGACCCGGCGCTTCCTGCCCGGCCAGTATGCACAGAACTGCGCGTCGGTCGGCGCCTGCAACGGCACCGACACGCTGGCCGCGACGGTTGCCGAGGGTCTGAAGGCGGGCGAGAAGGCGGCGAAAGAAGCCGGCGGCAAGAGCAGCGGCCTCAAGCTGAAGGCCGAGACGGCGGAGAACTGGACCGGCGGGATGCTGGGGGCCGGGCCCGGCGCCGGCCCGGATACGACCGTCAAGGCCTTCGTCGATTTCCAGAACGACGTGACCGCCAAGGACATCCGCCAGGCGGTGCGCGAGGGCATGCGCTCCATCGAGCACGTCAAGCGCTTCACCACCAACGGCATGGCGACCGACCAGGGCAAGACGTCCAACATGCTCGGCCTGGCGATCGCGGCCGAGACGCTCGACAAGGACATCCCGCAGGTCGGCCTGACGACGTTCCGCGCGCCCTATACGCCCGTCACCTTCGGCGCCATCGTCAACCATTCGCGCGGAGCGCTCTTCGACCCGACGCGGAAGACGGCCATCCATCCCTGGGCCGAGGCGAACGGCGCGGTGTTCGAGGATGTCGGCCAGTGGAAGCGCGCCTGGTATTTCCCGCGCGCCGGCGAGGATATGCATGCCGCCGTCAACCGCGAATGCGCCACGGTGCGCAGGACGGCCGGCCTGTTCGACGCCTCGACGCTCGGCAAGATCGAGGTGGCGGGGCCGGACGCCGCGACCTTCATGGAGCTTCTCTACACCAATCCCTGGCAGAAGCTGGAGCCGGGCCGCTGCCGCTACGGCCTGATGCTGCGCGAGGACGGCTTCATCTATGACGACGGCGTGGTCGGGCGCCTCGCGCCGGACCGTTTCCACGTCACCACCACGACCGGGGGTGCCGCGCGCGTCATGAACATGATGGAGGACTACCTCCAGACCGAGTTTCCGCATCTCAAGGTCTGGCTCACCTCGATTTCGGAGCAATGGGCGGTCGTCGCCGTGCAGGGGCCGAAGTCGCGCGACATCATCGCCCCGCTGGTCGAGGGCATCGACCTTTCCGACGAGGCGCTGCCGCACATGTCGGTGCGCGAGGGGAAAATCTGCGGCGTGCCGACCCGGCTTTTCCGCATGTCCTTCACCGGCGACCGCGGCTTCGAGGTCAACGTGCCGGCCGATTACGGACAGGCCGTGTGGGAGGCGCTGTGGGCGGAGGGCCAGAAGCACGGCGCCGCGCCCTACGGCACCGAGGCGATGCACGTCCTGCGCGCCGAGAAGGGCTACATCATCGTCGGCCAGGACACGGACGGCACGGTGACGCCGCAGGATGCCGGGCTCGACTGGGCGGTCGGCAAGAAGAAGACCGATTTCGTCGGCATCCGCGGCCTGAAGCGTCCCGATCTCGTGGCGACCGGCCGCAGGCAGCTCGTCGGTCTGAAGACGAAGGATCCCAAGGTCGTGCTGGACGAGGGCGCGCAGATCGTCGAGGATCCGCAGCAGCCGATCCCGATGAAGATGATCGGCCATGTGACGTCGAGCTACTGGTCGGAGAATTGCGGCCGCTCGATCGCGCTGGCGCTGGTGGCCGGCGGCCGGGACCGCATGGGCCAGACGCTGCATGTGCCGATGCCCGACCGCGCCATCGAGGTGGAGGTCTGCGGTACCGTGTTCTTCGACGAGAAGGGAGAGCGCCTCAATGGCTAAGGCCGCTGCCAAGTCATCCAAGGTTTCCGCCGTGGCGGCGGCGCGCCGGCCGGTTCTCGCCGGCCGGACCTACTCGGGCATGGCCGCGCAGGTGGAGGTCCTGCCGCCGGCCGAGCGCATCTCGTTGCGCGCGCCCGCAGGCTCGCTCGCCGCCCTGTCCAAGGCGCTCGGCGTCAAGCTCCCCGAGAAGCCGAAGGCATCGGCCTCGAAGGGCGGCCGCACGGCGCTGTGGCTCGGCCCCGACGAATGGATGATCGTGGACGAGGCCGGCGGCGATCCGCTGGCCGACTGCGCCAAAGTCACGCAGCTCCATTCCGCGGTCGGCATCTCACACCGCAACGTGGCCTTCGCGGTCAGCGGCCCCGACGTCGAGGCGACGCTGAATGCCGGCTGCCCGCAGGATCTGGGGCTCGCCGCCTTTCCGGTCGGCGCCTGCTCGCGCACGGTGCTCGGCAAGATCGAGATCGTGCTCTACCGCACCGCCGAGGATGCGTTCCGCGTCGAGTGCTGGCGCTCCTTCGCAGACTACTGCTTCACGTTCCTCTCGGACGCGGCGCGCGACGCCGCCGCCTGAAACCGCCCTTGCCGCAGGGACCGGACGCCCCACATTATGGGCATGGCAAAGCAACCGCATGACAGGAAGGGCCGGCCTGCCGAAGACAGGCCGAGCGACGCCGGGGAGCTCGACGAGGAACTGGAGGAAGGGCTGGAGGATACTTTTCCGGCCAGTGACCCGGTATCCGTGACTTCGACCGCCATTCCCGGCAAGCCGTCGCCGAAAGGCACTATCGGCAGATAAAGCGGTCAGTCGTCGTTGGCGGCGCTGAGTTCCTCGGGGCGCTTGCCCTCGTCGGCGGCTGCTCCGCCGATCGTCGCCGCCATGATCAGGCGACGCGACCTGAGCAGCGGCGCGGTCGCCTGGCCCAGCGGCTTCATGCGCGGGTTGGCGCGATGGGCGATGACGGCTGCCTGGTCGGCATAGAGCTCGTTGACGACCACCACATTGGGCAGCGGCCGGAAATCGTCGTCCACCGGCTTGATCACCTCGAAGCGCTTGCAGCCGGGCTCCTCCTGCAAGGTGCGCCGTGCGTGGTCGCTGATGATGCGCGTGAACTCGGCTTCCTTGCCGTCCAGCGTCTCGAATTCCACGATGATCGTCACTTCGGCCACGTCGTACTCCTCTTGCCAGTTCGCGGGACACACCCAATGCGGCAGAAGCGGAACGACGGCAAGGCCGCGCCGAACCGAAATGCTGCGAAACTGCCCTATGCGGGCTTTTCCTTCGGCGCGATGACGGTGAGCCAGCGCGCGGTCAGCGCCGGCTTGGCGCCGTTCTCGATCTCGATCGCCACATCGTAGTTGACGTGCACCCAGCCGGAGGGCCGCACCTTGGTCTCCGCGAGCACGAAGCGGGCACGGATGCGCGATCCCGTCTTCACCGGGGCGAGAAACCGCAGGTTGTCGAAACCCTGGTTGATGGCCATGCCGGTGTCGGCGAGCGGCGGCAGCGTCTCGTAGGTCATGGCCGAGAGCAGCGAAAGCGTCAGGAAGCCGTGGGCGATCGTGCCGCCGAAGGGCGTCTCGCGCGCCGCGCGCTCCGGATCGCAGTGGATGAACTGGTGGTCGTCGGTGGCGTCGGCGAAAAGGTCGATCATGCGCTGCGTGACCTCGCGCCAGGGCGACAGGCCGATCTCGCTCCCGACCGACTTTTGCAGATCGTCCAGACTGACCTGTTCCACCCACCCGCTCCTGCCATGCGTTTCTGCCGAACAGATAGAGCGCAACGATGTCGATGTCATGGGGAACATGCGGAGGCTTCGGAGTGAAACGGCCGGAAGCCGGTTGCCTATAGTCCGCAGATCGCCGCAAGCTTGGCGCGGACGTCCGCGAGGACGTAGGCCGGCACCTTCGCTCACTCCGCCGGCTCCACATTGGCGTAGGCGGCTTCCTCCAGCTCGCGCTTGAGACGGGCTTCCTCGTGGACCTTGGGGGTGACCCAGCGGCCGAGCAGGAGGTAGGCGACCGGCGTCAGGAACAGGGTGGAGACGGCGGCCAGCCCGAGGCCGCCGACGATCACCCAGCCGAGCGCGATGCGCGCCTCGGCGCCCGCGCCGGAGGCCAGCACCAGCGGCACGCCGCCCAGCACCGTGCAGATCATGGTCATCAGGACGGGGCGCAGCCTGATGTTGGCGGCTTCCTCGATCGCCTCGCGCACGCTGAGGCCCCTGTCGCGGAGCTGGTTGGCGAACTCGACGATCAGGATGCCGTTCTTGGCCATCACACCGACCAGCAGCACGAGGCCGATCTGGCTGTAGGCGTTGAGGCTGGTGCCGGTGAGGATCAGCGCGATGATGGCGCAGGCTAGCCCCAGCGGCACGGTCGCCATGATGATGAAGGCGCTGACGAAGCTCTCGAACTGCGCGGCGAGGACCAGCAGGATGATGACCAGCGCGAAGCCGAAGATGGTGATCATGCCGCTGTTGGTCTCGCCGAGCGTGGCGGCTTCGGCGAGCGGCACGATGCGCGAGCCCGGCGGCAGCAGCGGCGCGGCGATGCGTTGCGCGGCGGCCAGCGCGTCGCCAAGCGCGAAATCCCCCCGCAGGTTCGCAGTGACCGCTACCGAAGGCTGGCGCTGCTCGCGCGTCAGCGAGGGCGGCACGGCCCGCTCGGTGAGGGTCGCGATGGTCGACATCGGCACGTAGCGCCCGTCCGCAGTCTTCAGGAAGATGTTTTCCAGGTCGGTCGGATCGTTGACCGGGTTCGTCGTGGAGACCAGCTTCACGCCGAAGGCGCGGTCGGCGATGAAGACGTCGCCGATGTCGTTGCCGTCGAGCATGGCCTGAAGCGTGTCGGCGAGCCCTGTGATGTCGATGCCGAGATCGGAGGCGCGGTCGCGGTCGATGGCGACGGCCAGCTGCGGCTGGGTGGCGTCCACCGAAAGGCGTGGCTGCTGGAAGCGCGGATCCTCCCGCATGCGATCGATGATCTTCGCGGCGGCCTCGCC
Organism: Hyphomicrobiales bacterium; assembly: GCA_017305925.1. Classification (GTDB taxonomy): domain Bacteria; phylum Pseudomonadota; class Alphaproteobacteria; order Rhizobiales; family Rhizobiaceae; genus Arvimicrobium. The sequence continues at coordinate 11,800 of JAFKJW010000076.1, read as the reverse complement.
GAGCGCCTTGCGGTCGTTTCCGACCAGCGCGATCTGCAGGCCGTTGCCGGCGCCGCGAATGCGCAGGCTGTTGGGGTTTATCGGAAAGATGCGGATGCTCGGCACCTGCCGGGCAAGTTCGGACACCTGCGCGGCGATCTCCTGCTGCGTGCGCTCTCGGTCTTCCCAAGGCACCAGCGTGATCACCATGAAGCCCTGGTTGCTCGCGCCGTTCTGCCCGACATTGACGAAGGTGGAGCTGATCTCGCCGCGGTCCCGCAAGGGCTGGATGAGCTGCTCGATCCGCTGCATCTGCCCCGTCGTGTAGTCGAGGCTGACGCCCTGCGGCGCCTGGATGCGGAGGAGGATGACGGAGCGGTCCTCCGTCGGCGTCAGCTCCTGGCGGATGGTGCCGAACAGCGAGAAGGCGACGCCGGCGAAAACCACCGCCACGAGCAGGATGAGAAGCGGCGCGTCGAGGCAGAAATGCAGGGCACGGCGATAGGCGGCGCTCAGCGCGCCGCCGATCCGGCCGCCGATGCCGCTCCGGTTCTCGTGCGAGACGGAATGCTTCAGCATGCGCGAGGCGAGCATCGGGCACAGCGTCAGCGCCACCACGCAGGACAGCAGGACCGCCATGGCCAGCACGAAGCCGAACTCGCGGAAGAGGCCGCCCGTCTGGCCGGGCAGGAAGGAGATCGGCACGAAGACGGCGACGAGCGTCGCCGTCGTGGCGATGACGGCGAAGAACACCTCCTCGGCGCCGAGGACCGCTGCGGCGCGCGGCCCCATGCCCTCGTTGCGGCGGCGCACGATGTTCTCCAGCACGACGATGGCGTCGTCGACGACGACACCGGGGGCGAGCACCAGCGCGAGAAGCGTCAGGATGTTGATCGAGAAGCCGGCGAGGTAGATCGCCGCGACTGTGCCGATCATGGCGACCGGCATCGACAGGCCGGGGATCAGCGTGGCCCGCCAGTCGAGCAGGAACAGGAAGATCACCACCAGGACGATGCTGACGGAGAGGAAGAGCGCGATCTCCACCTCGTGCACGGCACCGTTGACGAACACCGCGTCGTCGCTGGTGACCTTTATCGCCATGCCCTTCGGCAGCTCGGCCGAGAGCTTGTCGACCGCGGCCCTGACGCCGCGCGAGATGTCGAGGGTGTTGGATTCGGCCGCGCGGATGATGCCGATGCCGATCCCCGTCTTGCTGTCGGAGCGCAGCGTGGTCTGGCCGACATCGGGCCCGAGCGTCACCGTGGCGACGTCGCGGATGCGCGTGTCGCCGCCGATGACGAGGTTCTCGAACTCCTCCGGTGTCGTCACCTCGGCGGTGGTGCGCACGATGAGGTCCTGATTGGTGGTGGTGATCGAGCCGGAAGGCGAATCGAAGGCGACGGACGCCAGCGCCCGGCGCAGGTCGGCGACGGTGTAGCCGAGGCTCGCCAGCTTCGCCTGGTCGACGTCGATGCGGAAGATCTTCGCGCGGTCGCCATAGACCTGCACGTCGGCGATGCCGGGCACCGACGCCAGCGTGTCCTCGATCTGGTCCTCGACGATCACGGTCATGTCCTCGACCGGCATGGTGTCGGCGGTGACCGCGAGCCGCATCACCGCGTCCGAATTGGCGTCCGCCTTGACGATCTGCGGCGATTCGGCCTCTTCCGGCAGGCGGTTGCTGATGCGTCCGACCGCATCGCGCACATCCGATGCCGCCACGTTGAGGTCGACGCCGTCGTTGAACTCGATGGTGACGCGGCTGCGCCCGAAGGACGACTGGGAAGAGATCGACTTGACGCCGGAAACGCGCGCGACGGCGCCTTCGATGAGCTCGGTCAGCTCGCGGTCGACGGTCTCGGCCGCGGCGCCGGTGAAATCCGTGGTGACGGTGATGACGGCGCGGTCCACGTCCGGCAGCTCGCGGATCTCGACGCCGTAGAACGCCGCCAGCCCCGCCACGGCGATCAGCGTGTTGAGCACGAAGGCGAAGACCGGGCGCCGGATGAAGAGCGCCGTGAAGCCGGCCTCGCTGTTTTTGCGGGAGAGCGTTTCCGTCATGCCGCGGGCGCCTGGCTGCCGGCAACCAGTACGTCGTCGCCCTCGCGGATGTTCTGCACGCCTTCCGTCACCACCATGGCCCCTTCGCCGAATGCGGCGTCGACCAGCACGGTCTGGCTGTTCCGCTGGATGATCCTGACCGGAACGCGCCGGGCCTTGCCGCCGTCGACCGTCCAGACGAAGGCGCCTTCGGTGTCCCACTGGATCGCCAGCGGGCTGACCGCCGGATAGGTGTCGCCCGGAAACTTCATCGTGATGTCGAATGACATGCCGGCCCTCAGCGAATCCGCCGGGTTGGCGATCGTCGCCTGCACCCAGAGCGTGCGGCTCTTCTCGTCGACGCGGTTGTCTATGGCCGAGACGCTGCCCTCGAAGTGCTTGCCGGCGTCGGCGAGCGTCGACGCCTCGATCTTCATGCCGATGCCGACCGACGCGGCGAACCGCTCCGGAACCCAGAAATCCACCAGGATGGAAGACCGGTCGTCTATGGTGGCGACGGTGGACTGGGTGGTCACGTAGTTGCCGGCCTCGATCGGCAGAATGCCGACCACGCCCGAGATCGGCGCCGTGACCGCGCGCCGCGCGAGCGCCAGCTCGGCCTCGTGCACGGCGAGCTCAGCATTGCGCAGGCCGAGCTCCGCCTCGGTGAGCTGCACCTGCGTGATGGCGCTGGACTTGCGCAGCGCCCGCGCCCGCTCGACCTTGGCAACCGCGTCGTCGCGGGCGATGCGGGTGCGCTCGACCGCGATCTCCTCGGTGTCGGAATCGAGGCGGGCGATCTCGTCTCCGGCCCCGACGCGGCTGCCGGAGCCGACCAGGAAGCGCGTGATGCGGCCGGCCGCATAGGGCGTCACGGCGACGGTCGCCTTGGCGCGGCCGGTGCCGATGGCGTGAAGCCGGTCGTTGATGGTCGCCCGCTCCACCGGCAGCGCCACGACGGCCTGCGGCGCGCGGCCGGCGTTGTTTTCAGCGGCATCCGGTTTCGCGCCGGATGCCGGCACCGCGGCGACGGCCCATTCCAGCCCCCATGAGGCGAGGAACTCGCGCGAGGCGGGGACGAACGCGATCCACGCGGCCACGGCGATCGCCAGCACGACCGCGCAGAGAATAAGCTGCTTCCAGACCCTCATGCATGCTCCACTGGATGTCGGGCGGGCGAACGCCGATCACGCGGCGACCGGTTCCGATTCTGACACGCATTTATGGCAACTGCACGGGGAAGGGGTAGGGCGGCGACATTAAATGTATGTAATGCGACCGCACGATCGCGTCATGTTTCCCCCGATCGCAGCCGTTCGATCTCGCTCATGCGCCGCGCGCCGTCCGCGTCCAGCCGTCGCGTCGTCTCGCCGATCAGCGTTTCTGCGACGACGAACAGCGCCGTGCACGAATCCCAGGCCGAGGGGACTTCCGTGCGTGTGGCGATCACATGCCTGGCGAAGCGGGCGATCGGCGACAGCCATCCGTCCGTGACGAGAATGATCTGGACTCCCCGTTTGTTGGCCTTTTCGGTGAAGGTCAGCAGACCTTCCTGATACCGGCGTATGTCGAAGACCAGCAGGCAGTCGCGTTTTCCCATGTCGACCAGCCTGTCGCGCCAGGTGCTCTCCTGGCCGGCCAGATGGATCACGCCGGGGCGGATGAGGGTCAGGTGGGCCGCCATGTAGCGCGCGATCGGATCGGTGAAGCGGCCGCCGAGCAGGAACAGCTTGTTGCGCATGCTCGCCATCGGCCCGACGGCCTCGGCCAGCTGGCGGGCGGAGACGTGACGGAACGTTTCGCGGATGTTCTCGACCGTCGCGTCGATGGTCGGTGGCAGGTCGCGGGCCGACCGGACGCCGCCGCGCTCGACGCGGGATGACGGCGACTGCAACTGCGCGGCGAGTTCCTCCTGGAGCCTGTTCTGGAAATCCGCGTAGTTCTGGAAGCCGAGGCGCGCGACGAAGCGCAGGATCGTCGGCGAGCTGACGCCCGCCTGCTGGGAGAAGTCGGCGACGGTCTTCAGGCCGATCAGCGGATAGTTGGCAACCAGCGTCTGCGCAGCCCGCCGTTCGCCGGCGGTCATCCGGTCGCTGCGCTCGGCGATCATTTCAGCGATGGTGGACTGCACGGCTCCTCCCTTCCGCGGTCAGTGCTGTCGACATCGTCAAAACATGTTTGACAAATGCCGCCGATCTGTATGAAATCATCCACAAAGGCGCAACAGAACGTTGAAAGTAACGTTCGATACGACGCCTGAGGGGATGGGCACAAGCATGGCGTCGGGGGAAGGGGCCCGCAGCTCTGAGGATGTGGTGACGGTGACGAACCGGGCCGGGCGCGGCCGTTTCGTCGTCATCTGCGACCATGCGTCGAACCGCATCCCGGAACGGTACCGGCGGCTGGGCCTCGACCTTGCCGACCTGGAAAGGCACATCGCCTGGGATCCCGGCGCGCTGCCGGTGTCGGAGGGCCTGGCGGAGGCCCTCGACGCGCCGCTGGTGGCGGCCGGGCTGTCGCGCCTGCTGATCGATTGCAACCGTCCGCTGGACGCGCCGGATCTCATCGCGGAGGTCAGCGAGACGACCGTCGTTCCGGGCAACCGGAACCTCGATGCAAGGATGCGGGCCGAGCGCATCGCGCTGGCGCACGCGCCGTTCCACGACGCCGTCGACGCACTGGTGCGGGAGCGCCTGGCTGCGGGCCGCGAGACCTGCCTTGTCTCGGTGCATTCCTTCACGCCGGTCTACAAGGGTGTGCCGCGCCCCTGGCAGATCGGCATCCTGCACGACGAGGACGAGCGCCTGTCGCGGCCGATGATCGCGGCGCTGGGCCGCATGCCGGGCGTCGTGGTGGGCGACAACCAGCCCTATTCCCCGGCCGACCGCGTCTACTACACGCTGGAGCGGCACGGCCGGTCCCGAAACCTGCCCTGCGTCATGATCGAGATTCGCAACGACGAGATCGCCGGCGCGGCCGGTCAGGAGAGATGGGTGGACAGGCTTTCCGCCGTCATGGCCCGGCTCGCCTCCGATGGCGGCCTCGCGGCGGGGACCGCCGCCGGCGACGCCCGCAAGATCCATACAAGCTAGGGGGAAGGATCGGTGCCGAGGTCAATTCGCCTCTTTGTCCATTTCGTCGATGCCCTGAACTACCGTGTCGGCCGATTTGCGATGTATCTCTTCTTCGTCCTCGGCGCCGTCCTGCTGGCCTCGACCGCGTCGCGCCTCATCCTTGGCGTGCCCATCAACTGGGCGCTCGAAATGTCCCAGTTCATCCTCTCGGCCTACTACCTGCTCGGCGGTGCCTATACGATGCAGCTCGGCCAGCATGTGCGTATGGACCTGATCTACGACCGGCTCTCGGCGCGCAAGCGCGCGGTGACGGACGCGGTCACCATCCTCTTCGTCATCTTCTATCTGATCGTGCTGTTCGGCGGCGCCGTGTCCAGCACGAACTATGCGATCGTCTACGGGCAGAAGAACTACTCCGCCTGGTCGCCGCCGCTCTGGCCGATCAAGGTGGTGATGACCGTCGCCATCCTGCTGATGCTGCTCCAGTGCGTCAGCGCCTTCTTCAAGGACGTTGCCATCGCGCGCGGGAAGCCAATCGCATGAGCTCCGAATTCATCACGCTCTTCATGTTCGGCACCATGCTGGTGCTGCTCTTTACCGGCCAGCGCGTGTTCGGCGTGATCGGCTTCGTCGGCTCGGCGGCGGCGTTGTGGCTGTGGGGCAAGGGCTCCTTCGAGATGCCCTTCAACGCCACCTTCCAGGTGCTGAACTGGTATCCGCTGATCACCGTGCCGTTCTTCGTCTTCATGGGCTACATGCTGTCGGAATCGGGCATGGCGTCGGGTCTCTACCGGATGTTCCATGTCTGGTTCGGACCGGTGAAAGGCGGGCTGGCGCTCGGCACCATCGGGCTGATGGTGCTGATCGCGGCGCTGAACGGCCTTTCGGTGGCCGGCATGGCGATCGGTGCGACCATCGCGCTGCCGCAACTGCTGCGCCACGGCTACGACAAGGTGATGGTGACGGGCGTGATCCAGGCCGGCTCCTCGCTCGGCATCCTCATCCCGCCCAGCGTGGTGCTCGTCCTGTTCGCGATGATCGCGCGCGCGCCGGTCATCGACCTGTGGCTTGCGGGTATCGGGCCCGGCCTTCTGATGGCGGTCATCTTCGCGGCCTATGTCTATGTCCGCTGCCTGTGGCAGCCCGAGATCGGCCCCGCCCTGCCGGAAGAGGAGCGGGCGCAGATCACGCGGGCCGAAAAGCTCGCCCTGCTCAGGGCAGGCATCCTGCCGCTGGCGATCTTCTTCGTCATGATGGCGCTGTTCCTCACCGGCGTCACCAGCCTGGTGGAAAGCTCGGCGGTGGGCGCGCTGCTCTCCGTCGGCGCGGCCTGGTGGGCAGGCAACCTCAACCGTCAGGTGATCGAGGACTCCACCCGCAACACGCTGACGATAAGCTGCATGTTCATGTGGATCATCCTCGGCGCGCTGTGCTTCAGCTCGGTCTATGACGGGCTCGGCGCCGTGAAGGCCGTGAAGCACCTGCTGGTCGACACCTACGACTTCTCGCCCTGGACGATCCTGATCCTGATGCTGTTCTCCTTCATCATCATGGGCATGTTCCTCGACGACACGGCCATGCTGGTCATCGTCGCGCCGCTCTACATCCCGCTGGTCAAGGCGCTCGGCTTCGACCTGGTCTGGTTCGGCATCCTCTACACGATCACCTGCCAGATCGCGTACATCACGCCGCCCTTCGGCTACAATCTCTTCCTGATGCGGGCGATGGCCCCTCCCGAGATCACGCTGGTGGACATCTACAGGTCCATCGTTCCCTTCTTCTTCCTCATGGTGCTGACCATCGTCATCCTGATGGTCTTCCCGCAGATCGCGCTCTGGCTGCCCGCGGTCTACAAGGGAATGTAAGCGTCATGCCGCCTCGCACCATCATGACTGTTCACTGAAGCGCAATGGAGAACCGGAGATGACGGACAAGACCAGACTGAACAAGCGGGACTTCCTCCGCAGGACCGTCCTGACGGGGGCGGGCGCCGCCGGCGCTACCGTGCTGGCCACGCCTTACGTGAAGGCGCAGGCGCCGATCAAGTGGCGGCTCCAGACCTATGCCGGCCCGGCGCTTGCCGAGCACGTCGTCAAGAACTCCATCGACTGGTTCAACAAGGCTGCGAACGGCGAGATGGAGATCGAACTCTACACCGCCGACCAGCTCGTGCCGCAGGGCGAACTGTTCCGCGCCGTCCAGTCGGGGACGATCGACGCCGCCCAGAGCGACGACGATTCGGCCGCCGCGCCGGTCGACGTGAAGGTGTTCGGCGCCTATTTCCCGCTCGCCTCGCGCTACTCGCTCGACGTGCCGGCGCTGTGGCACTGGCATGGGCTGAAGGAGATATGGGAGGAGGCCTACGCCGAGATCCCGGGCGTGACCTGGCTCTCGTCGGGTGCGTGGGATCCCTGCAATTTCGGCACCACAAAGCCGGTCAACTCGCTGGAAGACCTCAAGGGTCTGCGCGTCTATACGTTCCCGACCGGCGGCCAGTTCCTGTCGAAGTTCGGCGTCGTGCCGGTGTCGCTGCCTTACGAGGATGTCGAGCCGGCGATCCAGACCGGCGAGCTGGACGGCGTCTGCTGGTGCGGCATCACCGAGATGCACACGGTGGGCTGGGCGAACGTGCTCAAATACTATCTCACCAATCCGGTCTCGGGCGCCTGGGCCGGCTCGTATTTCGTCAACACCGACAAGTGGAAGGAGGTGCCGGAGCATCTTCAGCAGCTCTTCCGCCTGGCGATGGACGCCTCGCATTACTACCGCCAGCACTGGTACTGGGCCGGCGAGGCCAAGTACCGCAACGAGGGCAAGCTGGAACTGACCACAATCCCCGCCGACCAGTGGAAGCAGGTCGAGGACGAGGCGTTCAAGTTCTGGGACGAGGTCGCAGCTCAAAGCCCGCGCTCGGCCAAGGTGGTCGAGATCATCAAGAACTACAACGCTTCGATGACCAAGGCCGGCGCGCCCTATCGCTACGGCTGACGCTATGGACTATAGGAACCCGGCCGCTCCGGCGGCCGGGTTCATCCGTTGAAATCATAAGCGCCCGCATATGCGGGGGAGAAAAGAATGGCCGGAAATCTTTCGTTCGAGCAGTTGAAGAGCGCGGTGGCGGCGGGCGAGATCGACACCGTGCTGGCGGCGGCCACCGACATGCAGGGCCGGCTCATCGGCAAGCGTTTCCTGGCGTCCTTCTTCGTCGAATCGGCGCATGACGAGACGCATGGCTGCAACTACCTGATGGCCGACGACATCGATATGGAGCCGGTGCCCGGCTACAAGGCGGCGAGCTGGTCGAAGGGCTATGGCGACTTCGTGCTGAAGCCCGACCTTTCCACCATCCGCCGCGTGCCCTGGCTGGAAAAGACGGCACTGGTGCTGTGCGACGTGCTCGATCACCATACGCATGACGACCTGCCGCACTCGCCGCGCGCCATTCTGAGGAAGCAGGTGAAGCGGCTGGCCGAGCGCGGCTATGTCGGCTATTTCGCCTCCGAGCTCGAATTCTACCTGTTTTCCGAGACGTACAATTCGGCGCGCGCCAAGCACTGGCAGGGTCTCGAAACGGCCTCGCCCTATATCGGCGACTACCTGATCGGCATCACCACCAAGGAAGAAGGCTACATGCGCCGCCTGCGCAACGACATGCACGCGGCGGGCATTCCGATCGAGAATTCCAAGGGCGAATGGGGCCCGGGCCAGGAAGAGATCAACGTGCGCTATGCCGAGACGCTGGAGATGGCCGACCGGCACGTCTTCCTGAAGAACGGCGCCAAGGAGATCGCCGACATCGAGGGCAAGGCCGTGTGCTTCATGGCCAAGTACAATTACGGGCTCGCCGGCAATTCCAGCCACATCCACAATTCGCTTTGGAGCGCGGACGGCAAGACGCCGCTCTTCTTCGACAAAAGCGCACCGTGGACCTTGTCCGAGCTCGGCCGGCAATGGTCGGCGGGGCAGCTCAAATATGCGAAGGAATTCACGCTGCTGCTTGCCCCCTACATCAATTCCTACAAGCGCTTCCAGTCGGGCACCTTCGCGCCGACCAAGATCATGTGGTCGGAGGACAACCGCACCGCCGGCTTCCGGCTGTGCGGGGAGGGGACGAAAGGCATCCGCATGGAGTGCCGCATCGGCGGCGCCGACCTCAATCCGTACCTCGCCTTCGCCGGCCTGATCGCGGCGGGGCTGGCCGGCATCGACGAGAAGCTGGAATTGCAGAAGCCTTTTGTCGGAGACGCCTACCAGGCGGCGCGCCTGCCGGAGATCCCGAAGACATTGCGCGACGCCACAGAAGCTTTCGCCAGGTCGAAGATGCTGAAGGAGGCGCTGGGCGAGGAGGTGGTGGACCACTATCTCCACACGGCGCGCTGGGAGCAGATGGAGTACGACCGGCGGATCACGGATTGGGAACTGCACCGGGGGTTCGAGCGGTATTAAGAAACACACATGTTTGTAGATAGACACACATGTAAATGTACACTAGATTGACGTCATGGTTGCGCAACCTGCCCGCCAATCTAGGAGAATGGAAATGAGCAAGTACGAGCCGCTGAACGTGTTTCTCAGGAGCCAGACCCGCGACCAGGTGCCCATGACCTTTGCCGAGATCGAGCGCGTGCTTGATGACAAGCTGCCTCCGTCCAAGGCGAATCGCGCCTGGTGGAGCAACAACCCGAACAATAATGTGATGACCAGGGAATGGCTGAATGCCGGATACGAGACTGAGTCCGTGGACATTGCCGGGGAAAAGCTGGTGTTTCGCCGGATGCGCCAGGCCAAACCGGGCGGCAATGGCGGTTCCGGCGGCGATGCGCCGTCTTCGCCGCGACCGCGCCATCCCGGTTTCGGCTTCATGAAGGGGCTGGTCGTGTTCGAAGCGGGCTTCGATCCGACCAAACCCTTCGACGACGAGCCGTGGGACCGGGGCTATCTGGGCCAGGACGGGAAGAAATGAGTGGCGAGCCCAATCTGCTTCTCGATACCTGTGCGCTTCTCTACGTGGCGAACGACAGCAGGATCGACGGCATTGCGGCCAGCGCGATATCGGAGGCCGCCTATGACGGCCGCCTTCATGTGTCTCCGATTTCCGCTTGGGAGATCGGCATCGGTGTTGCCAAGAGCCGCCTCAGGCTGCCCCTGGAACCGTTGGAGTTCTTCAATCGGTTCCTGCGTTTCCTGAACGCGCAGCTCAGTCCGCTGTCGCCGGAGGTGTTGATCGGATCCTCCAGCCTGCCGGGCCGATTGCATGGCGATCCCGCCGACAGGATTCTGATCGCGGCGGCGCGGTTGCAGGACATGATCCTCGTCACCCGCGACGAATCGATTCTCGAATATGGTGCAGGCGGAAACCTGCGTACCCTTGCTTGCTAGCCGGGATAAAATCCCCCATCGACGGCTCGATCTATGCCGAGCGGCCGGTTGCCACCGACCAACAGGTCAATGCCGCGGTCGAGAGCGCGCGCGCGGCTCAAGCCGACTGGGCGCGGGTGCCGGCGGCCGAGCGCGCGCACTATGCGTTGAAGATGCTGGAGGCGCTCACCGGCATGGCCGACGAGATCGTGCCGGAACTCGCCTGGCAGATGGGCCGGCCGGTGCGCTACGGCGGCGAGTTCGGCGGCGTCAAGGAGCGCACGACCTATATGGTCGAGATCGCCGAGAAGGCGCTCGCCCCGGTGATGGCGTCCAACCCGAAGGACGCGTTCAAGCGCTACGTGAAGAAGGAGCCGCTCGGCGTCGTGATGGTCATCGCGCCGTGGAACTATCCCTATCTCACAGCGGTGAACACGATCGTGCCGGCGCTGATCGCCGGCAATACAGTCATCCTCAAGCACGCGGCGCAGACGCTGCTGGTGGGCGAGCGCTTCGCCAAGGCGTTCGAGGCGGCCGGACTGCCGAAGGGCGTGTTCCAGAACGTTGTGCTCAACCACGCCCAGACCGAGACGCTGCTGGGCTCGGGCAGGATCGACCATGTGAACTTCACCGGTTCCGTCGGCGGTGGCCGTGCCATCGAGAAGGCGGCGGCGGGCACTTTCATGACATTGGGCCTGGAACTCGGCGGCAAGGATCCGGCCTATGTCCTGCCGGATGCGAAGATCGAGCACGCCGTGCCCAATCTCGTCGAAGGCGCGTTCTTCAATTCGGGCCAGTGCTGCTGCGGCATCGAGCGCATCTATGTCCACGAGAAGGTCTATGACGACTTCGTCGAGGGGTTCATCGCCGAAACGAAAAGCTACGCGCTCGGCAACCCACTCGATCAGGCGACCACCATGGGGCCGATGGCGCAGGCGCGCTTCGCCGACCTGATCCGCGAGCAGAAGGCGGAGGCTCTGCGCAAGGGCGCGACGGCGCATATGAACACCAAGGACGAGCGCGACAGGGAGGGTTCGCCCTACCTGCCTGCCGAGGTGCTCACCGGGGTCAATCATCAGATGAGCGTCATGCGCGAGGAAAGCTTCGGGCCGATCGTCGGCATCATGAAGGTGCGCGACGACGAGGAGGCGATCGCACTGATGAACGACAGCCCCTACGGGCTGACGGCTTCCGTCTGGACGCGCGACCTCGATCACGCCGAGAGGCTCGGCGACCGCATCGAGACCGGCACCGTCTTCATGAACCGCTGCGACTATCTCGATCCGGCGCTGGTGTGGACCGGCGTCAAGGACACCGGCAAGGGCGCCGCGCTCTCGGCCATCGGCTAC
>JAFKJW010000075.1 GCA_017305925.1 Hyphomicrobiales bacterium | reverse complement strand
GGGCAGGTGCTGAAACGTGCTGCGCTCAACCGCCTCGCCTGGCATGCGCGCGGGCCGGCGGCGCTCGCCCGCAATGCCTTTCTCGGCCTGCGCGGCGGCGAGAGGCTCGCCGCCGACATGGACTGGCTCTATGGGTTCGATGCGGAGGGAAACGGCGGTCGGCAATAGGCAGCCGGCAATCGGAAATAGTCACGACTGCCTATTCCCGCCTGTCCTCAATGCAGGATCTGCGACAGGAACAGCTTCGTCCGCTCGTGCTGCGGATGGTCGAAGAACTCGGCCGGGGTGTTCTGCTCGACGATCTGGCCGGCGTCCATGAAGATGACGCGGTTGGCGACCTTGCGGGCAAAGCCCATCTCGTGGGTGACGCAGAGCATGGTCATGCCCTCCTCGGCGAGCCCCACCATCGTCTCCAGCACCTCCTTGATCATCTCCGGATCGAGCGCGGACGTCGGCTCGTCGAACAGCATGATGCGCGGATTCATGCAGAGCGAGCGGGCGATCGCCACGCGCTGCTGCTGGCCGCCCGACAATTGTCCCGGATATTTATTGGCCTGCTCGGGGATCTTCACGCGGCGCAGGAAGTGCATGGCCGTCTCCTCGGCCTGCTTCTTCGGGATTTTCCGCACCCAGATCGGCGCCAGCGTGCAGTTCTCCAGGATGGTCAGATGCGGGAAGAGGTTGAAGTGCTGGAACACCATGCCGACCTCGCGGCGCACCTCGTCGATCTTCTTCAGGTCGTTGCTCAGTTCCTTGCCGTCGACGACGATCTTGCCCTTCTGGTGCTCCTCCAGCCGGTTGATGCAGCGGATCAGCGTCGACTTGCCCGAGCCGGACGGCCCGCAGATGACGATGCGCTCGCCGCGCATGACCTTGAGGTTGATGTCCTTCAGGACATGAAACTCGCCGTACCATTTGTGCATGCCGACGATCTCCACGGCGACATCCGTGGTCGAGATATGCATCTTGGACCGGTCGACCTCGATCTCTTCGGCACTGACGGCGTTTTCCGTTGTCATTTTCTCGTTCCCCTTGTCACCCGCCGGGCGGGCTACCTTCTGTAGCCGGTGTCGAGCCGGCGTTCCATATATTGCGAATAGCGCGACATGCCGAAGCAGAAGATCCAGAAGACCACCGCGGCGAAGATCAGCCCGCTCTTGGCCGTCTGCGGGGTCGCCCAGTTCGAATCCGCGAGGTTTTGCTTCACGATGCCGAGCAGGTCGAACATCGAGATGATGAGCACGAGGCTGGTGTCCTTGAACATGCCGATGAACGTGTTGACGATGCCCGGGATCACCAGCTTCAGCGCCTGGGGCATGACGATCAGCCCCATCTTCTGCCAGTAGCCGAGCCCGAGCGAATCCGCGCCCTCGTACTGCCCCTTGGGAATCGCCTGGAGGCCGCCGCGGATCACCTCCGCCATATAGGCCGAGGAAAACAGCGCGACGCCGATCAGCGCACGCAGCAGCTTGTCGAAGCTCATGCCCGGCGGCACGAAGAGCGGCAGCATGAAGGAGGCCATGAACAGCACCACGACCAGCGGAACGCCGCGCACCGTCTCGATGAAGACCACCGACAGAAGCTTGACGGCCGGCATCTTCGATCGCCGCCCCAGCGCCAGCAGCACGCCGAGCGGCAGCGAGGTGACGATGCCGACATAGGAGATGACGAGCGTCACCAGCAGGCCGCCCCACAGCGGCGTCTCCACATAGGAGAGCCCGAGAAAGCCCCCGAGCAGCAGCCAGAAGGCGACGAACGGGAAGACGGCGAAGAACAGGATGGCGTTCAGCCGCTTGAACGGCGCGCGCGGGATCAGCAGCGGCGCCAGGAGCACGACGAAGAGCACGGCCGTGAGATAGATGCGCCAGCGCTCGTCGACCGGATAGCGCCCGACCATGAACTGGCCGAATTTTGCGCCGACGAACGCCCAGCAGGCGCCCGACCAGCCGGAGGGAAGCGGCCCCCCCTGCTCCGCGTTCAGGCAGGCCGTCCGGTCGGCTCCCGTCCAGACCGCGCTGAACAGCGCCCAGTTCAGGACCTGCGGCAGGAGCCAGGCGACGAAGAGCAGCGCCAGCACCGTCAGCGCGGCATTCACGGGCGTGGAGAACAGGTTCTGGCGCAGCCATGCGGCGGGTCCTACCTCGGAGCGCGGCGCGGACTGCGCCAGCGCCATTTCCGTGCGGACCCAGGAGATGTCGTGTTCCTGCATCCTACCTCTCCCTCAACGCCATCTTGGCGTTGAACCAGTTCATGAACAGCGAGGTCAGCAGGCTGATGCTCAGATAGATCACCCCGAAGATGACGACGATCTCGATCGCCTGGCCCGTCTGGTTGAGGATCGTCCCGCCGATCGCGTAGAGGTCGGGAAAGCCGATCGCCACGGCGAGCGACGAGTTCTTGGTCAGGTTCAGGTACTGGCTGGTCAGCGGCGGAATGATGATGCGCATCGCCTGCGGAATGACGACGAGCCGCATGCCCTGGCGGGGCCGAAGGCCGAGCGCCGAATAGGCTTCCGTCTGACCGCGCGGGACGCCCTGGATGCCGGCGCGCACGATCTCCGCGATGAACGCCGCCGTGTAGATGGAAAGCGCCAGATAGAGAGACATGAACTCCGGCTTCACGTTGAAGCCGCCGGTCATGTTGAACGTGCCGGCCTGTGGAAAGTCGATCGTCAGCGGGAAGCCGGCCGCGGCGAGACCGAGCAGCGGCAGGCCGAGGATCAGGAGGACGCTCGTCCGGAAGACGGGAAACTGCTGCCCCGTCGCCATCTGCCGGGCGCGCGCCCAGCGGGCGACGAAATAGCTGAAGACGACGCCGAGCCCGAGGCCCGCAGCGACGAGCCACGAGCCGTCGCCCCAGACGAACCGGGGGAAGTAGAAGCCGCGGCTGTTCAGGTAGGAGCCGAAGGGAAGAACGTAGCTGTCGCGCGGCAGCGGCAGCAGCGACAGGACGCCGACATAGAGGAAGAAGATGACCAGAAGAGGCGGGATGTTGCGGAAGATCTCCACATAGACCGTCGCCAGCTTGCGCAGCAGCCAGTTGTTGGAAAGCCGCAAAACGCCGATCAGGAACCCGAGGATCGTTGCGGTGACGATGCCGCTCGCCGCGACCAGCACGGTGTTGAGCATACCGACCACGAGCGCGCGCCCGTAGGTGGAGTCCGATGAGTAGTCGATCAGGCGGTCGGAGATGTCGAAGCCGGAGCGGCCGCGCAGGAAGGCGAAGCCGGTGGAGATGTTCGACCGGCGCAGGTTCTCGATCGTGTTGTCGACGATCCACCACAGGCAGAGCGCCAGCACCGCCAGCAGCACGAGCTGGAACACGATGCCGCGCACCTTCGGGTCGTAAAACCAGGAGGCCCTTTCGGAGCCGCCCGGACGGGCTGCGTCTTGTAACGCCACAGGGTTCCCCTTCCCATGGTCAGGGACCGCGACCGGCGCCCCTCGCCGGCCAGGCCGCGATCCAGTCAGCGGCGACGGGTCGGGGCCTCCCCCGGCCCGCCGGCACGCCTCAGCGGATCGGCATGCCGTACTGGAGGCCGCCCTTCGTCCACAGCGCGTTGATGCCGCGCGCGATCTTCAGCGGGCTGCCGGAGCCGACATTGCGCTCGAAGATCTCGCCGTAGTTGCCGGTCGCCTTGATGATGTTCACCACCCAGTCGTTGCCGAGGCCGAGATCGGTGCCGATCTTTGTCTCGGCTTCGGTGCCGAGCATGCGCTTGATGTCGGGATTGGCGGAGTTCTTCATCTCCTCGACATTGGCCTGCGTGATGCCGGCCTCCTCGGTATCGAGCAGCGCGTAGTAGGTCCACTTGACGATGTCGAACCACTGGTCGTCGCCCTGCCGCACCGCCGGCCCGAGCGGCTCCTTGGAGATGATCTCCGGCAGCACGACATGGTCGTCCGGCGAGGAGGTCTGCAGGCGCACCGAATAGAGGCCGGACTGGTCCGTGGTGTAGGCGTCGCAGCGGCCGGCGTCGTACGCGGCATTCGCCTCCTCGAACTTCTCGAACACGACGGGGTTGTATTCCATCTTGTTGGCGGAGAAGTAGTCCGCGAGATTGAGCTCCGTCGTGGTACCGGACTGCACGCAGATGGAGGCGCCCGAGAGCTGCAAGGCCGAATTGATGCCCGGCAGCTTCTTCGAATTGATCATGAAGCCCTGGCCGTCATAGTAGGTAACGCCGGCGAAGTTGAAGCCGAGCGCGGTGTCGCGGTTGATCGTCCAGGTGGTGTTGCGCGACAGGATGTCGACCTCGCCCGATTGCAGCGCGGTGAAGCGATCCTTCGCCGACAGCGGGGTGAACTTCACCTTGGTGCCGTCGCCGAACACCGCGGCGGCGACCGCGCGGCAGAAATCGACGTCGAGTCCCTTCCATTCGCCCTTGTCGTCCGGCGCCGAGAATCCGGAGAGCGAGGTGTTCACGCCACACTGGATGAATCCCTTCGCCTTCACGTCGTCCAGCGTCCCCGCCGATGCAACGCCCGCGGCAGCACCGAGCGCCCCGAGCGCCAGCACCCCTGTGAATATCTTTTTCATTGTCCTTGTGTTCCTCTTCTTATCATTGAACGCGCATGCCTTGCCTGAAACGCCAGACCGGACGCGGCCCGGACGGAAAAGCGGACCCGAAGCCGGCGTGTGGACGGCAGCCGCATTCGCTCCGCGCGGGCCCTGTCCCGCCCATGCGCTTTCGCTCTCCCCGGATCGGGTACGGCATCGAAGGCGATTATCGGTGCTGGGTCAAGTACGAATGGTCCAGCAAATGCATGCCGCCGCGGCAATTCCATTCGCCTGAGCGCGGATGGCGCGACCATCGGTTTTCGCCGCCGGCGCCCGGCCATCTCATCCGCCGCCCCGCGCGCTGTCCCCATCATTGCCGGCGAAGTGGCGATTTGCATGGCGCCGCGGAATGCGCCAAGGGGAGCGGATCGACACGGGAAGGCTCGCTCATGGCAGGATCGAAAAGGCACGCGCAGGGCACGAATACGCGGCTTGCGCATATCGGCAACAACCCCCGCGACTACTTCGGCTTCGTCAACCCGCCGGTGGTGCACGCCTCGACCGTGCTCTTCCCCGACGCGGGGACGCTCGTCTCGCGCAGCCAGAAATACACCTACGGCACGCGCGGCACGCCGACGACGGACGCGCTGACCGATGCCGTCAACGAGCTCGAGGGGTCGGCCGGGACCATCGTGGTTCCCTCCGGGCTCGCCGCCGTGACGGTGCCGCTCCTGTCCTTCCTCGGCGCCGGCGACCATCTGCTCGTCGTCGATTCGGTCTATGGGCCGACGCGCCGCTTCGCCGACACGATGCTGAAGCGGCTCGGCGTCGAGGTCGAATATTACGATCCGCGCATCGGCGCCGGCATCGCCTCGCTGCTCCGGAAGAACACACGGGTCGTCTTCACCGAATCGCCCGGCTCCAACACCTTCGAGGTGCAGGACATCCCGGCCATCGCCGCAGCCGCCAAATCCGCCGGCGCGGTCGTCATGATGGACAACACCTGGGCGACGCCGCTTTACTTCAGGCCGCTGGATCATGGCGTGGACGTCTCGATCCATGCCGCCACCAAATATCCGGCCGGTCATTCGGACGTGCTGATCGGCACCGTCTCGGCCAATGCGGCGACGTGGCCGACGCTTTTCGCGGGCTTCGAGACGCTGGGCACCTGCTCCGGGCCGGAGGACACCTACCAGATGCTGCGCGGGCTGAGGACCATGGGCGTACGGCTGGAGCGCCATCGCGACAGCGCGCTTGCCATCGCCGCCTGGCTCGAAACGCAGAAGGGCGTGGCGCGCGTGCTGCATCCCGGCCTTTCCAGCCACCCCGACCATGCGCTCTGGAAGCGCGACTTCGGCGGGTCGAGCGGGGTATTCTCCGTCGTGCTCGACGGCGGCGGGCAGAAAGAGGCCCACGCCTTCCTCGACGCGCTGGAGATTTTCGGGCTGGGCTATTCCTGGGGCGGCTTCGAGAGCCTCGCCGTGCCGGTGTTCCTGGGCGACCGCACGATCGCCAAGGGGCCGTATGAGGGGCCGCTGATCCGATTGCAGATCGGCCTGGAGGATGTGGAGGACCTCAAGGCGGACCTGACGCTCGGGCTGCGGGCCGCCGGCGGCGCATGAACGCCTCGCGATCTCATCTTGCCTTCCTGCGGCGAAGTCACTAGGCAGAGCGCCATACGATGGTCCGGAGCGTAGCGCAGCCTGGTAGCGCACCTGATTTGGGATCAGGGGGTCGGAGGTTCGAATCCTCTCGCTCCGACCAGACAGACCTCGCCCGGCCGGCGATCCGATCCGCGAAGGCGCCATATTGACGGCCATCCGATTGTGGGCGATGGGTCATCTGCAAGACCGACCAGCAGCCGTGGAGCCAGCATGTCCGCCCGCATCTACAGCCCAGCCAAGACAGCGATGCAGTCCGGCAAGGCCAAGACCGGCCATTGGGTCCTCGAATTCGGCCCCGAGCAGCGGCGCAAGATCGACCCGCTGATGGGATACACGAGCTCCGGCGACATGAAGAGCCAGCTCCGCCTGACCTTCGAGACGCTGGAGGAGGCCGTGGCCTACGCCAAGCGCGAGGGCATCGCCTATCGCGTGCAGGAACTCAAGGAGGAGAGGCGCAGGCAGATCTCGTATTCGGACAATTTCCGATACGATCGCAAGACGCCCTGGACGCACTGACAGGCGCGCCCGGTCCCGTAGCTCAGCTGGATAGAGCACCGGCCTTCTAAGCCGATGGTCGCAGGTTCGAATCCTGCCGGGATCGCCATCACTCCTTGTGGCCGTGGTTTTTAATGCCTTACGGGCGAAATCTGCCGCCGAGGATCAAGGTTGGTAAGTTTCTACTCCCCGAACGTTCTCACGCCTCAAAGCAACTGTTGCATCTTGAAATCCAGTTGTGGGTAACAGCTATGGAGGAACACTGAGTGTGAATTCTTATTAGGTATCGTTGGCGTTGTTGTGGGAGCAATAGGTCAATTCGTTCTCGACCATCTACGCCATCAACGAGAAACGAAAGATCAACGTGATCTTGATAACAAACGTAAAGGACTGCTGCGAGCAGCATTAGAGAACCAACCACCCGGGAATGAATGGCGTAAATTAGAAACGCTTGCGCGTATCATTGGGGCGGATCACGCCACAACAACACGCTTGCTAATCGAGCTTGGAGCGCGTGGCTCTGAGGGAGAAAATGAGGTGTGGGCGCTGTTAACAAAAAAGCCATTGTAGAGAGTTTAGGATAGGTGCCTCCAATACCTTGGTGGAGGGTCGCTGCGAATGCTTAACCATAGCGAAATCTCATTCCTAAAATCTCAAAATCTTGTCCCTTCCGATGTCTATGACGGTAGGATGCAGTCCTTTGCAGTTTGGAAAGCCGGAGCTCGTGCGGCTGGCAAGACGGTTGTTCTTGGGACGCCATGCAAAAGCGGTGGGCATCGACTTAGGACGCGTTCCGGACATTGTGCTCAATGCGATACAAGCAAGCTCTCCTACCAGAAGCGCCACCATTCGCCGGGATACGTCTACATCGCAGGCTCTCTCTCCGAGAAACTATTGAAGATCGGGACTGCCATAGACATCCAACAGAGAGAGCGGAACCTGCGAAATCACGCATACGGCGCTATCAGCGATTGGACGATGCTTTTTACTGCCAAGGTTGTAAATGGCGGGAAGACAGAGCACGAAGCCATCCAACGACTCGCGGCATTTAAGGTCCTGCGAGCTTATGAGAAAGACGGTCTGCAACAAGAAGCCACAGAATTGCTTAGAACTACATTCACAAAAGCTATCAATGCGGTTGCAGCTGCAATTGGAGATGAAAGAGCAACGGAGCTTTGGAAATCTCCATGCTGGAAGGATTATGAGTTCTGATCCTCTCACTCATGTTTTCAGTGGTAGGCTCTGATCCCGCTGGACACGACGCCGGATTGGTATCGTCGCTCCTCCCCGCTGCCGTTCAGTCCTGCTGCCGCTCCAGCCGCTCGATCACCTCGGCGGCAAGCGCGCGCGTGATGCGCGACTTGCTCTCCAGCGCGGCGCGGTCGAGCCTGTCCACCACGCCGATCGCCGCCGAGAGCGAGCGCTCGATGCGCCGCGCCAGGAACTGCACGACATGCGGCTCGATCTCGACCTGCCGGTCGGCGAAGAGTTTTGTGATCACCCCGGCGAGCAGCAGGTCGTCCGGCTCGCCGATCTCGACCACCGAGGCCGCCTTCAGCCGCGAGGCGAGGTCCGGCAGCGCGACGCCCCAGGCCGCCGGGAAGCGGCGCGAGCAGACGAGCATGTGCGTGCCGGCCTGCAATACCGCGTTGATGAGATGGAAAAGCCCCGCTTCGTCGATCGGCCCGGCATCGATGTCGTCGATGAGGACCGGACGCGGATCGGCCGCGGCCAAGGCGGGTTCCCGCAGGTCGGCGGCATGGAGCTGGCGCGCGCCGGCGCGCTCGCGCCAGACCGCGGCGAGATGCGTCTTGCCCGAGCCGGTGGGACCGGCGAGCACCGTCACCGGCGCGTGCCAGTCCGGCCAGCGGTCCAGCAGGGCCACGGCCGCCCGGTTCGCCGGCGAGACGACCAGATCGTCGCGCGAGTAGCGGGGCGCGTGGCCGAGGTCGAGCGGCAGTTGACGCGGCTTGCTGTCGGGCATCGCAAGCCGCCTAAGGCTTCGTGGCGCCCTTGCGGCGCAATGTCCGCGCACGCCGGGGAGGCAGAGGTTCCGGCGCCTCGCCACGACCCGTATACAGCGGCGAGGCAAGATAGCGCGAGATGGCGAAGCGGACGAGAACCGCGATCGCCGCCGCCGCCGGCACGGCGACCAGCAGGCCGACGAAGCCGAACAGCGCGCCGAAGGCGAAGAGCGCGAACATCAGCCAGACCGGATGAAGCCCGACGCTCTGGCCGACGAGGCGCGGCTGGAGGACGTTGCCCTCGAGGAACTGCCCGGCGAAGAACACGCAGGCCGTCGCCACCACCCATCCCCAGTCGGGCGAGAACTGCACGAAGGCGACGCCGACGGAGAGGAACAGGCCGACCAGCGACCCGACATAGGGAATGAAGCTGATCAGGCCGGCGAACAGGCCGATCAGGATGCCGAAATTGAGGCCGACGGCGGTCAGCCCGACCGCGTAGAAGATGCCGAGGACGAGACAAAGCGTGCCCTGCCCGCGCACGAAGCCGGCCGTGGCGCTGTTGATGTCCAGCGCCAGCTCGCGGACCGTCCGGACGTGATCGCGCGGCACCCAGCTGTCCACCACCGCGACCATGCGGTCCCAATCGAGCAGCATGTAGAAGGCGACGACCGGCGTGACGACGAAAAGGCTGGCGAAGCTGAACAGCGCCACGCCCGAGCTCCAGAGCGAGGAAAACAGGGCCGTGACGAAGCTCAGACCGGCGCTGAGCAGCGAGTTGATGCCGTCGCGCAGATCCTCCGGCTTGACCCCGAAGCGCCGCTCCAGCCATTGCGGATCGAACGAGGTGACGAGCTGTTGCAGCTTGCCGATGTAGTCCGGCAGACGGGCCGCGAATTCCGACATCTGCCGCGCCAGGACGGGAATGACCACCGCCAGCGCGAGCAATAGGAAAATGATGAACACGATGAGGATGATCACCGTCGCCATGAAACGCGACAGGCCAAGGCGCTCCAGGCGGTCGGCGACCGGATCGAGGAAATAGGCGAGCGCCATGCCGGCCACGAAGGGCAGCAGGATCTCGCTGAAGACATAGAGGAAAAGGCCGAACAGAACGGCGGCGAGCAGCCAGAAGAAGACATGCTGGCGCAGGCCGAAAGTCCCGGCTGTGGGTTGGGCCGCATCAGGCCGTGAAGGTCCGGTCGTCGCCATGTCCACTCATGTGCCCCAGCCAACCCAGCAGATAGGCCGCGGCCGAAGCGGCGGTCAAGAGGGCTGCCTCGCCTGCCGTGCCGCCCGGCCGCCTTGCGACGGCCGGCCGATCATGCGAAGAGCGCGACAACTCCGATCCTGGCGGCAAGAT
This sequence comes from Hyphomicrobiales bacterium, assembly GCA_017305925.1. Taxonomy (GTDB): domain Bacteria; phylum Pseudomonadota; class Alphaproteobacteria; order Rhizobiales; family Rhizobiaceae; genus Arvimicrobium. Next base: position 14,697 of record JAFKJW010000075.1, on the reverse strand, counting down.
CATGACCGAGACGAAGAACGGACTGACATACGCCGCGGCAGGCGTCGACATCGACGCCGGAAACCTCATGGTCGAGAAGATCAAGCCGCTTGTGCAGGCGACCCGCCGCCCCGGAGCCGACGGCGAGATCGGCGGCTTCGGCGGGCTGTTCGACCTGAAGGCCGCCGGCTTTGCCGATCCGATCCTGGTCGCGGCCAATGACGGGGTGGGCACCAAGCTCGTCATCGCCATCGAATCGGGCCGGCACGACACGATCGGCGTCGATCTCGTCGCCATGTGCGTCAACGACCTCGTCGTCCAGGGCGCGGAGCCGCTTTTCTTCCTCGACTATTTCGCCACCGGCAAGCTGGACCCCGAGCAGGGCGCGGCGATCGTCAGGGGGATTGCCGAAGGCTGCCGCATGGCCGGCTGCGCGCTGGTCGGCGGGGAGACGGCGGAGATGCCGGGCCTCTACCGGCCGGGCGACTACGACCTCGCCGGCTTTGCCGTCGGCGCGGCCGAACGCGGCCAGCTCCTGCCCACCGACGATATCGTGGAGGGCGACGTTCTTCTCGGGCTGGCCTCGTCCGGCGCGCATTCCAACGGCTTTTCCCTGGTCCGCAGGGTCGTCGAGGTTTCCGGCCTTTCCTGGCACGACAAGGCGCCTTTCGCGCCGGACACGACGCTTGGCGAAGCCTTGCTGGAGCCCACGCGCATCTACGTGAAGCCTCTCCTCGCCGCCATCCGCAGCACGCACGGGATCAAGGCGCTCGCCCACATCACCGGCGGCGGCTTCCCGGACAACATCCCGCGCGTCCTGCCCAGGGATTTCGCTGCCGAGCTGGACCTCGACGCGATCGATGTCCCGCCGCTGTTCTCCTGGCTCGCCGCGACCGGCGGCGTGGCGGCGGCCGAGATGATGCGGACCTTCAACTGCGGCATCGGCATGGTGATCGCGGTGGCGGCAGGCCAGGCGGCGCAGGTCGCCGCCGTTCTCCAGCAGCAGGGCGAGACGGTCGCGCCGATCGGCCGCATCGTGCCGCGCCGCGAGGCCGGCGTCGTCTACCGGGGTGTTTTGCAGCTATGAGCACGCAGGCACGCAAAAATGTCGCCGTGATGATCTCCGGCCGGGGCTCGAACATGGCAGCCCTCATCGACGCGGCCGCCGAACGCGACTTTCCGGCCGAGATCGTCGCCGTGATCTCGGACAGGGCCGACGCGCCGGGCCTCGTGCTCGCCGGGAGCCGGGGCATCCCTACCCATGTGATCGGGCGCGGCGACTTCGCGGACAAGGAAGGCCACGAGCGGGCGATCGACGCGCTGCTCGGCAGGCTCGGGGCGGAAATCGTCTGCCTCGCCGGCTACATGCGGCTCCTGACGCGCGGCTTTACGGATACGTGGCAAGGGCGTCTGATCAACATCCATCCATCGCTTCTGCCGCTCTTCAAGGGCCTCCACACGCACCGTCGCGCCCTTGAGGCCGGCGTGCGCGTGCATGGCTGCACCGCCCATTTCGTCACGTCCGGGATCGACGAGGGGCCTATCATCACGCAGGCGGCCGTACCGGTACTGCCCTCCGACACGGAGGAGAGCCTTGCGCGCCGCGTACTCGCCGCCGAGCACGGCATCTATCCGCTGGCCCTGAAGCTGCTTGCGGAGGGCCATGTTCGGATGGAGGGCGCGGGCGTCACGTTCTCCCAGGAGGCGCAGACCGTATGGCAGCCGGCCGCGAGCCTCGTCTCGCCGCCCAACGCGCCCGGCCCAAGGAATCTCGAAGACCTCGCGCGGTTCACGCCGTGAGCCGTTCGTAGCGCGATCGTCCTCGATTGAGGACGGTAGGAATTCTTGCTACTATGCGGCAGCGAGGTAATTCCGATGTCCGAAATCCAGAAAATCAGCATCGCACTGACGCGCGAGCAGGTAGCCATGATCCGGGAGGCGGTAGACTCCGGTGCCTATGCATCCACCAGCGAGGTCATCCGCGAGGCCCTGCGCGGCTGGAAGCTTCGAGAACCGCTGCGAACGGCGGAAGTCGAACGGCTGCGCAAGGCTTGGGAGGAAGGCCTCGCCAGCGGGCCGGCAAAGCCGCTTGATTTCGAAGAGATCAAGCAACGGGGCCGCGAGCGGCTGGCTTCTTTCAGAAAGGGGTGAAGGTCGATGCGTGTCGTTTTCACGCCGGCAGCCGAAGCCGACCTTGACGACATATGGCTGAACGTCGCGCTGGAAAGCCCACGAGCCGCAGACAAGTTGATCGATGACATTCGCGACCGTACGTCACCGCTTTTTGATTTTCCCGAACTTGGTTCTGCCCGGCCTGAAATCGCTGCCGAGATGCGCGTACTGACCGAAGGCGCCTATCTCATCCTTTATCGAATTGTGGAGGACGGGGTGGAAATCGTCCGCGTCATCCACGGCGCGCGCGATCTTACAGCCCTTTTCTAGACAGCCGCCCTCACCCAGACCTTGTTGTCGTGCACCGCCGCGCCGCCATAGGGCGCAGGCGCGTCGGCACCGGTGAGCACATTGATGCCCTCGCCGCGCTCATGCGCGCTGTTCGGCCAGATGCCCTCGGCGATCACCACGCCGCGTTTCACGCCGTCGAAGAATTTTGCATGCAGCACGACCTCGCCGCGGCGGTTGCCGACTTCGACGCGGTCGCCCTCGCCGATTTTCAGCATCGCGGCGTCGTCGGGATGCACCAAAAGCTCCGGCCTGCCCTCGCGCGCCCTGGAGGTCGGCGTCTCCGAGAAGGAGGAATTGAGATAGGAGCGCGCCGGCGAGGTGGCGAGACGGAACGGATGCTCGGCATCCGCCACCTCGATCAGGTCGACATGGTCGGGAAACTCCGGCAGGCGCGCGACCGGGCCGAACACGCCCATGCTCTTAGGCGGCCGGTTGGGCGCCGGCTGGCCCGTCCAGTCGGGCCGGAAGCGGAATTTCCCGTCCGGATGGCCGAAACCCTTGAGGAAATGCGCCTCCTCGAAAGGCGGCTGCAAATCGGCCCAGCGCTCCTCGCGGAACGTGTCGAACGTGCCCAGCCCCCGCTTTTCCAGCATCACGTCGATGTGCTGGCGCTCCGTCATGCCGAAGCCCGGCTGGTCGGCAACGCCGAGGCGCTTCGCCAGCTCCTCGATCACATAGTGGTTGGTGCGCGGTCCCGGCGGCGGCTCGATCAGTTTCGGCCCCAGCGTGACGTGCTGGTTGCCGCCGCCCTTGTAGATGTCGTCATGCTCCAGGAACATGGTCGCGGGCAGCACCACGTCGGCGAGCTTGGCCGTGTCCGTCATGAACTGCTCGTGCACGCAGGTGAAGAGATCGTCGCGTAGGAAGCCACGCTTCACCAGCCGCTGCTCGGGCGCGACATTGGCCGGATTGGTGTTCTGGATCAGCATCGCCGTCACCGGCGGGCCGCCATGGAGTGCGTCCTCCTGCCCCACCAGAACCGGACCGATGCGCGAATGGTCGAGATGGCGCACCCGTGGGTCGCGCAGCCGCGTGCCCTCCAGAAGGGCGGTGTCGAGCTTCAATATGCCCGAATTGGAATGGAACGCACCGCCGCCCTCATATTGCCAGCAGCCCGTCACGGCGGCGACCGACAGCGCCGCGTGCATGTTCACCGAGCCGTTGCGCTGGCGCGAGAAGCCGTAGCCCAGGCGGAAGAACGTCCGCTTCGTCGTGCCGACCAGCCGGGCGAAAGCCTCGATCTCGGCCACCGAGAGCCCGGTGATGGCGGCTGCCCATTCCGGCGTGCGGCTTTCGAGATGTCTTTCGAGGCCATGCGGATCGTCGGTGTATTTCTCCAGATAGGCGCGGTCGGCGAGGTTCTCGCGGAAGAGCACATGCATGACGGCACAGGCCAGCGCGCCGTCCGTGCCGGGCTTCAGGACGAGGCCCATGTCGGCCTGCTTCACCGTCGCGTTGTCGTAGACGTCGATCACCACGATCCTGGCGCCGCGCTCCTTGCGGGCCTTCACCGCATGCGTCATGACGTTGACCTGCGTCACCACCGCATTGGTGCCCCAGATGACCACGCAGTCGGATTTCGCCATCTCGCGCGGGTCGGCGCCGGCGAGCTTGCCGGCCCCCATCATCCAGCCCGTCCAGGCGAGATTGGTGCAGATCGAGCCGAAGAAGCCGGAATATCTCTTGGCGTGGCGCAGCCGCTCGATGCCGTCGCGCTGCACGAGGCCCATCGTGCCGGCGTAGAAATACGGCCACACCGTCTCGCTGCCGTATTTCGCCTCGGCCGCGTCGAACTTTTCCGCGACGAGGTCGAGCGCCGCCTCCCAGCTCGCTTCCTTCCAGTTCCCCTCGCCCTTCGCGCCGGAGCGCACCAGCGGCTTGGTCAGCCGGTCGGGATGATGGACGCGCTCGGCATAGCGCGCGACCTTCGCGCAGATGACGCCGGCCGTATAGGAATTGTTCTTGGCACCGTGGACGCGGCCGATCCGGGTCGGAGAGAGCAGCTCCACGTCGAGCGCGCAGGTGGACGGACAGTCGTGCGGACAGGCCGAGTGGCCGATGCGGACCTTCGCCTTCGGCTCGACGATCTTGATGTGCTGGTTCATGGGTCCAATCTAGCCGGTTCGGCACGGCACGTGTAGAGGCTGGCCCAGCGGAGGCCGCCAGACCATGAATTATCGCCATATCTATCATGCCGGCAATTTCGCGGACGTTGTCAAGCACGCCGTGCTGACGCGCATCGTCACCTATCTGAAGCGCAAGGAGGCCGCGTTCCGGGTGATCGACACGCATGCCGGCGCCGGCCTCTACGACCTGTCCTCGGCGGAAGCGCAGAAGACGGGCGAGTGGCGCGACGGGATCGGCCGCGTGCTCGCCGCGAAGCTGGTCGCGGAGCCGGCGGCCCTGCTCGCGCCCTATCTCGACATCGTGCGCTCCTTCGACGCCGGGAGCGGCGTCACCGCCTATCCGGGCTCGCCGATCATCGTCAGGCGGCTCCTGCGCCGGCAGGACCGGCTTTTCGCCATCGAGCTGCACGAGGCCGACGCCGCGACGCTCGCCGGCCATTTCGCCGGCGACGTGCAGGCGCGTGTCATGCGTCTCGACGGCTGGCTGGCGCTCGGCGCGCAACTGCCTCCAAAGGAAAAGCGCGGCCTCGTGCTGATCGATCCGCCTTTCGAGGAGGCGGGCGAGTTCGAGCGCATGGCGGACGGCCTGATCAAGGCCCATCGCCGCTGGCCAGGCGGCATCTATGCCTTCTGGTATCCGATCAAGGACCGCCGCGCCGTGAACGCCTTCCGCACCGCGCTGAGGGCGAGCGGAATCCCGAGGATTACCGACATCACCTTCGAGATCCGCCCCGCCTCGCCCGAGCCGCGGCTCGACGGCTGCGGCATGGCGGTGGTCAACCTGCCCTTCGGCGTCGACAGGGAATGCGCGGCGATCCTGGCGGCGCTGCGACCCGTCCTCGGCGAGGCTGGCGCAGGCCGCTTCGGGGTCGAGGTCCTGAGCGGCGAGAGCGCGGGCGCTTGACCGGGACGGCGGCAGCCCGCAATCTTGAGTGAAAATGACGAATCGCCGGCCCTGGCGGCATTTCCGGAGCATTGAGATGAAGCGCCCGTCCCTGATCGCAGCCGCATTGCTTGCAGGAGGCGCGGTGCTGGCGCTCTCCGGAACGGCGAGCGCCCATGATCGCGTCGCCCGCGAATGCGGAGACCCCGGCATCCTGACCCGAATCACCAGCAAGTTCCGCTATCAGGTGCGCCATGTGCCGCATCTGCCGGACGTGGAGATCGCCGACTTTCGCCGCATCCACCAGCACCGCCACCTCCCCTCCAGCGAGAAATGGCCCGTCGCCCGCCGCTATTGCGGGGCGACCGCGCTGCTCTCGGACGGCCGCAAGCGGGAGGTCTGGTATCTGATCGAGAACGGGCTGGGCTTTGCCGGCATGGGCGACAATGTCGAGTTCTGCGTCTCCGGCTTCGACCGCTGGATGGTCTACAACGGCCGCTGCCGCGTCCTGCGCTGACCGACCCGCATTTCCTTCCCGACGCCGTCCGGTGATGCGGCGCCCCGATCAAGCATGCGACACAAGGACCAGCACATGCCCAAGCTGCTCAGCGCGCCGGCATCGCCCTACAGCGCCAAGGCGCGCATGGCGGCCGCCCATGCGGGCATCGCCGTCGAGATCGTCGACACCGAGACCAACCAGCCGTCCGAAGCGCTCTTGAAGATCAACCCGCTCGGCAAGATCCCGGTGCTCATCCTTGACGATGGGGAAGCGGTCTTCGACAGCCGCGTCATCACGCAGCAGCTCAACCGGATGTCGGGCGGCAAGCTCTTTCCGCGTTCGCCGGCGAAGCGCCTCGAAGCGGAGAAGCTCGAAGCGCTGGCGGACGGAATCTGCGACGTGCTGCTCGCCCATGTCTACGAGCGCCGCATGCGGCCGGAGGAGAAGGTGCACCAGCCGTGGCTGGACCGACAATTCGCCAAGGCGTTGCGCGGGCTCGACGCGCTTTGCGCCGATATGCCCGGACTGCCGCAGCGCATCCATGTCGGCCACATCGCGCTGAGAGCCGCGCTCGGCTATGCCAGCCTGCGCTTCGGCGGCAAGTGGGAGAAAGGCCGGGGCAAGCTGACACGCTGGGCCGCGCGCTTCGACAAGAAGTTTCCCGATCTCGTGCCGCTCCTGCCCTCATAGAAGCGGCCACGCTTCGGCCGAAAAGGAAAAAGCCGGGACGACGCCCGGCTTTCCAGTCTGTGCTTGACCGCGGCGGTCAGAACTTCATGCCGACGCCGAAGGTGATCCGGTGGTCGCTGTCCTTGATGCGGGACACTCCGGCGCCGGTGTCGAAGTCCTTGCTGCCGTAGTCCGAGTAGCGATACTCGACTCGGCCGAAGAGCTGCTCGGTGATCTTGACGTCGGCACCGGCGCCAACCGTCCAGCCCAGCATGGAATTGCTGTCCGAACCGGCCGCGTCGGAGATCTTCAGGCGCTCGGCGGCACCACCAGCGGTTCCGTAGAGCAGCACGTCCGGCGTGACCGCGTAGCCGAGGCGTGCACGCAGCGAGCCGTCGATCTTCGTCCGCGATTGCTCGCCGGCATTGGAGCCGCTCATGCCGTTATAGTTGATGTCGCCTTCGAGGCCGTAGACGAAGTTGTCGTTCTGCCACTGGTAGCCTGCGAACGCACCGCCGATGAAGCCGTCCGTTTCGATCTTGTTGTCCAGCGTGCGATCCTTGGTGCGGCCGGCAAAGCCATAGCCCGCCGAGAGACCCGCATAGGGACCGGCCCAGCTCGCCACCGGAAGCTCGGCGGACGGCGCGGGAGCCGGCGGCTCCTCGTTGGTGATGGCGTCGGCCGCGAATGCGGGAACGGCGCCGGCGAAAGCAAGCAAACCGAGAGCCGCCAGGGAGGATCGCGCGAATTTCGAGGTGTTCTTCATTGTCTACTCCTTGGTCCGTAAACTCGCGGACCCATTGCAAAACCGTGCCACGTCGCCTCCCGCCCAAACGGCCTTCGCGGCTCACGGTTCCAAATGTCGTGGCCAAATGCGGCCGAACCGTTCCGCAATCGGGGTGATTCCCCGGCCGGAATGCGGCCGAACCTTGATGTTGCGCGCGTGTCACAGCACATTTGTCAGCAGACTGGCGGATCGGCAAAAATCCCTGTTCCGCCAACATGTTGCGCTCCCTATAATGGCGCCGGACCGAAGCTCGCGCCGTGCCGGCGGCGGACCAGTCGGCGACGCTGCCACAAAGCTGCCGCACGGGTAAAAAGATGGTTTCCACGTTTCGTCGCATTTTGGACGATCCTCGAACCGCATGGGACGGAATGCCGGATGGATTCGCCGTGTCCATTCGCTATCTAGAGTCTGTCGCGGGCGGTTCTTTCGAGGCCGAGTCGCGAGGGGCAGCGGCGCATTTCCCGGCGTTGCCCGGCAACGCGGTCATGAGATGAGTTCCACCCCTCCTTCCCCGCCACGGACAAGAGCGACGCGCGGAGTCGAAGCGGCCGACGACGTCGCCGGCTATCTGCCGGGCGACGAGGTAGAGGACGACGAAGCCGTCGTCGACGCGCCGGAGGAAGCGCCCGCCGTCGCCTTCACGGCGATCGAATGGGAAGCCTACAAGGGCGACGCCGCGGGCAAGGCCGGGACCGACGTCATCCACGTGCTGGCGAAGCGCCTGCCCAACGCGCCCGGCGTCTACCGGATGATCAACGCGGCCGGCGACGTGCTCTATGTCGGCAAGGCGCGCAGCCTGAAGAAGCGCGTCACCCAATATGCGCAGGGCCGCTTCCACACCAACCGCATCGGCCGCATGGTGCGCGAGACGGCGACGATGGAGTTCGTCGTCACCCGTACCGAGACCGAAGCGCTGCTGCTGGAGGCGAATCTCATCAAGCGCCTGCGGCCGCGCTTCAACGTGCTGCTGCGGGACGACAAGTCGTTCCCCTATATCGTGCTGACCGGCGACCATCCCTCGCCCGGCATCTTCAAGCACCGCGGCGCGCGCTCGCGCAAAGGCGACTATTTCGGCCCCTTCGCCTCGGCAGGCGCGGTCGGGCGCACCATCAACGCGCTGCAACGCGCCTTCCTGCTGCGCACCTGTACCGATTCTGTCTTCGAGAGCCGGACGCGGCCCTGCCTGCTCTACCAGATCAAGCGCTGCTCCGCGCCGTGCACCGGCGAGATCGCGCCCGCGGACTACGACAGGCTCGTCGGCGAGGCCAAGGACTTCCTGTCGGGCCGCAGCCACAAGGTGAAGGGCGAGATTTCCGCAGCCATGCAGCGGGCCTCGGAAAACCTCGATTTCGAGCAGGCGGCGGTCTACCGCGACCGCCTCGCCGCGCTCTCTCACGTCCAGGCTCACCAGGGCATCAACCCGCAGTCGGTCGAGGAGGCGGACGTGTTCGCCATCCACATGGAGGGCGGGCAGAGCTGCATCCAGGTCTTCTTCTTCCGCACCGGCCAGAACTGGGGCAACCGCGCCTATTTTCCCAAGGCCGACGCCTCCATCGAGCCGGCGGAAATCCTCGGCTCCTTCCTCGCGCAGTTCTACGACGACAAGCCCTGCCCCCGGCTGGTGCTGCTCTCGGAGGCGGTGGAGGAGCAGGAGCTGCTGGCCGAGGCGCTCTCCACCCGCGCCGGCCAGAGGGTCGCCGTCTCCGTGCCGCGTCGTGGCGAGAAGAAGGACCTCGCCGACCACGCCCTTCAGAATGCGCGCGAGGCGCTCGGCCGGCGGCTGGCGGAGACATCGACGCAGGCGCGGCTGCTCGCCGGCTTCGCCGAAACCTTCGGGCTGGCCGCCGCGCCGACACGCATCGAGGTCTACGACAATTCCCACATCATGGGCACCAACGCGGTGGGAGCGATGATCGTGGCGGGGCCGGAAGGCTTCGTGAAGAACCAGTACCGCAAGTTCAACATCCGCTCGACCGACATCACGCCGGGCGACGACTTCGGCATGATGCGCGAGGTGATGCAGCGCCGCTTCTCGCGCCTCGTCAGGGAGCACGCGCAGCCGGAGGACGCCGGCGCTGCGGCCGGCGGCGACGACGGGTTCCCGGCCTGGCCGGACGTCATCCTGATCGACGGCGGCCAGGGACAGATGAGCGTGGTGCGCGCCATGCTCGCCGAGCTCGGCGTCGCCGACAAGGTTGTCGCCATCGGCGTCGCCAAGGGCCAGGACCGCGAGGCCGGCCGCGAGCGCTTCTTCTGCGAGGGCAAGCCATCCTTCTCGCTGCCGGTGCGCGATCCGGTCCTCTATTTCGTGCAGCGCCTGCGCGACGAAGCGCACCGTTTCGCCATCGGCTCGCACCGGGCGCGGCGGCGCAAGGAGATGGTGAAGAACCCGCTGGACGAGATCGCCGGCATCGGCCCGACGCGCAAGCGCGCGCTGCTCCTGCATTTCGGCACGGCGAAGGCGGTCAGCCGCGCCGCCGTCAGCGATCTTGTGGCGGTGGACGGCATTTCGGAGGCGATGGCGCGCCTCGTCTACGATCACTTTCACGAAAGGTGACGGTCTTCCCCGAACCTTTACCGTCTCCGAGCGGTTGCCGCGATTGACCAATCAAGGGTTACTTGATTTGAGTAAGCCCCGCAGAAACAAGACAGAATTTTATGGCGAAGCGCGCTTTCAACCTCCCCAATATGCTGACCTACGGACGCATCGTCGCCGTGCCGCTGGTGGTGCTGTGCTTCTATCTGGAGGGCCGGCTGCAATCGAGCGACTTCGCCCGCTGGTCGGCCGTCATCATCTTCATCGTGGCGAGCATCACCGACTATTTCGACGGCTATTTCGCGCGCGCCTGGAAGCAGACGTCGAACATCGGCCGCATGCTCGACCCGATCGCCGACAAGCTCCTGGTGGCGACCTGCCTGCTGCTGCTCGCCGCCGACCGCGACCGCGCCGGCGGCATCGCCGGCTGGTCCCTGTGGGCCGCCATCATCATCCTGTGCCGCGAGATCCTCGTCTCGGGCCTGCGCGAATATCTGGCGGAGCTGAAGGTCAGCGTGCCCGTCACCCGCCTCGCCAAATGGAAGACCACCATCCAGATGGTCGCCATCGGTTTCCTGCTGCTCGGCCCCACGGGCGACAAGATCGTGCCCTACTGGTCGAGCATCGGCATCACGCTTTTGTGGATCTCGGCGATCGTCACGCTCTACACGGGCTACGACTATTTCCGCGCCGGGGTGAAGCATATCGTCGACGAGTGAGCGATGCGGCTGATCTATTTCGCATGGGTGCGGGAACGCATCGGCCTACCGGAGGAAGACATCGAGCTTCCCGGCGAGGTGCGCACGGTGGCCGACCTGCTGGCATGGCTGCGCACGCGCGGCGAGGGCTACGGGCAGGCGCTCCAGCATCCGAAGGTGATCCGCGTCGCCATCGACCATGAGCATGTCGATCACCATGAGAGCCTGGCCGGCGCCCGCGAGATCGCGCTTTTCCCGCCGATGACCGGAGGCTGACGCCGTGGCCGGCAAGCCCGTCCCGGCCGTGCGCGTCCAGGCGGAGGATTTCGACGTCGCCGCCGAGGTGGAGCGCATCCGGGCCGGGCGCACCGACATCGGCGCGATCGTCACCTTTTCCGGCCTCTGCCGGGACGAGGCGGGCAGCCTCGCCGCGCTGGAGTTGGAGCACTATCCGGGCATGGCGGAAGCCGAGATCGCGCGCGTCGCCGATGAGGCCACGGAGCGTTGGCCGCTGCTGGCCGTCACCGTGCTGCATCGTCACGGCAAGGTGCGGCCCGGCGAGAACATCGTGCTGGTGATCGCCGCCTCGCCGCACCGCCAGGCGGCGTTCGAAGCCGCGTCCTTCCTGATGGACTATTTGAAGTCCCGCGCCCCCTTCTGGAAGAAGGAGCACCGGGCGGACGGCGCCCCGGGGGACTGGGTGGCGGCGAAGGACAGCGACGAGCAGGCGCTGGACCGCTGGCGATAGGCTTCGTCGTTCAAATCCGTCCGCAGGGCCGCGAAGCCGCCACGCCCGCGCCCTCGTATGATCGCAATCGTCCCTCACGCTGGTGCCGGCAAGCCGTGGAGGACAGGGATGATCATCGACAGGTTCGCGGAGCTTCTGGTCTTCGGCTTCATGCCGCTGATGATCGGAACGATGGCGCTGCCGCTTTGCGGGAACGCGCAGGCGCAGGCCGTGGCCGGCGAGATGTATTATCGCGAGCGCATCGCCCTGCCGCCGGAAGCGGAGGCCATCCTCATCCTTGCCGAGGCCGACGACAGCGGAGCACCGGGCCGGACGATCGCCACGCGCGCGGTCAAGCGGCTCGGCCAGGTGCCGATCCGCTTCAGCATGGACGTCGAGCCGGGCGCCGTTGCGGAGCAGCGCCGCTATGTGCTCGTCGCCCATATACGCGTCGCAGGCCATGCCTGGTTCACCGGCGAGGCAAGGGATCTCGACGCGGCCTCGCTTTCCTCGATCCGGTTGCTTCTCGAGAGATCGTCATAGACCATCGCGCGCATGATCCGCCGCGCCCCCGTCGTTCTGATCCTCGCCGCGCTGCTGTCCGCCAGCGGCGCACGGGCGGAAAACTTCGGCCGCAACCCGGCGGAGCTGAAGCCCGTGCTCCAGCGGCTCGTCGATGCCTATCCGGGCACGATCGCCGGGTTCGACGCCGGCGCGCTCATCCTGAAGAACGGCGAGCGGCTGCCGCTGTCGGACGGCGATGAAGGCAAGAGCTTCGAGCAGATGCTCGACCGCCCGGATATCGGGGACATGTTCGCCTTCGCCTACCCGGCGGGAGCCGAAGCGGCGCCGCCCCCGGAAAATTTCGATCCGGGCCGCATCCGGGTCGAGGCGCTGTTCCGCGCGCTCTATGGCGATTGTCAGAAAGGCGAAGTGGCGGGAAAGCTGCGCCGCATCGCCTGGGTGCCGGGCCACGGCGGCGGCAAGGTGTCCGTCACCACCGCGCAGGGCGCGGACAAGGCATTGGAGGCGGTGTCGCGCGACCTCGACAAGCTGCCGGCGTCGTTCAGGAAGTACCTCGTGCCATCAGCCGGCACCTACAATTGCCGGGCGATCGCCAAGACGTCGCGCATGTCGATGCACGCCTACGGCGCGGCGATCGACCTCAACACGAAATACACGGCCTACTGGCAGTGGCAGAAGCCGGACGCCGCCGGCCATATCAAATGGTCGAACCGGATCCCGAAGGAGATCGTCGACATTTTCGAAAGACACGGCTTCATCTGGGGCGGACGCTGGTACCACTACGATACCATGCATTTCGAATACCGGCCGGAGATGCTGGCCCGGTAGCGGCGTCCGGGCCATCGTGGCGGACGGCCGCAGCCGCCCTGCCCCGGCGTGGCGTCAGCCGACGATCTCGGTGTCGGAGAACCAGTATTTGATCTCCTGCGCGGCGGTCTCGGGCGCGTCCGAGCCGTGCACGGAGTTCTCGCCGATCGACAGGGCATGGACCTTGCGGATGGTGCCTTCGGCGGCGTTGGCCGGGTTGGTCGCGCCCATCACCTCGCGGTTCCTGGCGATGGCGTTCTCGCCTTCCAGCACCTGCACGACCGTCGGGCCCGACGACATGAACTCGACGAGCTCCTCGAAGAAGGGGCGGCCCTTGTGGACGGCGTAGAAGCCCTCGGCCTCGCGGCGGCTCATCCAGACGCGGCGGGAGGCGACGACGCGCAGGCCCGCGCCCTCCAGCATCGCGGTGATGGCGCCGGTCAGGTTGCGGCGCGTCGCGTCGGGCTTGATCATCGAGAAGGTGCGTTCGATCGCCATCGTCTATCCTTGCAATTCTTGAAACGAGCGGGAAAGTGGCGGCTCTATACGCGGCGCGGCCGGCATTGCCAAGAGCGCGCGCAAAACGCATCGTCGGCCCGCCGCCGCGATTCGGCCGTGGGGGGCGGACGGCCATCCGGACCATGCCATGAGACAGCATTTCATGATGTTCGCCGCCTACAATGCGTGGGCCAACCGGAACATTTACAATGCCGCCGCCGCGCTCACCGAGGAGGAATGGCAGCGCGACATGGGCGCCTTCTTCAAGTCGGCCATGGGAACGCTCAACCATCTCCTGGTGGCGGACCGGATCTGGCTGAAGCGCATGACCGGAACCGGCGAGGCGCCGGCGGCGCTCGACACGATCCTGCACCGCGATTTCGCCAGGCTGTGGACCGCGCGGCAGGCGGAGGACAAGCGCCTCTCGGACTGGCTCTCCGGGCTCAGCCGGGAGGATCTCGCGGGGCGCTTCACCTACACGACCGTCACCGACATGCGGCGCATCTCGCAGCGGCTCGCGCCGGCACTGGCGCACCTCTTCAACCACCAGACGCATCACCGCGGCCAGGTCCATGCGATCCTGACCGCGCTCGGCAAGCCGAGCGTCGATCTGGATCTCATCTATTTCCAGCGAACGCCGGAAGGCCTGCCCTACGCCTGACCGGCGGCACGTCCCGCTTCGTGCTTGCGCCACGCGGGGCCGCCATGCGAAAGCCCGCCCACCATGTTGACCATCACCGATCTTTCGCTGCGCATCGCGGGCCGGCTGCTCATCGACCATGCCTCGCTCGCCTTGCCGTCAGGCACCAAGGCCGGCCTCGTCGGGCGCAACGGCACCGGCAAGACGACGCTGTTCCGCGCCATCACCGGCGACCTCTCGGCCGAAACCGGCTCGATCTCGCTGCCCAAGAACACCCGCATCGGCCAGGTGGCGCAGGAGGCGCCGGGCACCGAGGAGCCGCTGATCGAGATCGTGCTGAAGGCCGACACGGAGCGCGCCGCGCTGCTCGCCGAGGCGGAGACGGCCACCGATCCGCACCGCATCGCCGAAATCCAGCTCCGGCTCGCCGACATCGACGCGCATTCGGCCGAGGCGCGCGCCGCCACCATCCTCTCCGGTCTCGGCTTCGACGAAGCCGCGCAGGCGCGGCCGGCCTCGTCCTTCTCCGGCGGCTGGCGCATGCGCGTGGCGCTTGCCTCCGTGCTGTTCGCGGAGCCCGACCTCCTGCTGCTCGACGAGCCGACCAACTATCTCGACCTCGAAGGCACGCTCTGGCTGGAAAACTACCTGTCGCGCTATCCGCATACCGTGCTGCTGATCAGCCACGACCGCGATCTCCTGAACCGCGCCGTCTCCTCCATCGTGCATCTCGACCAGCAGAAGCTGACCTTCTGGCGCGGCGGCTACGACCAGTTCGAGCGCCAGCGCTCCGAGCAGCTCGAATTGCAGGAGAAGAGCCGCGTCAAGCAGGAGGCGCAGCGCAAGCACCTGCAATCCTT
>JAFKJW010000074.1:25000-38485 GCA_017305925.1 Hyphomicrobiales bacterium | reverse complement strand
TCGATCAGGAATACGAGTCCGTCTCCCTCGCGTGTGACGCTCTCGATGCGATCACCGGTTTCGCCGACGAGATGGGGAATATCGATGGCGGCCAGAGGGTCGGTACACCGCACCTCCAGCCGCTCGCCCGGCTTGATACGACCGAGCGCCTTGCGGGTCTTCAGGGCCGGCAGGGGGCATTTCAGCCCGGTAAGGTCGAGTGTCGTCGTGGTCGTCATGGCCGCATTCTCACGGAAGGCAATCGTCGGAGAAGCGCGCCATGCTTTCCCACCGCTCACCGTCGTGGCATTCGAGGGGCCTACCATTACATAGGACGGATGCGCGAGCCATTTCGCGCCGATGCGTGAAAAGCTGGCCGCGGCGATAGGAAAGGAGCCGGACATGACGCCTGAACGGGACGAAACGGTCGGCGTGATCCTGGCCGGCGGGTTGGCGCGGCGGATGGGCGGCGGCGACAAGCCGATGCGCGAAATCGGCGGGCGCGCCATCCTCGCCCATGTCGTCGAAAGGCTCTCGCCGCAATGCGGCGTGCTCGTGCTGAACGCCAATGGCGATCCGTCCCGCTTCGCCGCCTTCGGCCTGCCCGTGGTTCCCGACACGGTGGCCGGCAATCCCGGCCCGCTGGCCGGCGTGCTCGCCGCGCTCGACTGGGCGGCGCAGAACCGGCCGCAGGCGCAATGGGTCGTCAGCGTCGCCGGCGACTGCCCTTTCCTGCCGCGCGATCTCGTCGACCGCCTTCACAAGGCGCGCCGCGACGGGAACGCAACGCTCGCCGCCGCGGTTTCCGGCGGGCGCGCGCATCCCGTGATCGGGCTCTGGAAGGTCGCGCTGCGCGGCGATCTGCGAAACGCGCTCGTCGAAGAGGACCTGCGCAGGGTACAGAGCTGGACGGCCCGCCATTCATTGGCCACCGCGGAGTGGCCTGTCCGGCCCGTCGATCCGTTCTTCAACGCCAACACGATCGAGGACCTTTCGGACGCGGAGCGGCTGGCAAGGTTGGTCGATTAAACCGGGCGAAAAGACAGATTCTTTTTCTTTTCAAAAGATTAGATGAAAATTCCGGCGCCGGTCGCTGTGCCCGCCCGTGTTGACAATAATTTTACCCTATGGTCGATTGCGGAGGCGCATCATACGGCGATGGTGATCTGACCGGAAGCGCAAGGCTGGTAAACAGCATGAACGTTCCAAAGCCTACGACAGGCCCAGCCGGCGTTTTCCGGTCGACTTTCGGGCAAGCGGGTTTCTTCAGAAATCGAACACTCCTCCTCGCCATTCGCGCGGCCCAGGCAGGGAGGCGAATACCATGGCGGGAGCCGTTCGGGACCAAAAAGAGGCGACGGGATAAAACGCGACTGCGCGCAGGCGCGTCGCGAAGTGTCGTCGGCGCAATTCAACATGGGAGGTAGATCGTGACTGCAAACAGAAATGGCTACACGCGGCGCGAAACGCTTGGTCTGGGGGCCGCGGCCCTCGCCGCGGGGACCTTGGGAATGCCCTTCGTGCGAACGGCGCGGGCGCAGGCGGCGACCTTCAAGGCGGGCGTCATCACCTCCCTGTCGGGCGAGAACATCCTCGGCGGCAACCTGACCAAGCAAGGCTACGACCTGTGGGCGGACGCGGTGAACGCCAAGGGCGGCGTCGAGGTGGCCGGCGAGCAGTTCAAGGTGGAGATGTTCTACGGCGACGACCAGAGCAATCCGGCGACCGGCGCCGATGCCGCCGAGCGGCTGATCGTGCAGAACGAGGTCGACGTCCTGTTCGGCCCCTACACCAGCGGCTCGACGATCGCCGTGCAGCCGATCTGCCAGAAATACCAGGTGCCGATGATTTCGGGCTCGGCGGAATCGCCGAACGTCTGGAAGGCGAAGCCGGAGTTCAATTTCGGCATCATCCCGGCGGTCGACACCACGTCCGGCCTGTCGATCGGCGTGCTGGCCAAGCAGTCGAACCCCGCCGCCAAGACGGTCGCCGTGATCGGCGTCAACGAACCGTTCTCGAAGGAGACCGGCGAGGGCTTCCGCGATGGCGTGGCGGCGGCGGGGCTGGAACTGGCCGCCTATGAACTGGTGCCGCCGGACGGCGACCTCACCCCGGTCATCTCCAAGATCGCCGCGCTCAATCCGGACGTCGTCGCCGTCGGCGGCCACGAGGAGATACTGATCAACGTGGTCAAGACCTCGAAGTCGCTGAACTTCCGGCCGAAGGCCCTGATCATGCACTACGGCATCACCAATCCCGCCTTCGCCCAGGCGCTCGGGGCCGATGCCGACGGCACGACGGGCGTGGTGGTGTGGCTGCCGACCGTGGCCTACAAGGACGACGTGTTCGGCACGGCCAAGGAATTTTCCGACATGGCGGCGAAGAAGCTCGGCGGAGAGCCGGACTATACGGCGGCCGGCTGCGCGGCCAGCGGCCTGGTGCTCGGCGATGCGCTGAAGCGCCTCGGCAAGAAGCCGGCGCTGACGCCGGAGGATCGCGTGGCGCTGAAGGACGCCATCGCCGAAACCGACATCCAGACCTTCTACGGCCCGATCAAGTTCGAGAAGGACGGCCCCCACTACCACGACAACGTCCAGCCGGTGCCGGTGCTGGTGCAGATCCAGAGCGGCAAGGTCGTCGCCGTCGGCCCGAAGGAAGCGGCTGCGGCGGATTACATCTACCCGCTGCCGGCCTGGAAATAACGGCCGCCGGGCAGGACGGAATGCGTCGGACCGGACGGATATCGGCCGGCCCCGACGCCCTGTCCTGTCGGCACGGTTACACGGCGGCGGGCGGCTTTCCCCGCCCGCTGCGTGTTCGCGATCGAGACATGTCGCGCCCTCGCTTGACGACTGCCCTCGCCTGCTGACCGAAGGACGGTTTCGCCTTGGATCTTTTCCTCCAGACCCTGCTGAACGGCCTCCTGATCGGCGGCGTCATCGCCACCTTCACCATAGCCTTCCAGCTCACCTTCGGCGTGCTGCACGTCATCGACTTCGCGGTGGGCGGCTGGGTCGTGCTGGGCGGCTACCTCGGCTACTACATGGCAGCCGGCCTCGGCGTGGACGGCTTTCTCGCCATCCCGGCGGCCTTCTTCCTCTTCGGCGCCATCGGCTATCTGATCGGCCCGATCCTCTACAATGTGCGCAACAGCCGAACCGCGCGGCCGGAGCTGATGGCGCTGGCGCTGACCTTCGGACTGTTCACGCTGCTGCGCGGCGGCATGCTGACCGCCTGGGGCTTCAACACCCGCAACGTGCCCACCGCGCTGAGCGGCGAGAGCCTGGCGCTCGGGCCGGTGACGGTGCCCATGATCCGCGTCGCCGCCGCGGTGTTTGCGATCGTGATCGCCGGCGGGCTGTTCCTTTTCCTCTACCGCACCCGCTACGGGCTGGCGATCCGCGCCACCGCCGAGAACCGCCAGAACGCGGCCTTGATGGGCGTCAACATCCGCCGCCTCAGCGCCAACGTCTACGGCCTCTATGCCGGGATCACCGCCATGGCGGGCGTGCTGATGGGCGCCGTCTATTCCGTCAATCCCGAAATCGGCCTGCGCTACACGCTGTTCGCCTTCTTCGTGGCGGTGCTGGCCGGCCTGGGCTCGGTCGGCGGCGCGCTGGTGGCAGCACTCCTGCTCGGCGTGATCGAGGCCTACGTCTCCACCTATGTCGGCTCCAGCTATTCGCTGCTGGCCATCTTCGCCACGCTGTTCCTGGTTCTCCTGATATCCCCCAAGGGGATCCTGCGCAGAGGGTTGTGAGATGACGACGCAACCCGTGAAATCGCGCCTGCCCGGCCTTCTCCTGCTCGCCGCCGTCCTGGTCCTGCTGGCGCTGATGCCGCTCATGGTCAACAATTACTGGCTGCGCATCGCCACCGGCGCGCTGATGTGGGCGGGCCTGGCCTGCTCGTGGAACATATTGGGCGGCTATGCCGGCTACATCAATTTCGGCCATTCGGCCTTCTTCGGCCTCGGCGCCTATGTGACCGCCTTCCTGATGAACGACCCGTTCGGCCTGCCGTTCCTCGTCACCGTTCCGGCCGGCATGCTGGTGACGGCCGTTTTTGCCGTCATCATCGGCGCGCCGACGCTCAGGCTGCGCGGCGCCTATTTCGCCATCGCCACATGGGCCTTCGCCGAGGTGCTGATCCAGTTCGCTTCCGCGATGGATTTCACCGGCGGCATCGGCGGCATCGGCCTGCCGCCCTATCTCAACGAGCGCTTCTTCTATTTCGCCATGCTGGGCGCGGCGGCGCTCACCTATCTCCTCACCTGGCTGCTGTTCGAGCGCTCCCGTTTCGGCCTCAAGGTCAAGGCGCTGCGCGACCACGAGCCGGCGGCCGAGGCGATGGGGATCAACACCGCGCTGGTCAAGCTGCAGACCTTCGTGCTCAGCGCCGTGACCGCGTCCGTCTTCGGCGCGATCTTCGCCTACTGGGTCACCTTCATCAATCCGAAGTCCGTGTTCGGCGGCGACATCACCGACCAGATGGTGGTGATGGTGCTGCTGGGCGGGCTGGGCAGCCTGTGGGGACCGGCCATCGGCGGCGTGGCGCTGTTCGTCGTCAACCGGCTGATGTGGATGTATTGGGGCGACACCGCCTTCTACATCGCGCTCCTGGGCGCGGCCATCGTGCTGGTGGTGCTGTTCCTGCCGAACGGCATCGCGGGCCTGTTCTCCGGGCGCCGGAGCAACGCGCTCGAAAAGGCCGCCGGCAAGCTTGTCGGCCGCGTCGATGAAGGAGAGCGGCCATGAGCCCGGCGGCGCAGACGCCGGCGGCGGGCGGCGAACCGATCCTCGTCGTGCGCGACCTCTACAAGCATTTCGGCGGCATCAAGGCCACCAACGGCGTCACCCTGGAGGTCCGGCGGCAGGAGATCGCCGGCCTGATCGGCCCCAACGGCTCCGGCAAGTCGACGCTGTTCAGCCTTGTGGCCGGCACGGTGGCGCCGGACAGCGGCCAGATCCGCTTCGACGGCCACGAGATCGCCGGCAAAAGCGCCCATGCCGTCGCCCGGCTCGGCCTCGCCCGCACCTTCCAGATCCCGGCGCTGTTCGAAAACATGACGGTGACGGAGAACCTGCTCGCCGCCGCGGCCGAGGGCCGTTGGCAGGGCGCGCGCGAGCGGGCGGCCGAGACGCTTGCGCTGCTCAGGCTGGAGCATGTCGCCGAAAACCGCGCCTCCGACCTTTCCGGCGGCCAGCAGAAGCTCCTGGAGTTCGGCCGCGCCGTCATGCGGCAGGCATCGCTCGTCCTGCTCGACGAGGTGACGGCGGGCGTGCATCCCAACATCCGCAAGATCATCCTGGAGGCGATCACGCGGCTGCGCGAGCGGGGCATCACCTTCCTCATCATCGAGCACGACATGGAGATGGTGCGCTCCGTATGCGACCGCATCATCGTCATGGATTCGGGCCGGGTGGTGACGAGCGGCACGTTCAGCGAGATCGTGCGCAATTCCGAAGTCATGCAGACCTATCTGGGGCGGCCGCAATGAGCACACTCGCCGCCGAAAACGCCGCCACCGGCTACGGCAAGCAGGAGATCGTGCACGGCGTCTCGCTGACGGCCGAGGCCGGAAAGATCACCTGCATCTTCGGGCCGAACGGCTGCGGCAAATCCACCCTGCTCAAGGCCATCGCCGGCGCCCTGCCGGTGTGGCGCGGCTCGACGCGCCTCGGCGACGTCACGCTTTCAAACCTGCCGGTCCACGAGGTGGTGCGGCACGGGCTGGTGCTGATGCCGCAGGGCGGCGGCGTGTTCCCGCGTCTGACCGTCATGGAGAACCTGCGCATGGGCGGCTATGCGATCGCCGACCGGGGCGCGGTGGAGGCCCGCATCGAGGAGCTGATCGACCAGTATCCGTCGCTGGCGCGCCGCCGCAAGACGGCGGCCGGGTCGCTTTCCGGCGGCGAGCAGGCGATGCTGTCGCTGGCGCGCGCGCTGGTGTCGAAGCCGCGCTTCATCCTGCTCGACGAGCCGTCTGCCGGCCTGTCGCCGGCCATGGTCATCGAGACGCTGGAGCGCATCACCGGGCTGACGAAACAGGGCATCGGCATCCTGATGGTGGAGCAGAACATCCGCGAAGCCATGCCGATCGCCGACAGGATCTATATTCTCGCCGCCGGCGAAAAGCGCTTCGAAGGCTCGCCCGCCGACGTGCGCGACGACCGCCAGATCATGGATATCTACATGGGCGGAGCCTGAGTGCTGACGCCACCCGGCTTCTCCGAACGAACCGGAGGTTACTCGGCCGTCAGGCCCCGAGCCTCTCCGCATGCCAGCGCAGATGGTCTTCCATGAAGGTCGAGATGAAGAAGTAGGAATGGCCGTAGCCCTCCTGCATCCGGAGCGTGAGCGGGATGCCGGCCTCCTGGCAGGCGCCCCGAAGCGCTTCGGGGCGCAGCCCGTCCTCCAGAAACGTGTCGGCGGTGCCCTGATCGACCAGGAATTCGCTGAACCGATGGCCGTCCTCGATCAGGAGGCTGGCGTCATAGGCACGCCAGCGGGACTCTTCCGGTCCAAGGTATTTTGTGAAGGCCGGCGCCGACCATTCCGACACCGAGGGATGACAGATCGGTGCGAACGCCGAACAGCTCCGGAACCGGCCGGGATTCTTCAGCGCGATCGTAAGGGCGCCGTGACCGCCCATCGAATGGCCGAAAATGGCCTGCCGTCCCGCGTCCACGGGAAACTCCGCCTCGATGAGCCTGGGCAATTCCTCGGTGACATAGGAATACATGCGATAGTTCGCGGCGAACGGCGCCTCGGTCGCGTCCAGGTAGAAGCCCGCACCCTTTCCGAACTGCCAGTTCCCGGCTTCGTCGGGAACGTGATCGCCCCGCGGGCTCGTATCAGGGCAGACGACGACGAGGCCGAGTTCCGCCGCGAGCCGGCGATACTCGCCCTTCTCCATGACGTTGGCATGCGTGCATGTCAGGCCCGACAGATACCAGACGACGGGGCACGGGCGCTCGGCCGCCTGCGGCGGCACGAACACGGCGAACGTCATCTCGCACCCACAGGTGTCCGAGACATGGGAGTAAACGCCTTGAACCCCGCCGTGGGATTTCTCCGTCGAGACTGTTTTCATGCTTTGTTACGCCACCACGCTGCCGATGCTTCGCCGATATCATCGGGTTGATCGCAAACCGGCAGACGTTTGCCAAGCCCGGACCGTTCTGTTCACGGTCCATCGGCAAATGACTGGAAGACAGCGCTTCGTGCCGGGACCGCAGTCAAGCCGGCGTTCAGAGATCCTTCGCCAGCCGCAGCGCGTCGTAGATCGCGGCATGCGTGTTGCGGGCGGCCACCGCATCGCCGATCCGGAAGAGCTGGAACTTTCCCTCCGGATTGCGAAGGACGGATTGCGGTTCGCCGGCGATCAGTTGGTCGTGCGATATTTCCCCGTGATTGCTCGATCGGGGCTTCAGCTCGAAATAGAGGTCGTCCAGCGGAATGGTGCCGTGGTTGACGACGATCTGGTCGAACTTCCGTTCCTTCCGCACGCCCCCATAGTCGCTGCCGATGACAGCCAGCAGCTCGTTGCCTTCCCGCTGAACCGCTTCCAGGCGGTAAGTGACGGTGAAGGTGACGTCGAGCTTCTGGAGCGCGCGCATGTAGGGCACGAGGTTCATGGCCATGACTTCCGGTGCGAAGGAGCGGTCCGGCGTCATGATCTCGACCTTGCCGCCGGCCTTGGCGATGAGCTCCGCCGCCTGGAGGCCGGCATGATCGCCGGCATCGTCATAGACGAGAACATTGGTTCCCGGCTTCACGTCGCCGGAGATGATGTCCCAGGACGAAGCGACGAGATCGTTGCCCTCGGAAAGAACCTCGGTATGCGGCAGGCCACCTGTCGCTATGATCACGGCGTCCGGGTTCTCGGCAAGCACCGTATCGGCCTCGGCCCAGGTGCCGAAACGGAAATCGACGCCGAGCTTCTCGCATTGCGCCATACGCCAGTCGATGATGCTGATCATCTCCTTGCGGCGCGGGCTTTGCGCGGTCAGGCGGATCTGGCCGCCGGGGCTGGCCGCCGCCTCGAAGACGACGATCTCGTGCCCGCGCTCCGCCGAAACGCGCGCCGCTTCCAGGCCCGCCGGGCCGGCGCCGACGATAACGACCTTCTTTCGCACGCCCGCCTTCGAAACGACGTGCGGCATCGTCTCCTCGCGTCCCGTCGCGGGATTGTGGATGCAGAAGGCCAGGCCGCCCTGGTAGATGCGGTCGAGACAGTAATTGGCGCCGACGCAGGGACGGATGTCGTCCTCGCGCTTCTCCATGATCTTGCGCACGATGTGCGGGTCCGTCATGTGCGCGCGCGTCATGCCGATCATGTCGACCTTGCCGGTGGCGATGGCGTGCCGTGCCGTGGCGACATCCTGGATCTTGGCGGCGTGAAAGGTGGGGAAGCGGGTCGCGGCACGGATTTCGCCGGCGAAATCGAGATGCGGCGCGCTCGCCATGCCCTGGATCGGAATGACGTCAGTCAGGCCGGGATCGGTGTCGATATGGCCGCGGATGACGTTCAGATAGTCGATCAGGCCGCTCTCCTTGAGGAGACGCGAGATTTCGAGCCCTTCCGCCTTGCCCGTGCCGCCGGGCAGGCATTCGTCCGCTGTGTAGCGGACGCCAAGGATGAAGTCGCTTCCCACCCTCTCGCGCATCGCCCTGAACACGTCGAAGCAGAAGCGCATGCGGTTTTCGAGCGATCCGCCATAGGGACCGTCCAGCTCGTTCGTCAGCGGCGAGATGAACTGGTCGATCAGATGGCCGTAGGCTTCGAGCTCCACGCCGTCCATGCCGCCAGCCTTCATGCGCTCGGCGGCGTCCGCGAAGTCCTTGACGATGCGCTCGATGTCCCAGTCTTCGATCTTTTTCGGAAAGGCGCGGTGCGCGGCTTCACGGTGATGCGAGGGGGCGACGATCGGCAGCCAGTCGCCCTTGTCCCAGCGCGTGCGCCGGCCGAGATGGGTGAGCTGGATCATGATGGCCGCGCCTGCCTCGTGGACGGCGTCCGTCATTTCCCGGACCCACGGCACGATCTCGTCCTTGTAGGCGAGAAGGTTGTTGAAAACGGGCGGGCTGTCCTTCGAGACCGCCGCCGAGCCGGCGGTCATGGTCATGGCGACGCCGCCCTTTGCGCGCTCCACATGATAGGCCCGATACCGTCCCTTCGGCATGCCGTCCTCGGGATAGGCCGGCTCGTGGGACGTCACGATGATGCGGTTTCGAAGCCTCAGATGCTTGAGTTGAAAGGGCTGAAGGAGAGGGTCGTTGGACACTGCCGGACTCCGTTTGCGATCGCAGGATCAGGCTAGGTGAAAATGTTCATATGTGTCAACATGCAAAACATATGAGTCCATGTACTGGACATGATTGAACATTTCTGTTGTTTTCAACGATCCGACCCGTTAGAAAACCATCATGGACCAGATATCGAGCGATAGCGGCTGGCGTGGTTCCCCGGAGGTCTGGCTCGAAGCTGCCTGCGAGGCGCTTCTGGAATCGGGCGTCGAGGCGGTGAAGATCCTGCCCCTGGCCAAGCGGCTGGGGCTTTCGAGGACGAGCTTCTACTGGTTCTTCAAGGACCGGGAGGAACTGCTGTCGGCGCTGGTCGCGCGGTGGCGAGACAAGAACACGGGCAATCTGGTCAGACAGACGGAAGCCTATGCCGAAAGCCTGACGGAAGCGATGCTCAACGTATTCGATTGCTGGCTGAACACGGACCTGTTCGACTCCCAGTTCGAATTTGCCGTGCGCAGTTGGGCGTTGCAGGCCCCGGAAATACTCGCCGAGGTCCGAAAGGCCGACCAGACGCGCATCGAGGCCCTGACCCGCATGTTCATACGGTTCGGCTACGAGGAAACCGTCGCGGACGTCCATGCCCGAGCAACCTACATGGTGCAGATCGGATACATCTCCATGCAGTCCGCGGAGGACATCGCGGTCCGCATGAAGCGGATCCCCGAATACATCGCGATCTATACCGGCCAGATGCCGCAGAAGCGCGAACTCGACCGCTTCTTTGCCCGGCACGGCTACAGGCCGGGATAGGAGAGCCTTCAGAATGAGCCAGCCATCGAGCCAGCCAACAGCCATCGGCATGGAAGAGGGTGCCGGATTGCCCGCATCCCTGCGCTTCACGCCCGGCTGAGAGGTCGGCTCCGGCGGTATCGGCCCGAACGAATCCGAGACCCATGGAAACCGAAAATGCCGACGACCTTTCCTCATCTCTTTTCACCGGTCGCGCTTCGCGGCCACACATTGCGCAACCGCATCGTCTTCGGCGCCCACACGGCCAACATGGCTGAGAACGGCGTGCCGACCGACCGGCACGTCGCGTACTATGCCGAACGCGCCATGGGCGGCGCGGCGATGATCGTCGTCGAACCGATGCCGGTCCACCCGGCGGCCGTCCTGACGCGCGGCAACTTCCGCCCCGGCGACGACAGCGTGATCCCCCACTTCCGGCGCGTGACGGAGGCGATCAAGGAGAACGGCGCCGTCGCGATACAGCAGCTCTATCATGTCGGCGCGCACGGCGATTCCGACAATTCCTACCATCCCCATTGGTCGCCGTCCGGCCTGCCCAGCTATCACGACAGCGACGGATCGCATCCGATGTCGGAGGCGGAAATCTGGGAGACGATCGACGGCTTCGTCCAGGCCGCGCGGAGGTGCCGGGAGGCGGGCTTCGACGGCGTCGAGGTCTGGGCCGCCTATCTCGGCATGGTCGATCAATTCTGGACTCCATGGAGCAACCGGCGCGACGACCGGTGGGGTGGCTCGCTTGAAAATCGCACGCGCATGTCCCGCGAAATTCTGACGCGCATAAGAGATGTCTGCGGCCCCGATTTCATCATCGGCCTTGCCATCAACGACGAGCCGGACGTGAAGGTGGCGCTTCAGCGCGGCGAGCTCGCCGAAATCATCCGGCTGCACGACGAACTGGGTCTCATGGACTATGTGACCTGCGGGTTCGGCAGCTATCTCGATTTCTACAAGCTGATGCCGACATTTCTCTTTCCGGATAAACTCGGCGCCGATCTCGCCTCGGTCCTGAAGGGCGTCGTCAAGAACGCGCTCGTTACCGCCGAAGCCCATATCCGCACGCCCGAAAACGCCGAAACGGTGCTCGGCGAGGGCGCTGCCGACCTGGTTTCCATCGTTCGCGGGCAGATCGCCGATCCGCACCTCGCCCGGAAGGCCGGTGAGGGCCGCGCGGAGGACATTCGCGGCTGCATCTCATGCAACCAGATGTGCTGGGGCCGCCGCTCGCGCGACTACTGGATCAGCTGCCTCATCAACCCGTCGGCCGGGCGCGAGTTCGAATGGGGCGGCGATCGTTTCACGGCTGCGTCGGTCCGGAAGAAAGTGCTCGTCGTGGGCGGCGGGCCGGCCGGGCTGGAAGCAGCGCGGGTGGCCGCGGAGCGCGGCCACAAGGTAACCCTCGCCGAAGCGTCGAGCCGTCTCGGCGGCAACTTCCTGCTGGCGGGCATGCAGCCCAGACGCGCGCAGATCCTCGACCTCATCGGCTGGTATGAGCGGCAACTCGACAAGCTCGGCGTGGACGTCCGCCTCAACTCCTACATCGAGGCCGACGACATCGACCCTTCCGAGGCCGATGTCGTCGTCGTCGCGACGGGCTCCTATTCTCCCGAGACAGGATTCCAGAAGGCACTGCCGACGGTCGAGACGATGCCGGGTATCGAGAAGGGCAATGTCTACACGGTCGAAGCCGTCATGGCCCGGCAGGCGAGGCCCGGCGCGCATGTCATGCTTCTCGACGAGGGTGGGGGATGGCGCGGCTGCGGGACGGCCTGGAGGCTGGCCGAGGACGGCCACCGGGTGACGATCGTCACGCCGGACCCGTTCGTGGGCAAGGAACTGCAACGGACCGCCGCCGACGTTCCGATGCGGCAGGCGCTACGCAAGCTCGGCGTGCAGTGGATCGTCGAATCCAGCATCGCCGAATGGCACGGGAACGGCGCGACCATCCTCGACCACAACACCACGGACCGCCGCTTCGTCGAAGCGGATGCGCTGGTTACCGCCACCACGAACTTTGCCGCCGACTGGCTGACGCCGGCCCTTGCGGCGCGGGGATTCGCCACGCGCCTGATCGGCGATTGCGCCGCCCCGCGGCAAGCGCCCTATGCCTTCTTCGATGGCCGGAAAGCGGGATTGGAGATCTGACGGCAGCCGGGAAGCCCGAAAATTCACGGAAAGACGGAAGGGATTTTTTCGATGCCGCCTACCGGTCGCGGAAGGCCGGCTTGCGCTTCTCCACGAAGGCCGCCATGCCTTCCTTCTGGTCCTCCAGCGCGAACATCGCGTGGAAGACGCGCCGCTCGAAGCGCAGGCCTTCCGCAAGCGTCGTCTCGTAGGAGCGGTTGACGGCCTCCTTGGCCATGAGAACGGCCGGCAGCGAAAAGCCGGCGATCTTCTGCGCCACCTCGATCGCCGCCTCCACCAGTTCGGCGACCGGCACGACGCGCGAGACGAGACCGCAGCGCTCGGCCTCGGCGGCGTCCATCATGCGGCCGGTCAGGACCATGTCCATCGCCTTCGACTTGCCGACGAAGCGGGCCAGCCGCTGCGACCCCCCCATGCCCGGCATGATGCCGAGCGTGATCTCCGGCTGGCCGAACTTCGCGTTGTCGGCAGCGATGATGAAGTCGCACATCATCGCGACCTCGCAGCCGCCGCCCAGCGCATAGCCCGCCACCGCCGCGACGACCGGCTTGCGGACGCGCGTGAACTCCTCCCATCCGGCAAAGAAGTCGGCCGCATACATCTCGGCATAGGTCCTGGCCTGCATCTCCTTGATGTCAGCCCCCGCGGCAAAAGCTTTTTCCGAGCCGGTGAGAACCATGGCGCCGATCGCCGGGTCGGCATCGAAAGCGCGCGCGGCGGCCAGCAACTCGGCCAGCACCTCGGAATTCAGCGCGTTGAGCGCCTTCGGCCGGTTGAGCGTGATCAGGCCCACCTTGCCGCGCGTTTCGGTGACGATGGTCTCGTAGCTCATGGGGCGTAGTCCTTTATTGAGCGGCCTTGTCGCCGCGCAGGAAATTGATGATCGCGGAAAAGTCCTCGCCGCCATATCCAAGCTTGTCAAACAAGCCGTAAAGCTGCGCGGCCTGTGCCCCGAGCGGCGTCGACGCGCCGGCGGCGAGGGCCGCCTCCTGGGCGAGCTTCAAATCCTTCAGCATCAGCCGCGCGGCGAAGCCCGGCCTGTAGCCGTCATTGGCCGGCGAGGACGGCACCGGGCCCGGCACCGGGCAGTAGGAGGTGAGCGACCAGCACTGGCCGGACGAGGTTGAGGCGACGTCGAACAGCGCCTGATGCGAAAGGCCGAGCCTCTCGGCGAGCACGAACGCCTCGCTGACACCGGCCATGGTGATGCCGAGGATCATGTTGTTGCAGATCTTGGCCGCCTGGCCGGCGCCGTTGCCGCCGCAATGGACGATCCGCCTGCCCATCTTCCCCAGGATCGGA
>JAFKJW010000074.1:0-24979 GCA_017305925.1 Hyphomicrobiales bacterium | reverse complement strand
TCTGCTCCAGGAGCGGACCGGCCCGCTCGAAGGCTTCCTTCGGGCCGCCGGCCATGAAGGTCAGCGTTCCGGCGGCGGCGCCGCCCGTGCCGCCGGAGACGGGCGCGTCGAGCGACGGGCACCCGGCGCCTTCGGCGAGGTCATGCGCCTTGCGCGCGCTCTCGACGTCGACGGTCGAGCAATCCACGAGCAGTGTTCCGCCGCCGACCATGCCCGCCAGTTCCGTCCAGACCGAGACGACATGCCGGCCGGCCGGCAGCATGGTGATCACCGCATCGGCGCCTTCGATCGCCTCTTCCATGGCCGCATGGATCCTGATCCCGTTCGTGGCCGCACCCTCCCGTGCCGCGGCGGCTACGTCGAAGCCCTGCACTCGATATCCCGCCCTGACGAGATTGGCGGCCATGGGGCCGCCCATGTTGCCCAGCCCGATGAAGGCGATTGTTCCGGTCATCCAATCCTCCGCGGCGGTCCATCCGCCGAAAGTCGCCCCGCCCGGCATCTGCGGTTTCCGAAACGCTCCGCTTGCGGCAGCGAAGGCACGGGCCGTTTCGGCGACCGCCCTGCCCTGCACTCAGGTTGAAAACCATGGTTCCTTCCGGCCGCAACCAAGCTTGCACGAAAACATGCCGGCATCCAGCAGGGCGCCGGCTTGTTCGGACACGGGCGACCGCGCCGGGCTCGACCGCAGGAGCAGGCAATCCGGCGCCTTGAAGGGCATTCCCCTTGCATGCACGCGGCAATATGGTGACGATCGGCACATTCGCGGCAGCGGGCGACAGGCATTGCCCGGAACGCGCGGTGGAAGACGGGCAAGGTCCGCCCGGCAGGAGGATTGTCATGACCGATGCAAGCGAACGCCCCGATTCCCGCGCCGCCATGGACGGCGAGATCGGCATTCTCGCCCGCCGCAAGATCGAGGCCGGCATCATCGCGCCGATATACGAGGAGATGCGCAGGCAGGTCGGCGAGGAAAAGGCCCGGTCCATCCTCGATACCGCCATCCGCAAGGCTGCCATCAAGGCCGGACAGGACTTTGCCGCCAGGACGCCCGGCGGCACGTCGCTCAGGACCTTCCAGGAATTGCAGGCTCTCTGGACCCAGGACGACGCGCTGGTCATCGAGGTCACCAAGGCGACGGACGAGGAGTTTCACTATAACGTGAAGCGCTGCCGTTACGCCGAGACCTATCGCGAGATGGGGCTCGGCCACATCGGCCACCTTCTGTCGTGCAACCGCGACGGCGTGTTCTGCGTCGGCTACGATCCACGCATCACGCTGGAGCGCACCCAGACGGTGATGGAAGGCGCCTCTCACTGCGACTTCAAGTACCGCTTCCACAAGACGCCCCAGGCAAGCAGCGAATGACGACCGCCATGCGCCCCCCGGACGCTCCGGCGCCTGCCCGATCCCGGCCCGACGCCGTTCCGTCGCACGATTGCGCGGATCGCGACTGGGCGCGCAACGCCATCGGCATTCTGGAGGGCGACGCCCGTCGTTCGGCGGACACCCATCTCGTCAACCCGGTCTTCAAGGGATTGAAGGGCATAGCCGTCTATCTCAAGGACGAGAGCACGCACCCGACCGGCAGCCTCAAGCATCGCCTCGCCCGCTCGCTTTTCCTCTATGGCATCTGCAACG
The DNA here is from genome assembly GCA_017305925.1 of Hyphomicrobiales bacterium. GTDB lineage: Bacteria > Pseudomonadota > Alphaproteobacteria > Rhizobiales > Rhizobiaceae > Arvimicrobium. The sequence goes on along the minus strand of JAFKJW010000074.1, from coordinate 23,338 downwards.
GACGGATCGGCAAGGGCACAACGCTGGTTGAAGCCTCTTCGGGCTCGACGGCGGTGTCGGAGGCCTATTTCGCCAACCTGCTCGACCTTCCGTTCATCGCGGTCATGCCGCGCAGCACCAGCAAAGCGAAGATCGACGTGATCGAACGCTTCGGCGGACGCTGCGCCTTCGTCGACCGGCCGGGCGAGGTCTACGAGACCGCCGCACGCATCGCGGCCGAGACGAATGGCCACTACCTCGACCAGTTCACCAATGCCGAGCGCGCCACCGACTGGCGCGGCAACAACAACATCGCCGAGAGCATTTTCGGCCAGATGGAGCGGGAAGCCCATCCGGTGCCGCGCTGGGTGATCATGGGCGCCGGCACGGGCGGCACCTCTGCGACCATCGGCCGCTACATCCGCTACCGCAACCTGGCCACGCGGCTCTGCGTCACCGACGTGGAGCATTCGGTGTTCTACGACGCCTGGAGGAATGGCGACGCGGAAGCGACCTGCGCCACGCCCTCCCGCATCGAGGGGGTCGGCCGTCCGCGCGTTGAGCCCTCCTTCATTCCGACGGTCATCGACCACATGGTCAAGGTGCCGGACGCCGCCTCCATCGCGGCCGCCCATGTGCTTTCCGACCGTCTGTTCCGCCGCGTCGGCGCCTCGACCGGCACGAACTTCTTCGGGCTTCTCTCGATTGCCGGCAGCATGATGAGGGAAGGGTGCGAGGGCTCGCTGGTCACGCTGATCTGCGACAGCGGCGACCGCTACGCCGCGACATATTTCAATCCGGACTGGCTGGCCGAGAACGGTATCGATGTCGCGCCCTGGCGCGGGGCCATCGAGACTTTCCTGGACACCGGGAAGTTCCCGGAGATGCCTGCATGGCCCGGACCGGAAGGCAGCGGGATGCCGTGAGACGGCCGTGACCGGGAAGCCTGACGATCTCGGCTCGGCTGCCCTGCGCACCGTCTATCTCGCGGCCGGACTGTTCTTTTTCGCCCTTGGCTTCATCGGCGCCTTTCTGCCGGTGCTGCCGACGACGCCCTTCCTGATCCTCGCCGTGGCCTGCTTTGCGCGCTCCTCCCGGCGTCTCGAAGCATAGCTGCTCGATCACCCGCGCTTCGGGCCTGTTCTTCGTGAATGGCGCGAGCGCGGCGCGATCCCGCGCAAGGCGAAGATGATGGCGCTGGCCGGCATATCGGCCGGCTTCCTGATATTCTGGCTCGCCGGCCATCCCGGCCCGCTCCTTACGGCCACGGTCGCCCTGTTGATGCTCGCCGGCCTTGCCTATGTCTTCACCAGGCCGTCCTGAATCGGCGGCGGAATCGCAGATCGGCCCTCAGGCCGCCGGATACCGTTCCGTTCCGGCATCTCCATCGCCGGCAGGTCCGACCGAAGCGCACGGACCCCGTCCCGCGCTCGCCGTTTTGTTCGCTCGACGGGAATTTCAGGGAACGATCGGTTGCCTGTCGCATTCCTTTCGTTCCTTCCCACGGATTTCCTGGCTGGAGTGAGAAACCTTGCCCTCGGGTGACTCTGCATTGGCGGGCGTCGACAGAAGCAGCGACGCCGAAACGATTGTGGATCTCATACCGGCATTGCGGGCCTTTGCCCGGACCTTCTGCCGCAGCACGCACGATGCGGACGATCTCGTCCAGGAAACGTTGCTGAAGGGCATTGCCAACATCGACAAGTTCGAGCCGGGAACGCGCATGAAATCCTGGCTGTTCACCATCATGCGCAACACCCACTACACGCGTGCGAAAATCGCCACGCGGGAGGCGCCCGGCCTGAGGGAATGTGCCTCGCCCCAGGTCGCGATGGAGCCTCCGCAGGAATGGTCGATGAAGAGCCTCGAAGTGCAGGACGCGATCAACGGGCTGCCGCCTCGCCAACGGGAGGTGCTGATGCTGATCGGCGTGCTCGGTGTGAGCTACGAGGAAACCGCCGAAATCTGCGGCTGCGCCATAGGGACCGTGAAGAGCAGGCTCAATCGGGCCCGGCTGGGCCTGCTGGAGCATCTCGGCGAAAGCTCGCCGGAAAGCCTGCTGGAAAAGCAGGCTCAACTTTCCGAGATCGAATACAGATCGGGCGGCGGCACGGCCTGAGCGGCTTTGGAGAACCCGAAGACCTACCCGTGCGCCACCATCACGTGCCGGACGGCGGTATAGTCCTCCAGTGCGTAGACCGACATGTCCTTGCCGTAGCCGGACTGCTTCAGGCCGCCATGGGGCATTTCGGTCGTCAGCATGAAGTGAGTGTTGATCCAGGTGCAGCCATATTGCAGGCGGGCGGCGGCCTTCATCGCCTTGCCGATATCCTTCGTCCAGACGGAGGAAGCAAGGCCGTAATCGCTGTCGTTCGCCCAGGCGACAGCCTGGTCGACCTCTGAGAAGCGCGTGACCGAAACCACGGGGCCGAACACTTCGCGGCGGACGATCTCGTCGTCCTGCATGGCGCCGGCCACCACCGTCGGCTGGAAGAAATAGCCTTCGTCGCTGCCGTTCCGGCCGCCCGCGGTGATCTCGATATGCTTCACTTCCGCCGCGCGCTCGACGAAGCTTGCGACGCGGTCGCGCTGGCGTTTCGAGATCAGCGGGCCGATCTCGTTCTGCGTATCGTCGGGATCGTTGTATTTGATCGTGGAGACGGCGGCGGAGAGGTCGGCGACGAGCTTTTCGTAGATTCTGTCCTCGGCGTAGAGGCGGCAGGCCGCAGTGCAGTCCTGGCCGGCATTGTAGTAGCCGAAGGCGCGGATGCCGGCGACGACGGCCTCGAGATCGGCATCGTCGAAGACGATCACGGGAGCCTTGCCGCCGAGTTCCAGATGCGTCCGCTTGACGGTCTTGGCCGCCGCCGCCAGCACTTTCTTGCCGGTCGCGATGTCGCCGGTGATCGACACCATGGAAATCCTCGGATGGTTGATCAGCGCGTTGCCGACCGTTTCGCCGCGTCCGAGCACGATATTGACCACGCCTTCCGGCAGGATACCGGCCAAGAGCTTCGCCATCTTCAGCGCCGTCAGCGGCGTCTGCTCGGAAGGCTTGAAGACGACCGTATTTCCGCCGGCGATCGCCGGCGCCAGCTTCCAGGCCATCATCATCAGCGGATAGTTCCACGGCGCGATGGAGCCGACGATGCCGACGGGATCGCGGCGCACCATGGAGGTGAGGCCGGGAAGATATTCGGCGGCAACCGGCGCGTGCAGCGAGCGGATGGCGCCGGCGAAGAAACGCCAGCAGTCGATAATGGCGGGCAGCTCGTCGTTGCGGGCGGCGTTGATCGGCTTGCCGCAATTGAGCGCTTCCAGGGCCGCGAAGGCGTCGGCGTCCTTCTCGATGGCGTCGGCGATGCGCAGAAGGTAGCCGGAGCGCTCGGCGGGCGTGGTCGCCGCCCAGGAGACGAAGGCCTTTTCGGCGGCATCGACGGCGGCGTCGATCTGCGCATGGGAGGCTTCCGGCAGGTCGACGATCCTTGCGCCGGTCTTCGGGTTCAGGATGTGCTCTTCCGTCTCCGTTCCGGCCTCGAAGCGCGCGCCGATCAGCATCTGGGTGTCCATGGAGGTTCTCCCTTGTCGTTGGTTCACTTCCCGCTGCCGGCGACCTGGTCGCCGTCGCGGGTGAGGTAGTAGGCGCCGAGGATCGGCAGGAAGGTGACGAGCACGACCACCATGGCGACGACGTTGGTCACCGGCCGCTGGCGCGGGCGCACCAGTTCCTCCAGCATCCAGATCGGCAGGGTCGATTGCTGGCCGGCCGTGAAGGTGGTGACGATCACCTCGTCGAAGGACAGCGCGAAGGCGAGCATGCCGCCGGCCAGCAGCGCCGTGCCGATGTTCGGCAGGATGACATGCCGGAACGTCTGGAAACTGTCGGCGCCGAGGTCCATCGAGGCCTCGACCAGGCTGCCCGAGATGCGGCGGAAGCGAGCGACGGCGTTGTTGTAGACGACCACGACGCAGAAGGTCGCGTGGCCGAGCACGATGGTCCAGAAGGAGAAGGGGATTTCCACGAAGGAAAAGGCCGAGCGCAACGCGATGCCGGTGATGATGCCGGGCAGCGCGATCGGCAGGATGACGAGCAGCGAGATCGTCTCCCGGCCGAAGAACTTCGTACGGCTGACGGCGGCGGCGCAGAGCGTGCCGAGCACCAGCGCGACCGCCGTCGAGATCGATGCGACGCGGACGGAAAGCCAGAGCGCGTCCCAGACGTCCGGCCGGCTCCAGGCGACGGAGAGCCATTTGAGCGTATAGCCCGGCGGCGGGAACTGGTAGCTCTTCTCCTCCGTCGTGAAGGCGTAGAGGAAGATGAGCAGGATCGGCAGATGCAGGAAGGCGAGGCCGGCACCGGCGGCGATCTTCAGGCCGAGTGGAGCGGAGGCGTTTCCGTCAGAGCGCATCGAAGGCCCCCTGCCGCTTGGCCATCCACAGATAGAGGCCCATGATGACGATCGGCACGACGGAGAAGGCGGCGGCGAGCGGGATGTTGCCGGCCGTGCCCTGCTGGGCATAGACCGCCTGACCGATGAACAGCCGCGACGAACCGATGATCTGCGGGATGATGTAGTCGCCGAGCGTCAGCGAGAAGGTGAAGATCGAGCCGGCGATGATGCCGGGCAGTGCCAGCGGGAAGAGCACGTGGCGGAAGGTCTGCGCGGGATTGCCGCCGAGATCGGCGGAGGCCTCGATCAGGTTGCCCGGCACGCGCTCGAGCGCTGCCTGGATCGGCAGGATCATGAAGGGCATCCAGACATAGATGAAGACGATGAAGGTGCCGGTGTAGCTGATCGACAGCGACGCGCCGCCGACGACCGGAAGCGACAGCCATGCGTCCAGCAGCCAGAGAAGATGCAGCTTCGCGAAGAGCCAGGTGAGGATGCCTTCCTTGGCCAGGATCAGCTTCCAGGCGTAGATCTTGACCAGGTAGCTCGACCACAGCGGCAGCATGACGCCGAGATAGAAAATCACCTTCCATTTTCCGCGGGCATAGCGCGCCGCGTAATAGGCGATCGGGAAGGCGATGACGGCGGAGGCGAGCGTCACCAGAGCGGCCATCAGGACCGTGCGCAGGATGATGTCGAAATTCGACGGGATCAGGAGCTGCTTGTAGGTGGCGAGCGTGAACTCGTAGTTGATCAGCCCGGAAAAGTCGTCGATCGAGAAGAAGCTTTGCAGCAGAAGCGCGAAGAGCGAGCCGAGATAGATGACGCCGAGCCAGGTGAGCGGCGGCGTCAGCATCAGGAAGAGTAGGATCCTCGGATTGCGCCAGAAGAAATCCGAGAGCCGCCCGGAGGGGCCTTGCCGGCCGGCGAGAATGGACGTGTCGGTGACGATGCTCATCGGGCGCCGTCCATGATGTGCAGATCTTCGGGCAGGAAGGAGAGGGTGACGGTGTCACCCTGCGCGGGCACGGCAACGGACGCCGGCAGCATGGCGGCGACGCGGGCGCCCGCTGCCTCGACCGTCACGCGGCTTGCCGCACCGAGGAAGCTCGCGGCCGTCACGCGGCCGGAGAACGGCTTGCGGCCGGGGCCGTCGCCGAGCGCGATCGCCTCGGGGCGCAGGCTCGCATGGTGCTTGCCGAAGCCGAGGCTCTCGACGAAATCCGGCGGCAGCACGTTCGAGGAGCCGACGAAATCGGCGACGAAGCGCGTCTGCGGCCGCTTGTAGACCTCCTCCGGCGTGCCGAGCTGCTGGATCCTGCCTTCGCTGAAGACGGCGATGCGATCGGCCATGGAGAGCGCCTCGCCCTGGTCGTGGGTGACGAAGACGAAGGTGATGCCGAGCGATTTCTGGAGGGATTTCAGCTCCTCCTGCATCTGCTCGCGCAGCTTCAGGTCGAGCGCGCCGAGCGGTTCGTCCAAAAGGAGCACGCGCGGGCGGTTGACGAGCGCGCGGGCGAGCGCCACCCGCTGGCGCTGGCCGCCGGAAAGCTGGCCCGGCCGGCGAGCGCCGTAGCCGGGCAGCTTGACCATGGCGAGCGCGTCTTCCGCCGCCTTCAGCCGCTCGATCTTGCCGACACCCTTGACCATCAGCCCGTAGGCAACGTTTTCGAGGATCGAGAGGTGCGGGAAGAGGGCGTAATCCTGAAACACCGTGTTGACGTTGCGCCTGTAGGGCGGCACGCCTTCCGCCGTCTCGCCGAAAATCTCGATATGGCCGGAGGTCGGCTGCTCGAAGCCGGCCATCAGCCTGAGGCAGGTGGTTTTGCCGGATCCAGAAGGCCCGAGCATGGCGAAGAACTCGCCTTCGGCAATGGCGAGATCGACGTTGTCGACGGCACGCACGGCGCCGAAATGGCGGGATACCTGCTGGAACAGAACGGCGGTCATGGAAGCTCCCGATGTGTTGTGTTCCACCTGTCATCCGCCTGTCCGCGCCTTCTCCCTGTGAACGGGGAGAAGGCGGCAAGAGGATGCGTTTCCCGCTTCCGGCGCGTCATCGGAAACGAGGCCTGTCATGGGACACGCTCCCTATCCCCGCTTGCAGGGAGAGGGCCAGGACAAGGGCTGTTCTCAGCGCCCGCCGATCACGCCGATATAGTCCGAGACCCAGCGATGGTAAGGCACGCATTCGCCCTGGCTTTCGCACTTGGTCGTCGGCGTGCGCCAGAAGGCGATCTTGTCGAAGTTGTCGAAGCCGTTGGTCGAGCAGCCCTCGTCGGTCAGCAGCGCATTGCCTTTGCAGGCGGCCGGAACGGAGGGGACCGCGCCGAACCAGGCGGCCGCGTCGCCCTGCACCTTGGCGGAAAGCGAATGCTCCATCCACATATAGGCGCAGTTCGGGTGCGGGCTGTCGGCATGCAGCATGGTCGTGTCCGCCCAGCCCGTCACGCCCTCTTCCGGAAAAGTCGAGGCGATCGGCTGCTTTTCGGCCTGCATCAGGTTGACCTGGAACGGCCAGGAGCCGGAGGCGACGACGCCTTCGTTCTTGAAGTCGTCGATCTGGATCATGGCGTCGTGCCAGTAGCGGCCGACGAGCGTACGCTGGACGCGCAACAGGTCGAGCGCGGCCTTGTACTGATCCTCGTTGAGCTCGTAAGGGTTCTTGATGCCGAGCTCCGGCTTGTGCGCCATCAGGTACTGGGCGGCGTCCGCGATGTGGATCGGGCCGTCATAGGCCTGCACGCGGCCCTTGTTCGACTTGCCGTCCGGCAGCGTCATCTCCTCGAAGACGACGTTCCAGCTCTTCGGCGCCTCGCCCTTGAAGGCCTCGGTGTTGTACATCAGCACATTCGGGCCCCACAGATAGGGCGTGCCGTAATGGACGCCGTTCACCGTGTGCCAGGGGGCATTCTGCAAGCGCTCGTCGATGGTCTTCCAGCTCGGGATGAGATCGGTGTTGATCGGCTGCACGCGCTTGCCCGCGACAAGGCGCAGCGAGGCGTCGCCCGAGGCGGTGACGAGGTCGAAGCCGCCTTCGTTCATCAGGGCGACCATCTCGTCCGAGGTGGCGGCGGTCTTCACCGTCACCTTGCAGCTCGTCTCCTTCTCGAAATCGGTGACCCAGTCATAGGCCTTGTCCGTCTCGCCGCGCTCGATATAGCCGGCCCAGGCGACGATGGACACTTCTCCCTCCCCCGCGCCAAGCGCCTTCAGCGGCTCCTGGGCGACGGCCGTGCCGGCAAAGGCGAGCGAAAGGGTGAGCGCGGTGCAGCAATGCAGAAGTCGTTTCATGTCAGTCTCCCGGTTGGCCCGCTTCGAGCGGCAATGTTCCCAAAAGGAACGTGCCGCGATTTTGCCGCTTTCGCAAATTCATTAATCAAAATGCGTCTATCGGAAATTCCGAAATCGAAGGTGTGAGCGCAGATCGTGTCAGCGTAGACGCCCGCTCCTCAGCGCCTCCGCCAACCCCACGAAATCCCGCGCTGATTGCGGCAGGCTGGAGCCCTTGCGCCAGACCATGCCGATCTGCACCACGGGAAGCGCGCCGGAGACGTCCCGGCTTTCGATGCGGTCGCCTTCCAGCGACCAGGGGCGGTAGACGAGATCGGGCAGGAGCGCGATGCCCGCTCCGGTGGCGACAAGGCTGCGCACCGCCTCGACCGACCGAGTCCGGAAGGCGACATGCGGGCGGGCGCCGAGCGCAGTCAGCAGCTTGCCCGTGTTCTCCTCGATCTCGTCGACCGTCAGCATGATCAGCGGCTCCCTGGCGATATCGCCGACGGATATGATGTCGGCCGAGACCAGAGGATGGCCGATCGGCAGCCAGAGCCGGTAGGGTGAAGTCTCGATGATTTCCGCCTGGAGCGCCATGCGGTCGCGCAGGTTCGAGATGACCATAACGGCGACATCGAGTTCCCCGCCGACCAGCAGGTGCTCCAGATAGGAGCCGTTGTCCTCGATGGCGCTGACCTCGATACCGGGAAAGGCGCGGCGATAGCGCGCCAGCAGGTCGGACAGCACATAACCGGCGACGAGCGAGGTGACGCCGAGATTGAGCTGGCCCTTTTCCGGCGCGCGGTTGTCCCTGAAGGAGCGGCGGGCGTCGGAGACATCGGCGAGGATTTTCGTCGCGTGGCGCAGGAACTGGTGGCCGTTGTGGGTCGTTGTCAGGCCGCGCGGGTGGCGGGCGAAGAGTTCCATGCCGAGGTCAGATTCGAGCTCCTTGATCGCTTCGGTGATCGAGGATTGCGAGATCGACAATTTCTGCGCGGCGCGTGTGACGGAGCCCTGTTCGGCAACGGCGACGAAATACTGCAACTGCCGGAAGGTGAACGCCATGCCGGCAGTTAATAGGCCGGCGCCGGCGGAGGCAAGCGCTCCCGCCGCCGTTTCACGGAAGGTCTCGTTGCTGGTGTCCGGATCCCATTGCCCGGCATCGGCCCGGCGAAAGGCAAGCCCTTTCAGCCGGCAGAGACCGAACGGCTAGCGGAGCGACGTGGCGATGGCCCCGCCATCCACCGTCAGCACGGCGGCATTGACCTTTTTCATCAAGGCGAGATGAAGGAAAGTCTCGGCGACATCGGTCGAGGTGACCTCGACGCCGAGCAGGTTGCCGGACATGTATTCCTGCTGCGTGATGCCGCGCGCAGCGGCGCGGTCGGCGATCATCTGATCCGTCATCAGGCCCGAGCGGACGCGGCCGGCATTCACGCCGCTCACCCGGATTCCTTCATGACTGTGGTCGAGCGCATACTGCTTCATCAGCGCCATGACCGCCGCCTTCGGGATGCCGTACGGCCCGAAATGCTTGCCCGGGTTCACCGACTGATTGGAGATGTTGAACAGGATGGTGCCGCCGCGCCCCTGACGGCGGAAAATTTTCAACGCGGCCTGGCAGACGAGCTGGTGGCCGAAAAAGTTGAGATCGAAGCTGCGCCGGAAATCGGAGAGCGATATGTCGCCGATGGCGCCCTGCGGCGCCGAGCCGGCGTTGGAGATCAATATGTCCAGCCTGCCGAGCGCCCGTTCCAGCGCGGAAAACGCGCCCTCGACCGAGGCGGCATCCGTGACGTCGCAGACGCCCGTGTGGCAACCCAGCTCCTCCTGCAAGGCACCAAGCGCCGCCGCATCGACATCCAGCGCCGCCAGGATCGCGCCGGCACGGGCAAAGGTTCGGACGATGTCGCGGCCGATGCCGCTGCCGGCACCGGTGACGGCGACGACACGGCCTTCGAGCGGCTTGGCGAGCTGAATGTCGGGAGCGACGGCGGCATCCATGGCGTCAGGCTGCCTTCCGGCCTTCGAGAACCTTGAACGGCGCGCAGGCGACCATGATGGCGCGGCTGCTCGCCGGGTTGAAGACACGCACCGTGCAGGCCTTCATGCCCCGGTCCTTGCCATCCCTGAAGTCGTCGAGATCAGCCATCGAAGTTCCTTTCCCGGCGGCCCCGCCGTCAATTTCGTGCGATGAAGTCGTGCATGGCGACGAGGATGATGGAAGCCGAAATCGCTCCCGGATCGGGATGGCCGAGGCTGCGTTCGCCGAGCGAGCGCGCCTTGCCGGTGGTGGCGACCATGCCCTTCGTGGCCTCCACGCCGACCAGCGCGCCATCCGCCGCCGCCTTCGCCCGCGCCGGCAGCGTCCCGGCGGCGGCCTTCGCGGCGCGCGCGGCGGGTGCCAGCGCGTCGACGATCGTCTTCTGTCCCTCGACCACGCCGCCCCGCTTCAGCACCGCTTCCAGCCCGGCTTCGAGGAACGCCGCGAAACTCCCGCCGTCGATCGTGTCGCGGCCCGCGAAACCCTTCGCTCCGGACCGGAAGAGCGTGCCGAAGATCGCGCCTGCCGCCCCGCCGGTCTCCGAAAGGATCGCCATGCCGACCGTCTTGAAGGCGGCGTCGATGCTCTCGGGCGGCGTCGCGTCCAGCGCCGCGAGCGCCCCCTCGAAACCGCGCCGCATGCCGGTCCCGTGGTCGCCGTCGCCGATCGCGAGATCCGCGTCGGTCAGCACGTCCGCCTGGTCGATAACGGCCTGCGAGACCGCCTTCAGCATCGCCGTCGCGGCGGAAAGATCGAGCGTATCGGCCACGGCGTCACATCCGGCTGTAGCCGAGGGATTCGGCCGGCAGGTCGAGATAGTGCTTCAGCTCCTCGTCGAGCTTCATGAGCGTGATCGAGAGCCCGGCCATCTCCTGCGTCGTCACCCAGGTGCCGACGTCGGAGCGGTGCACGCGGATGCCTTCCCTGTCGAGGATCTGCCGGACGCGGCGGTTGACGATGAGCATCTCCATCATCGTCGTCGCGCCGAGATTGTTGATCATCAGGGCGACCTCGTCGCCGCGCCCGAACGGCAGGTCGGCGAGAATCTTGTCCATCATCTGGTCGGCGATGGAATCGGCGGTCGTCAGCTTCTGCCGGTGGACGCCCGCCTCGCCATGCGCGCCCATGCCGATCTCGATCTCGTCGTCGGCCAGCTCGAAGGTCAGCTTGCCGGTCTCGGGGATCGATCCCGCCGAGACGGCGACGGCCATGGAGCGGATGTTGGCCACCGCCTTGCGCGCCACCCGCTCGACCTCGGCGAGGCTGTCCAGCTCCGCCGCGGCGCCGCCCGTCACCTTGATCGCATAGACGTCGCCGGCGATGCCGCGGCGATCGTGGACGCGCTCCGGCGGGGCCGCCGCCACGTCGTCGGTGATGCGCACGGTGCGCACCTCGATGTCTTCGTCCTCCTGGAGGATCTCCGCGGCCATGTCGAAATTCATGTTGTCGCCGGCATAGTTGCCGTAGAGGAACAGAACCCCCTTGCCGCGATGCACGGTCTTGGCCGCCGCCACGATGATGTCGGGCGACGGCGCGGCGAACACCTGCCCGCAGGCGGCGCCGTCGCCCATGTTCCGGCCGACGAAGCCGTGGAACAGCGGCTCGTGGCCGCTGCCGCCGCCGATCAGCAGCGCAACCTTGCTGTCGGGAAGGTCCGTGCGCACGATCGCATTGTGATGGGGCAGCTTGGCGATGCGGCCGTCATTGGCCAGCACCAGCCCCTCTATCATCTCGGCAACGACCTTTTTCGGATCGTTGAGCATCTTCTTGCCCGGGCGCGCCATCCTCAATCCTCCTTGATCCGTCCGTCCGGTATGTGGTCGAGCACCATGAATATCACCACGCCCGCCAGCAGGACCGGAAAGCCGAGCACGAAAAGCGCGTGGGTGAAAGGCTGGCAGAGCATCGCGAAACCGGCCAGGATGAGGATGCTGGCGACGCGATAGGCCCAGTTCTTCGCGGCGACGCTCAAGCTGGCCTCCTGTCCTGGTGCGAGATGCGCTGCCCGCTCGCGGCATCGAACAGGAAGCCCGCGTCCTTCGGAATGCGGAAGCTGCACGCGTCGCCCCGCTCCAGGCCGGACGTCAGCGGAACAACCTTGCGGAAGGAGCCGCCGCCCGTCTCCACCTGCACGGCCCGCTCGAAGCCGCGATTGTCGACGGCATAGATGGAGCCGGAACTGGCGCCCGGCGCGTCCGGCGCGCCGATCTCGATATCCTCCGGCCAGACGCCGAGCAGGACGTCGCCGCCCGCCCGGCCGATCCCGCCGAAGCCGGAGAGCGGCAGGCGCTGCTCCGCCCCCCGGATGGTCACATGGCCGTCCTCGACCCGGGCCTCGAAGAAGGCCATGGCGGGGCTGCCGACCAGCCTGCCCACGGTCACGTTGGCCGGCAGCGCGTAGATGTCGTCGATCGTGCCGGACTGCTGGACCTGCCCGCCGTCGATGATGCCGATGCGGTCGGCGATGGCGATGGCGCCATGGTAGTCGTGCGTGGCGTAGAGCATGGTCGAGCGATACTGGCGGTGGATCTGCCTGAGCTCGGCCCGCAGCCCCTCGCGCAGCTTCAGGTCGAGCGCCGAGAGCGGCTCGTCCAGCAGGAAGAGACGCGGCCGCCGCACCAGGGCGCGCGCGATCGCCACGCGCTGGCGCTCCCCGCCCGACAGCGTGTCCACATTGCGGTCGAGAAGATGCGCGATGCGCAAAAGCTCGGCGGTGCGCCCGACGCGGCGCGCGATCTCGTCCTCGGCCTCCCGATAGGCCGGCGAGCGCAGCGCGAAGGCGATGTTGTCCTTTACGTTCAGCACCGGCAGCAGGTTGAAGCCCTCGAAGACGATGGCGACGTCACGGCTCGCCGGGTCCGCGTCGGTGACGTCGCGGCCGGCGAGATGGACCTTGCCCGCGTCGAGCTCGATCAGCCCGGCGGAAGCGAGCAGCGTCGAGCTCTTGCCGGCACCGGTCGGCCCGAGCAGCGCGAAGATCTCGTTGTCGTTCACCGTGAGATCGAGCCCGCGCAGAGCGCGCACGCCCTTGTAGGATTTCCTCAGGCCGTCGAGGCGGAGCATGGGATCGCCGCTCATGCCGCATCTCCCGCGCGCACCCGTCGCCCCGTCGCGGCGTCGAAGAACAGGAGGCCCTCCGGCGCGAAATGGACGCGCCCCGGCGCTCCCGGCGCGCGCCGCTTGTCGACGCCCTGACAGACGGCATCGCCGATCCGGAAGGAGAAGAACCTTTCGCGGCCGACGGAGAACACGTCGTCCACGGCGAGCGGCACGCCCGGTTCGCCCTCGTCCACCAGATGCACGTTGAGCGGCCGCACGCCGAGCTTCAGCGGCCGGCTGCTCGAAAGCGCCCAGCCGGGAATGCCGTCGTCCGAGGCGGTCAGCGTCACGCCGCTGTCGCCGAGCCGCAGCCCGCCATCGGCCGGCGCGAGGTCGATGAGGTTCATGGAAGGCGAGCCGATGAACTGGCCGGCGAACACGTCGACGGGGTCGAAGAATATCCGGTCGGGCTCCGACACCTGCACGATGCGCCCGTCGTTCATCAGCACGATGCGGTCGGCCAGAGACATCGCCTCGCGCTGGTCGTGCGTGACGTAGATCGTCGTGACGCCGAGCTGCCGCTGGAGATGGCCGAGCTCCCAGCGCATCTCCTCGCGGAACTGCTCGTCGATCGCCGACAGCGGCTCGTCGAGCAGCAGCACGGCCGGATCGCGGATCACCGCGCGCGCCAGCGCCACCTTCTGCCGCGCGCCGGGCGGCAGGGCCGAGGGATAGCGGTCGAGCTCGTCACCCAGCTTGAAGACGTCCGTCACCCAGTCGAGCTTGCGGCGTATCTCGGACGCCGCCACGCCGCGCGCCTTCAGCGGAAAGACGATGTTCTCACGGATCCTGAGATGCGGATAGAGCGAGACGAACTGGAAGACCATGGCGATGTTGCGCTGGCTGGCCGAAAGCTCGTTGACGCGCTGCCCGTCGAAAAGCACGTCGCCGGACGTCGCCTTGACGAGGCCTGCTATGCAGCGCAGGGTCGTCGTCTTGCCGCAGCCGGACGGGCCCAGATAGACGACGAACTCGCCGTTCTTCACCGTCAGGCTGACGTCATCCACGGCCTTGAAGCCGGAGAAGTCGATGGTGAGGTTGCGGAGCGCGATCTCGGCCATCAGTAGCGCTCGCTCATCTTCTGGAGGTGGCGCACGAGGATCATCGACAGGCCGATGATGATGACCAGCAGGATCACCGCGAGCGCCGAGGCCTCGCCCGTGTAGAAGTAGCTGAAGGCCGTCTTGGCCACGGAGAATGAAACCGTCTCCGTGCTCGATCCCGGGCCGCCGCCGGTCAGCGCCACGAAGAGGTCGTACTGCTTGAAGCTGTCGATCAGCCTGAGGATCAGCGCGATGAACAGCACCGGCGCCGACATCGGCAGCGTGATGCGGAAGAATTTGTAGGCGGGGCTCGCGCCGTCCACCTCCGCCGCCTCGTGGATCGTCTCCGGAATGCCCCGGAAGGCGGCCGTGGCGAGCAGCACGATGAAGGGCGTCCACATCCAGGTGTCGGCAGCCGCCGCCGCCCACAGCGCGGCGTTGGTCTGGCCGAGCCAGTCCACCTTGGGCAGCCCCACCGAATGGAGCAGGAAGTTCACGATTCCCCATTCGGAGTTGAGCATGTAGCGCCAGAGAAAGCCGACCACGATGGGCGACAGCATCATCGGCATCATCAAGAGCGTAAAGACGAGGTCGCGTCCGCGGAAATTCTTGTGAAGCTGATAACCGACGAAGATGCCGATCAGCATCTGCAACGCCACGCAGATGAACACGAACTTGCCGGTGAAGACGAAGCGCTCCCAGAGCTCCGGGTCGGAGAGCAGGAACTTGTAGTTCTTCAGCCCCATCGGCTTCATCGCGCCCTGCCGCAGGGCGGAGAAGTTGAAGAAGGAATAGTAGACGAGCGAGAAGATCGGGTAGGCGACCATGAAGAGCAGGATCGCCAGCGTCGGCGACAGGAAGCCGAAGATCATCAGCCGTCCGGACGAGCGCTTCCTGAGTTCGGCCTGACGCCGTTCGTGCGAAATCGCGGTCATCGCCTCACCTCCTGCCCAGCACGCCGAAGGTCATGCCCATCAGGAGATGCCGGCGGATGAGATAGAAGAAGATCAGCACCGGCACGATCAGCACCACGCCGGCCGCGCAGATCTGCGTCCATTCGATACCGGTCGAGCCGGCCGCGGCCGAGATCTTCACCGGCAGCGTCTTGGCCTGCGTGGTGGTCAGGATCGACGAGAAGGCGAATTCGTTCCAGGCGAAGATGAAGCAGAAGCCCGCCGTCGCCGCGATGCCGCCCTTCACCATGGGCAGCACCAGCCGCAGGAAGGCGTACATGCGCGTATAGCCGTTGACCACGGCGATCTGCTCGACCTCCTTCGGCACGCCGTCGAAGAAGCCCTTCATGATCCAGGTGGCGAGGCCGACATTGGCGAAGATGGAGACGAGGACCAGCCCGAAGCGCGTGTCGGCGAGCCCGAGCCGCGCGAACATGAGATGGTAGAACACCAGCACGGCGACAGGCGGCAGCATGCGGGTCGACAGCACGAAGAACATGAAGTCGCCCTTGCCGATGAAGTTGAAGCGCGAGCACACATAGCCGGCGAGCGTCCCGAAAAAGACGGCGAGCGCGGTGCCGCTGACCGACACCACAATGCTGTTGATCAGCGAATCGAACACGCCGATCGCCGCCGCGCTGTCCTTCGCCACGCCGACGCCGAAGACGCTCTGATAGCCGGTCAGGTCCGGCGTGAAGAAGATCTTCGGAGGCATGGTGAAGAGGTCCATGCGACTCTTCAGCGACGACAGGACCAACCAGACGATCGGCCCGACATTGTAGAAGGTGTAGGCGACCAGGAGGCCGAGCACGAGCCAGCGGCCTGCACGGTCCATCGCGGATGTTCGGGTCGGGTTCATTGGCAGATTCCGGTCCACTCGACATGGCGACAGCACCCCTCTCCCCGACTGCGGGAAGAGGATGCCGACAGGCAGGTGAGCGGCAACGCCAGGTCCGCAAAAGCCCTGGCGTGCCCTCAACCGGCCCTTGGGGCCACCCTCTCCCCGCGGGCGGGGAGAAGGCAAGAGGAGATCACTCCACCGGCACGACGGCGTCGACGCCGACCGGCGAGATCTCCTGGTCGGGAACCTCGGGCGTCTTCTCGCTGCGCTTGATCTCGTAGCCGGCGCGCTCGAGCGTGCGCTCGTTCTTCTCCGCCGCGTCCGACAGCGCCTGCTGCACCGTCTTGGTGCCGGCCGCCGCCGCCGAGACCTCCTGCTGCAACTCGTCGAGCAGCACCGGATATTCCGGCAGGTGCCAATAGTCGTTCAGATATTCGAGCGCCTGCGAGAACTGGTGGTTGTACGAATTGAGGTTCTGCCAGTCGGGGCTGTCCAGCACGGCCTTCAGGCCGGTCTGGCACACGGCCGCGTAGCGCTTCTGCTGCTCGGGCTGGAAATACCACTCCATGAACTTGGCAAGCTCGGGGAGCTTCTTGGAGTATTTGTTGATGCCCATGCCCTGTCCGCCGACCGAGAACTGGCGGCGGAACTTGCCGTCACGGCCGATCGCGCCCGGCAGCACGCCGAAGCCGATCTTGTCCGCGAACTTCGAGACCTTCGGATCGATGTTCGAGCCGTTGAAGTAGAACCACTGCATGGCCATGGCGACCTGGCCCTGCTGGATCGCGGTGTTGACCTCGTCGAAGCCCCAGTTGGTGGAGCCGGGCGGGCCGTATTTGAACATGTCGACATAGGCCTGCACGCCGTCCACCGAGGCGGGCGAGTCGAGATAGCCCTTCACCTCGAAGGTCTTCGGATTGTAGAGCTCGCCGCCGAAGGACCACAGGAACGAGTTGGAGGCGGTCGTCGCGAAGTCGTAGTCGCGGCCGCCCATCTGCGCCCAGCCGTAGAGGCCCTGGTCGGGCCGCGTGAAGAATTCGGCGATCTCCTTGGCGTCCTGATAGGTCTGCGGGACCTTCAGGTCCTTGCCGTACTTGGCCTTGAACGCCTCCTGCTCCTTCGGATCCTCGAAGAGATCCTTGCGGTAGGTCAGGCCGTAGGCGTCCTGGTTGGCCGGCAACCCGTAGAACTCGCCCGATCCGTCGGGATATTCGCCGTAGCGCGACAGCGAGGCGGCCGGGAAGAGATCGGCCTTCAGATAGCTCGACTTGTCGAAGATGTCGTTGATCTTCACCGCATGCTGCGCGAACTCCGCGGTGGACTGGCTGTCCCACATGGCGAAGTCGAACGCATCGCCCTGAATGGCGAATTCCGACGCGATCTTGTCGTGCCACTGCGGCCCGTAGGGAACCAGCGCCGGCACGATCTTCACCGACTTGTCCGGATAGTCCTTGGCGATGCTCGTCAGCGCGTCGGCGCATGTGCCGGCATGCCAAACGAAGGTAAGAGTGGTATCGGCCGAAGCGGCGGTGGCCGCCAGGGCCGACCCGAGCGCAAGCGAAGACGCCATGAGACGCAGGCGCGTTCTCGTGTTCATGAGTTCCTCCAAAAGGGTTCAAGGGCGGCGCCCGCCGTACCTCCCGGCCTTCCGCTACCCGGGAAGGATCATATTTCCGTTGTTTTTTTTATCAAGAAAAAAGTGAAGAGCACCAATAAAATTGTTAGATACTCCGTCGAGGTGGCGGGAGCCGCGCGGCCCAACTTTATGTCGGATTGTCGTATCATGTTGAAATATAGACGGTTTAGAGCGAATTCCGATGGGATTTCCGGCTGTCGTCACGGCGATCCAGATCGGCTGCCGCGGTAACGATTACCGGAGAAAAAACTTAACATTCTTGTAGCCAGGGGCCATAAAAATGTTAAGAAGAGGAATGGAACTGACGATCGTCCAGAATTCGAAGGCCGAGCGGCGCCGAGCCGAGATCATGCGCGTTCTCATGGATGGCGGGTCCGTGCAGATAAAGGACCTCGCCGAACGGTTCGACGTCAGCCTGATGACGATCCATCGCGATCTCAACGACCTGCAGGAGCAGGGGCTCGTCCGGCGCGTGCGCGGTTCCGTCTCGGCCGAGAAGACGATGCTCTTCGAGAGCAGCTACGTCTATCGCGCACGGCAGAAGGTGGCCGAGAAACAGGCCCTGGCCAAAGCCGCGGTCGCGCATATCGAGCCGGGGAACGCGATCGTCTGGGACGACAGTTCGACGGCCTATCATATGTGCGACTATATCCAGGCGGTGACGCCGGTGACGGTCATCACCAATGCGCTGCCCGTCATGGAGCGCTTGCACAATATGGCCGAGGTCGACCTGATCGCCCTCGGCGGCCGGTATCATCGCGGCTATAACGGCTTCTTCGGCATGGCCTGCGAAAAGGCCATCCGGTCGTATCACGTCGATGTGGCGATCATGTCGACAACGACGGTTCGCGGTCTCTCGCTCTATACGCAGGACGAGCACGTCGTGCGCACCAAGCAGGCCATGATGGAGATCGCGCGCCGCAAGATCCTGCTGGTCGATGACAGCAAGTTTCATTTCACGGCATTGATCCATGTCGCGAATCTTACGGATTTCGATCTCGTCCTGATGACGCGCTCGGTCGACGAGGCGGCTCAGAAGCGTCTGCGCGAGGGCGGGGTCCGGTTCGAGCTCGTCTAGGGTTGAGGCTCAATTTCCTGCCGTGTGATTGCGGCTGCGAGGCGGACGGTGCCGACATCGGACGCGCGACCGCCATCGGCCGGTCTTTGTCAGCTCCCGTTGCCCCATTGGCCTGCGAGGGTCAGCCCGAACAGGATGGCGAGCCACAGGCCCGCGGCGGCGACCGCGAGGCGCGGCAGCGTTCCCGCCGTTGCAAGGTGCATGAAGAGGGTGGCGATGATCACCGCTTTCGCGACGGCAATCGCCAGGTTCAGCCCGGAATTGAAACCGCCGAGATCGAAGAAGGAGGAACCGACCGTCAGCGCCAGCAGAAGCAGGAGTGAGACATAGGCAACGGCAAGCTTGCGGATTTCGCTCATGACGCGACTCACCGGTTGATCAGGTAGAGCACGGGGAAGAGAAACACCCACACGACATCGACGAAATGCCAGTAGAGACCGACAGCCTGCACGCGCCGCTTGCGGCTCGAGGCGTCGGCGCCGCGCCACAGCGCGAGCAGACCGGCGACGACGATGATGCCGCAGGCCAGATGCAGGCCGTGCAGCGCCGTCATCGTGAAATACAGGCCGAAGAAGAAGGCAGCGTGGACCGGATCGGGGCCGTCGAAGGTAAAGGGCGCGCCCAGCACAGGCGCAATCCCTTCATGGAATTCCATCGCATATTCCGTGCCCTTGATGGCGAGGAAAGCGATGCCGAGCAGCGCGGTCGCCGCCAGGGTCCCAACGGCGGCGCGCCAGCGCCGCGCGTCGGAATAGAAATGCGCCAGCGCCATGGTGAAGCTTGAGGTGATCAGGACGGCGGTGTTGAGGGTGCCGAGCGTCAGCGACAGGTGCTTCGACGCCGCCGCGAAGGCTGGCCCGTAGCTGACGCGGGCGACGAAGAAGACCAGCATGACGGCGCCGAACAGCATCGCCTCGGAACCGACGAACACCCACATGCCGAAGGCGTCGGCGGCCTTCTCGCGCGCCGGCGTGTCGAAGGCGACGCTCCGGGTCGACGCGCTCATGCCGCGGTCTCCCCCGTGGTTTCCTTGTGTGGGCTGAAGCGCTCGTGCTTCAGTCCTTTCATCGCATAGGCGTAGGGCGGCCGCGACACCCTCGGCATCCGCTCGAAATTGTGCGGCGGCGGCGGCGATGCCGTCTGCCATTCCAGCCCGGTCGCGCCCCAGGGATTGTCCGGCGCCCTGGCGCCGCGGAACAGCGACCAGCCGAGATAGAAAAGCGGCATCAGGTAGCCGGCCGCCAGCACCACCGCGCCGGCCGAGGAAAGCACGTGCCAGAACTGGAACTCCGGCGGATAGGTATGATAGCGCCGCGGCATGCCGAGGAAGCCCAGCACGAACTGCGGGAAGAAGGTCAGGTTGAAGCCGATGAAGGTGGCGGCAGCGGCGATGCGGCCCCAGGTCTCGGAATACATCCGGCCGGTCATCTTCGGCCACCAGAAATGCAGCCCGGCCATATAGGCCGTCACCATGCCGCCGACCATGATGTAGTGGAAGTGCGCGACCACGAAATAGGTGTCGTGGACATGCACGTCGACGGCGAGCGCGGCGAGAAACAGCCCGGCCAGGCCGCCGAAGGTGAACAGCGCCAGGAAAAACAGCGCGTAGAGCATCGGCGCCTCGAAGGTGATCTCGCCCTTGCGCAGCGTGAGGCTCCAGTTGAACACCTTGATCGCCGACGGGATGGCGACGCAGAAGGAGAGGAAGGAAAAGATCACCCCCGCATAGGCCGACTGGCCGGAGACGAACATATGGTGGCCCCAGACCAGGAAGCCGAAGACGGCGATCGCCATCGAGGACAGCGCCACCGCCTTGTAGCCGAACAGCGGCCGCCGGCTGAAGCAGGGCAGCACCTCCGACACCACGCCCATGCCGGGCAGGATCATGATGTAGACCGCCGGGTGCGAGTAGAACCAGAACAGATGCTGGAACAGCAGCGGGTCGCCGCCGAGGTCGGGGTTGAAGATACCGATGCCGAAGACCCGTTCGAGCACGATCAGGATCAGCGAGGCGGCGAGCACGGGCGTGGCGAGCACCATCACCAGCGCCGTCGCGTAGATCGTCCACACGAAGATAGGCAGGCGGAACCAGGTCAGGCCCGGCGCGCGCAGCGTATGCACGGTGACGATGAAGTTGATGCCGGTCATGATGCTCGAAAAGCCGACGATGAAGACGCCCATCGCCGCGGTCGAGACGAAGCCGTTGGCGTAGAGCGTCGAGAGCGGCGTGTAGAACGTCCAGCCGGTGTCGACGCCGCCGGCCAGCACCGAGAACAGCGCGAACAGGCTGCCGAAGACGAAGACGTACCAGCTCGCCAGATTGAGCCGCGGGAAAGCAAGGTCGCGCGCGCCGATCATCAGCGGCAGAAGGAAGTTGCCGAGCGTCGCCGGAATCGACGGCACGAGAAAGAACCACACCATGATGATGCCGTGCAGCGAGAACAGGCGGTTGTAGACGTCGTCGGAAACCAGGTCGCCGCCGGGCGTCGCCAGTTCGAGACGCATCAGCACGGCAAAAGCGCCGCCGAGGAAGAAGAAGGCCGTCAGCGAGACGAGATAAAGCCAGGCCACGCGCTTGTGGTCGGTGGTCAGCAGCCAGGCGCGCGGCCCCGCGCCCTCGTCCAGATAGCTCAGCTGCGTTGCGGCATCGCTGCTCATCGGATTGCCTCATTGTTCGGCGGGCCCTGCGGCGACAGCGACTTCAGATAGGCCAGCAACATCTGCAACTCGGCCTCGTCGACCAGCCCGTCGAAGCTCGGCATCACCGGTTCGTAGCCGGCGGCGACTTCCTTCGCCGGCTGCAGGATCGAGTCGCGCAGGTAGCGCTCGTCGGCGATCACTGTCGAACGGTTGGCAAGCGCCACCGGGCGGCCGTAGACATTGTCCAGCGGCGGCGCCCGCACCTTCGAGGAAGCGCCGTGGCAGCCGGAGCAGCCGAGCGCCCGGAAAAGCTTTTCACCGGCGGCGGCCAGCGTCTCGCCCTCGCCCTGGCCGGACAGCCACGCCGCATATTGCTCGGGCGGCAGGACATCGACCCAGCCGCCCATTTCCGAATGCTGCGTGCCGCAATATTCGGCGCAGAACAGATGATAGCGGCCGGGTTCGGTGGCGGTGAACCAGACATGGGTGGTGCGCCCGGGCACGGCATCCTGCTTGACCCGGAAAGCCGGCACGAAGAAGGAATGAATGACGTCCTGCGACGCCAGCGACACCACCACCGGCTTGCCGACGGGGACATGCAGCTCGTCGATCTCGCGCTGGCCGCCGGGGTGGCGGAATTCCCACATCCACTGCTTGCCGAGCCCGGCGATTTGCAGCGCGTCGGCGGGCGGGTGATCCCGCCGCACGAACAGCGTCGCCCCCCAGCCGAAGATGGCGAAGGCGATGACCAGGCTGGCGAGCGTCCAGCCGATTTCCAGCGGCAGGCTGCGGCCGCGTTCGCCGGTGCGGTTCGCGCCGGAGCCTGCCCGGTACTTGACCGCATAGCCGACGACCAGCAGCGTCAGGAACCCGCCGAGCGCCCCGGTGAAGCCGAGCAGCGCATAGAACAACGTGTCGACGCTGCCGGCGCTCGACGACGCCTCGCCCGGCGCGAAGGGGATGCCGAAGCTCACACCCGCCTCCGGGTCGAGAGCAGCAGGAGGCCTGCACCAAGCAGAAGCATGGTGATCCAGCCCGCCACTTTCAGCATCGCTTGGATCACGGGAGTGTACTGCCCTTTCGACGCATCGAAGCCGGCGCAGAGCAGGAACACATGGTCGGCGATGGAACCCAGTTTTCCAGCCGACGCCTCGACCAGCGCGAGCCTGAGATCCCGCGGTTCGAAATCGAGCGCCGGCAGGACGCGCGAAACCCGCCCCTGCGGCGTGACCGCCAGCACCGCGATGGGATGGACATATTGGTCGATGCGGCCGCGTCGCTCGAAGGTCATGCCCGCCTCCGCGGCAAGGTCCGCGCCGCTGCCGCCGACGCCGGTCAGGAAACGCCAGGCCGTCAGGCCGCGCGCGCCAGCCGCGCCCGCTATCTCGGCCTTCGCCGCGGCCGCGTCCTGCGTCGTTTCGTCGGGGTCGATCGACACGAACAGCGCCCGGTAGGTCGACGGATCGAGGCCGGTCTTTTTCAGGTCGGAGGCGACCGCCTGCTGCGTGACGCCGCACAGGTTGGGGCATTTGTCGTATCCGAAGACCAGCAGCGCCGGGCGGTCGCCAAGCACGGCCGAGAGGCTCGCTTCCGTCCCGGAAGCGTCGCGGAAGCTGCGTTCAAGGTCGAGCTGCGCGCCGATCCTCGGCTCGAAGCGCGGGCGCTCGGCGGCATGAACGGGCCAGGCCGCCAGCAGGCAGAGCAGGAGCAACAAAGGTTTCATGGCCCGGCCCCCGCCGACGGCCCGTCGCGGCAGCTTGCGGCTCGCGGCGCACGCGGAACGTTTTTTGCCAGCAGGGCGCATGTGCCGTCCGGCACGTCGGCATTCTTCTCCCAATCCGGTGGTCCGTCTTGCGCGACCAGCTTCATCGCGTCTTCGATCGGGATGCGGGCAATGCCGGCGGAACGGTCGATCCAGCCGAGCACCGCAAGTTCCTTGTCTTCGCTGCTGCGGAAGGCCGCGAGATCGCTCTCCGGCACGCGCTGCAAGGCTGGGCTCCGATCGGAGCTCTCCGCCGCGGGACCGGGCGGCGGCCAGAGCGGCGCGGTGTCGAAGATGAGCTTCAGCGCGGCCGCCGACACGGCAAGGAAGACGAGAAGGCCGATACCGAAAGCGACGAGCGCTCCCGGCCATACGTCGCGCTTTTCGGGACGGCGCGCGCGCTCAGCCATGCGCAAGCCTCCCCCGCCAAAAGCCGATCCGCTCCGGCTTGGCCAAGGTGAACATGAACAGCGCCATCCAAAGGCCGCCGATGCCGGCAAAGGCGGCCAGGTCGCTCCAGCCGGACAGCAGGCCCGGCCCGCCGAGCGGCGGACGGATGCGCCACACGGTCTCGAAGACATGCCCCGCTGCAACGA